>CAZVYE010000198.1:0-6696 GCA_964630895.1 uncultured Gammaproteobacteria bacterium | reverse complement strand
GCAACGCCTGTACGCTGCTGGCGGTGGGCATCCGGTGAGACCTGAGAGCGCAAGAACTCAATGTCTCCAGTATGAAACGCACTCATGGCATTCTGTCTCGATACTTCATATATCCATACGTTTTGCGTTCCCGCGGCTGCGGTGGCCACCGGAAAAGCGGGAATAAGTTGCGTGGTTCTATGTTCATTGGGAATAAACACTTTGGGCGCTGTATGTTTCAACTGCTCCAGTACCGACCACAACTGACTATCTGGTAGTTCGTTGCGCAGTTGGTAGGCAAATTCGAACACAACGCGCTCTCGCAAAATCAGTGGCAGCGTCTCGTCTCTGCTGAATCCCTGAATTGCATCGCTAAGATGGTCGGCAGGTACCACATGAGATAGCGCTAAGAACTGGTCAACTCTCGCCTGTAGGTCGTACCTGTCGACGGCTTCGGTCGCAGCCTGGTGGGACTCATACACTTCCGACTCAGCGACTGGCGACTGTATTGCTAGTAGTGCTAGCAACATTCCTACTATGCGCATGGGGCAAACTCCTCTTCTCAAGGATTACAATGTACGAAATTTGCCGTCCTTGTGCTACTTAACGATTGCTCAACTGGCATTTTCCTTAATGATCAAGTCCAATTGCTCCAGCGCCTTATCCATCTCGCCGGTTTCTTTGTAAATGTCTCGGAGCTTGAATCGGACCAGATTTCGAACTACTCGATTGCTGCCATGATTGTCCAATATACCCTGTAGGTGTTTTACAGCACCCGGTGCATCTCGACGCTTTTCGTAGATTTCAAAGATCCCCTCAATGGCGAGGAAAATTGCTGCCTCATCGTGCTCTGCGACGTCTACCACCTGATTTGCCAGGTCCAGGTATTGACTCATCAGGCTGACAAACTGGCCTGGGTTGTCTTCAGCAGACGCGGTGGTAAGGCTCAGCATAAGTAAAGTAGTCGATAGAATGATTCGCTTCATGATGGTTCTCCTTTGATAGACAGTTTTTCGGTGGTCAGATCAGCACCTAAGTGCATTCGTGAGCGCAGGGTAGCCAGCGCTCGAGATAAATGGGTTTTTACAGATCCAGTAGATATGCCCAATGCCTGGGCGGTTTCGATGGTGTTGGTTTCCTCAAAATATCGCAGCATAAGGACCTGTTGTTGTCGAACTGGTAAGTCCCCAACCAGCCGGAATACTGCCGCCATATCAGCATGCCAGTCAGACACCGTTTGGTGCTCACCCCAGGGCAGTAGCATGCGCAGCCGGCGACGCCTGTTTTGTTTACGCTTCAGGTCCAGCGCCCTGTTGTGCGCAACCGTGAAAAGCCAGGTTCTGAATTTGGCATTCGGCTGGGCGGAGCTCTGGGGAAGTGCGACAAAAATGTCCTGAGTTAGATCTTCGGCCTGCTGGCGGTTGCCACACACGCTCAGGCAAATGCGGAAAACGTAGTCCCGGTGGCGGGAAAACAGCAGCGACAGGGCGTCGCGATCCGAACTGGATTGCTCAAGCAGCGCCCAGTCGTCTGTGCTATCCGGCATTGCCATTAGATTCTGGGTTTGTTTCTGCGCTGGAAAAAGCGGGTCTACTGGGTACCTTGGGAATCTGGAAGGCAACGCGTTCCGTTGGCAGATCCGGTGGGCTGTGTTGCATGGATTGGGACCAACTGAAAGCGGATCGCTCAGAAGTTTGCCACTCCGGCGAACTGGCAGGCCATATAAGCACGGTTAGTAGTGCCAATATCACAAGACCAAGGGCAAAGGTTGGTGTGTTCAACGAGCGTAGCTTGGATTGTGCAGGCAGCTTCTGCGCAAAAAGATCTGGCCCAGCATAGCGTGTCGCGGCGTAAGCCGTTTTGGCGCGGCTCATTGCCTGATCCAATTCTGGAGGATCGATTTGAGGCAGTGATTGTGATTGCTCTCTTTGCATTGTGCTGGCTGGATATTCTGCGTCTTTAGGGGTGAAACGCGTTGTTGGGCTACTGGGTTGACACCGGCAGATCGCACACGGACTTCACTACATCCTTTAGCTGCCGCAGCCCATCGACTAATCTGGGGCCAGGGCGACCGAGTAGTGCCTCCGAGATGGGAAAAATCTGTTCGTGCCTCAACGCCGGGACCTTGGCCCACGCTTCTCTGCGGGAGACTACCCGGGTTCGATACTTCTCCAGCGGCACGCCACACCACGATATCACTACCGCATCGGGGTTCCATGACAGCACTTCTTCATCCTCAACCGGTCGGCTCTTTACTGGTTCATCCGCCAATGGGTTGCTGCCACCTGCCAACTCGATCAAATCAGAGGCCCAGGACTTGCCGCCAGGGACTATGACAGGCTTCGGCCACCATTCCAGCAAAATTGCGGGCCTGTCTTTCTGATTATCCGCAGTGCTTGCCTGTTCCAGTTCCGCTTCAAATGATCGCGCAAGTTCTTCGCCTGCGGACTCCTTGCCAATGGCGCTCCCGATAGTGCGAAAGCTTTGGGCGACGTCAGCCAAGGAGTTGGGCTCGATCACCAGGGTATTCAGACCGGCGGATTGCAGCCGTTCCACACACTGTTCATGCCCGGGGATTGTCAGAGATGTGATGACAAGGTCAGGATTTAGGCCAGCTACCTTGGAGACGTCGATTTCTTGGTCCGGGCCGATTTTTGCAACATTTTCGATGACTTCGACAGGAAAATCTGAATGGTCATCGACTCCAACGATTTGGTCCGCGGCCCCCAGCGCACAAACGATCTCGGTATTGGAACATGTGTGCGTAACGATTCTCATGAGACGTTCCTGCAGATGACTTGACCGGGTGGGCCTGCTATTTTGCAGGTTTTGGGAAGTCTCTGATAGGGGAATGTCATGAAATCGAAATTAATCGCTGCAGTCTTGGCTGGCAGCGCGTGTATAGCAGGATGCGAAAAAGAGGCCGATATAGTCGATGTGGCAGAGAATGCTCTGGCCTCGCTGGAACTTGAAAATGTAGCCTGGCTGAGTCAGCGGCTTCCGGCCGAAACACTCGCCTATATCCGTATTCCGCCGCTCATTCAGGCATTGGGCGCAGCCAAGGGTGATGCTGCGCATCCCGCATTTGATAACGCGCAATCCCAGCAGGAAATTGCCAAGCTGGGCGACGCCGTCAATGTAAATTTGCTGGAGCAACTGCCAGAAGAATATCGAAAAGCTGCCCGGTTCTTTTTGACCGATGCAGAAACTCCGCTAGAAATCGCGCTGGTGAAGCCGGCTGACGGCTCGGCCGTGCCCAATTTTATCCTGTCGACGCGCATGAAAGACGGCGCAATTGACGACATTAGCGCGTGGACAGAGCAACTGGCAGCGGCACATCCGCAAATGCGTAGCATGGGTGCGGCTGACGACGCCGGCACTCAGTCTTTGCTGGCTGGCCCAATGCCCATGTACCTCCAATACGATCCCGCGACGCGCCAGGTAGCGGCGATTGCTGGGTTTGCTGCAACCGCGGACGAAGTCAGTTCGCTTGCTGCCGCTGAAGTATCACCCAGCGCGCTATCTACCTACGAAGCAAAATTGAACGATAGTGGATGGGGCCCCGCGCTCTGGTTGGCACCGAAAGACATATTGGCTTTCTATGGCGCTTACTTGCCACCAGAATCGCAGGCTCAAATGAGCCAATTCGGTTTAGACCAGGCCACGTCAGCATGGTTTGGCAGCGTGAACGCCAAAGGCCATTCCAGCTTACGTCTGCATATCCAGATGCCAGAAGTGGCCTGGCGGCAATTTGTGCCGGTGGAAACGGCAGAAATCCCACCACTGAAGATTGCCGGGCAGCCAAGCATGCTGATGCGCCTAAGCCTTCCTACGCGCAAGCAGGTCTCTGCATTGCTTGATTTAATTCCGCAGAACGACCCTGGTGACAAGCAAAAGCTAGACGATGGTCTTGCCGAGCTGGAAAAGCTGATTGGCTTTGATGTGCTCGACATATTTGAAGTAACAGGCCCTGACGTTTGGCTTGTGCAAGACGATGCGGGTTTTTGGGCCGCATCGAAAATTCGCAACAAAGCAAGATATGACGAGATACATCAGGCCATGACAGAGAAGCTTGGCGTGGCGGCTACAGATGTTGACATGGACGGAACGACCATAAAACACATGTCATTTAGTCAGACCATGTTCTTAGACGAAGAGGCGATGTCAGAAATGCAAGACGCGCCACCCTGGGTTGCGGGTCTGTTGGAAGGCAGTAAGACTCACGTTTACTGGGTCGAAGAGGGTGAATATACGGTCCAGGCTGGATTGCCTCACGTATTAGCCGCTCGCGAATCGCTGGCAAATGGCACCACGCTGGTTCAATACATAGAAGACGGCCTGGATTTGGATTGGACAAACAGTGTGATTGCCCTTGGTGGCGAAGGTCACAATCTGGCTCGTGATGGCTATTATGCCTATCTTAAAGGCTTGCAGGCCCTGTCTGACTACGCGCAAGCGGGTGTAGATATCACGGCGTTTCCCACAGCGCAGCAGGCTGGTATCAGCGAACGGGGACGTTTGGCGCTGCAAATTAATTCGGATGCCAACGGTGTAGGTCTTGAGCTGCACTATGAACACAGCCCTTACGATTTGCTGTCCGGTGGAAATGCCATGGCAGGTGTTGCTGTGGTAGGCATTTTGGCTGCAATCGCTATTCCCGCCTACCAGGATTACCTCGTCCGCGCCCAGGTAAGTACCGCACTGGTGCAGGCGAGCAGCGCGAAGATTGCGGTTAGTGAGCACATGATGAGCGTTGGCGGACTACCTACTGCGGAAGAAGTTGATCAGTGGATTACTGGCAACCCGTTCCCAGCAGGCGTGCGCTTTGATAGTGACTACGGCGCAATCGTAATCGACATGTATGAAGCCACCTCTGGTGAAATTGCAGAGGGGACTATCTACCTGGAGCCGGTGATGGACGCCGGTGCGGTCACGTGGATGTGCTACGCAGAGGGTATGAATAGTAATGCCCTGCCGGCAATGTGCAGGTAGCTTGTGGCAGCGGGCACGCCAAGGTGTGCCCGCTTCACATCCGTAAGTAGTAAAAAAGGACGACTGACATGAAGTATTTGGCACTTGGCCTAATTCCAGGTTTGGTTTTTACGCTAGTTGGATGTGACGGCACTTCAGCCTATCAAGAATACAACGTGCGCTCAGAAGTAAGTTCCGCTCTGGCACAGGCGTCCAGCGCCAAGATAGCAGTTTCGGAACACATCTTGATCGAGGGTGGGCTACCAAGTGCAGATGATGTGGATAAGTGGGCTGCCGAAAACCCGTTCCCACCCGGTGTCCGGTTTGATATCGATAAAGGCGTGATTTCCATCGATTTGCTCGAAGCAACGGCGGGTGAGGTTACAGAAGGGACCATCTATCTGGAACCGTCATTAGATGAATACTTGGTTTCCTGGAATTGCTACGCAGAAAATATACAAAGGAACCTCCTGCCGGCATCGTGTAGATAGCTGGTGGCAGAGGGCATACCAAGGTGTGCCCGCCTAAAATAGAAAAATAGAAATAGAGAGAGCCCGAATTGAAGAATCTTACGATTGCTCTTGCATCTGGCCTGTTCATTGCAATAGTAGGTTGTGACAACAATAAGGATTTAAACTCAAGTCCGAGAAATATTTATCCGGAAAGTGCGCAATCCGCAGCATGGTTGACCCACAGACTGCCCGAAAATTCGCTCGCTTACTTTCGTATTCCCCCCTTGGTCACTTTTATAGGTGGCGCAAAACAAGATATTGCACATACCGCGTTCAGTAAGCCAGAAGTGAGGGCCGAAATGCGCAGGCTCAGTCAGGCAATAAATGCTTCGATTCTCGAAGACATTCCGCCGGATTATCAGCAGATTGCGAAATTCTTTATGACCGATGCGGTATCCCCGATTGAAATGGCAATGTTGCTTCCCTCAGATGGTAGCGTACTTCCAGATATGGTTGTCACAGCGCAAGTTGAATTCGACAGTGTCAAAGAGCTAGGTAATAGGCTCGATGATTTAACAAGCAACCTTCCGCATTTGCGTAGTTTCGGACTGGTAAATGGTACGAGCGTTTACTCCTTAGTTGCTGGACCCATGCCCATCTACGTTGGGCTAGATTCAGGCACTCAAAGATTGGTAGCTGTGGCGGGTTCCGCCGCGCAGCCGAGTTTAGTCAAGGATTGGATTGAACGGCCTTCTAGCGAGTCTGAGCTTTCTATGTATGAAAGCTCTATGGAGGATAGTGGTTGGGGCTTTGCAGCGTGGATTGCGCCTAGTTCTATAATTGACGCTTATCGTGCATATATGCCGCTTGATTATCAGGAGCAGTTGGATGTCACGGGGCTAGCCGAGTCGAAGTTCATCTGGTTTGGGTCCGTGAACACACCAGACGGCTCCAGCGTAAGATTGGAGATAGACCTACCGGATCAAGACAGGATCAGAGTGCCCCCGCAACCTGATGAAAGCGATAAGCCACCGTTTGTCGATGATCCCAATTTTGTGATGAAGATCTCGACGCCCTCTAAATCATTTCTCTTGGGTTTGGCGGATATGGTTGTAAAGGAAGTCAATGAGAGTCCATTCGACGTATACGCGGCAATGGACAATTATGAGAAAGAGTTTGGAGAAGACCCTTTTGAGAGGCTAAGACTCCTGGGGGAGGAAATATGGATTATTGACGACGCAACTGGTAGCCGGATCGTAGTCAAATACGGATCAAAGGCGCTTCTTGAGGAGGC
>CAZVYE010000197.1:0-6757 GCA_964630895.1 uncultured Gammaproteobacteria bacterium | reverse complement strand
ATCACCATCCAGATCTCCGAAGGCGGCAGCCAAGTCCGTCGCGAACCCATCAAAAGTCCCCCCATAGATCTTGTTAAGTAGCAGGAACGAGTCATCAGGCTGACGAATGAACTGCCAGATATTTCCACGACTATCAGAAATGCCGATATCAATGAGTCCGTCTTCATCCAAATCGGCGGCGGATAGAGAGCGTGCATCTGGCACCGATGACGGCAACACCGACGTCGCGGTCGCCGGCGCGGTATAGGGATCGGTAAAATTACCGGAATGAGCAAATACATCCACTCGGCCGTCTGGCCCAACCACAAGCAGGTCATCTAAACCATCGCCTGTAATATCGACGAGTCCCGGTACTGTGCGCACCAGCCCTGTGTCCACTGAGTCCAGCAGGTTCATTGTGGCAACCGCCTCAGCGCCTGCAAATAAATGAACCAGGCCGGTATCACCCCCAACAACCAAGTCTTCAAAGCCGTCATTGTTGGCCTCTCCTGCCCCGAGTGTAGGAGCGGACAGCCCCTCAAGCGTAATTGCTAAGGACGAATCAGCAACATCGTTTTCCACAAAGTTAGCAAAGACTGGCGATCCATCGTTGGCATAAGAATCGACCCCGCCGCCGGCCAGTCCAACAAACAGATCCAGGTCCCCATCTGCGTCAAAATCCAGGAGCAAAGGCGTGGTACCCGAAGCAGTCAGATAACTGCCATCCGATATTTGAGGCGAGCTTTGGAAAAACAAATCAGGCCGGCCATTAACCAGAACTTCTTGAACCCGAGGGAAGGGCCGAAAGTCTAAGGATAGTGTGGCTGATTCGCCAATGGAGATACCCCCCGGTATCAATCTGTTTTCTAGCACGGGGCTGAGCCCCAGGCTGGATTCAGCGGAAATATTGATTCCATCCGCATCCGGATCAAAATCTCCATCTTGGAACGAAATCTCATCAAAATAGGCGTTTTCAAACCAGTCTGCGACCGAGTCTTGATCAAAGTCCAAGTCTTGGTCCAGATACGTGGCGACAAAGTCTGTTGGCTCGTTGACTATTGCAGAAGCTGCAACTGTCGGTATGCCGAGAACGTCTCGGACCGGAGTGCCGGCAACCCCGTCAACGGTAATACGCCAATGTACAAACCTAAGCTGACCAGCATTTTTGGGAGCATTTCCCGTAGTGATTAATGTTCCAGGTGTGACACTGCCAGATTCGGTTGGCACAATGCTGATGGGGCTGCTGGCAATCGAGTATCCAACGGAAACATCCAGTGCAATTTGAACCACCTCGGATTCCCCGATGGAAATACCCCCAGGTACAAGGACGTTTGTCATTTGCGGATTCAATCCCAGTCGCAGTTCCGTTGCTAGATCGATCCCGTCACCCATCACCCCTTCGCTATCACTACTTGTATCTTCTGTAAGCGAATCGAAATAAAACTCTTCAAACCAGTCAGGTACACCATCCGCGTCGTTGTCTTCATCGGCACTTAGATAGCGAGCGAGTGCAAGATTATCTTGACTGGCTATAACCACAGCTCCCGGGTTTGCGGCATAGCCGAGTGGGTTCATCAATTTGGAGCCATTTAGTTCCCAACCGACAAATCGCAAAGAACCTGCAGCAGGATCAGCAATCGAAGTACTCAATGTTGTTCCCAAAGAATAAACACCGGTCTCGCTGACGAATCCAGGAGGGTCTGAAGCCTCCTCATAGCGATAGAAATTTGGATTCAATATCACTGAGAGAGTGGCTGACTCCCCTGTGCTGATTCCACCAGGCTCGAGTAGGTTAAACAGCCGAGGGTTTGTTGCCAAATCAGACTCTGAAAGATCGGAGATATCATCCATATCAAAATTGGATGTATCGGATATTGTAGTTAAGTTCTGAAAATAGCGAATTTCGAGATAGTCCGGGATCCCGTCGCTGTCCAAGTCTTCAGACTCATCCAGATAGTTCGCAATCGCTGTCACGTCCTCGTTTGGAATGAAAGTCACTGGATTCTGCGCAAGCCCGAGGGCATCTACACAAAAGCCGCTTGCGCAATCTACGATGGGGGAGCCAGAAGTTGTTGATTCGACTCGCCAATGGGTGAACCGCAAATTATCCGATGAAATGGGAGCGACTAAGGTTGTATAGGAAGTCCCCGAGGTGACGTTATCTTGAATGCTAATGATTCCCAGAGGATTCGAAATCTGGTCCACCAGAACCTGCCCGCTGCATATTCCGCCCCAGACCAGACCAATCAACATCCATGCAATGCCGCGGTAGCTCATCAGTTAGGGCGATTGCATCACGAGGAATCTGGCATCCGTATAGGTTCCAGTATCAAATCCAAGTTCGTTCACCGTTGCCGGCTTGTCTCCAAATCTTACTTCCGGCACAAACTGATTGACCAAGCCCGGAGTGGTTGCTTCCCGTGCACACTCGATTTCTCCGGGCAGCGCTTCTCGCATGCCTACACGGGCATAAAGAAATGTCCGACCGTCTTCGGTTGTCGTAGTGCCACTAGCAAGCAATGCAGCAGTTCCAGCATCGCGAATTTCACCATTTGAAAAAGTTATCCCTGGATCATTCTTAGCAACCAGCCAAAACCAAGCGTCTAGCAGTCTCATGTCATCTACTGGCGTTGCCGTGATGACTAAATCACCACCGGCGACGGTATCAGGACACACAGATTGGGGAATAACCAGTTGATGTAACCCGATAAGCCCGCGCCCGGAGTCTTGTGCCAAAACTGCGATAGAGACATCCAGGAAATCCATATCCCCTGGGAGATCCGCCTCAGCAGACCACACAGTTTGAATGGAAGTGTTTGTGGGTTCGGAGTTTCCAATTACGGGACTCAGCGAACTAATTGGAAAAAGTGAACTCAGGCTTCTTTCACCCCCCGAAAATGCAACTAGGGCAGCATTTACATCGACAGAGTCCGCATCCATGACGGAGAAATCAATTACAACATTTGTTGATCCAGGTGACTGAGTGACTGAGTTGACTACTGGAACTGGAATGGCCGCCACCGGAACATCTGGAATCCCATATGAACGACTATACTTAATAACTTTAAATCTTCCGCTCGCGTCAGACGAAGTAGCGACCAGGAACGACTGATCATTGACCACAGCGTAGTCAAACCGAGAATGTTGATTGGCGAGGGCATAAATAATCCCATCCAATTTTCCCGAAAGCGCTGTTGTTTGGGCTACCAGCCTCCAACCTAATGGATCAAACCCATTTCGAGGAATCAGAAGTCCATCGCTAAATAGCGCGAAGTTCTGATGACTACAGTTTGAAAGCACATATTCTCTGAGCAAGCCCCAATTGCTATCAAACACTCTAATCTGGCCAGTGCTAGCGCTAGACGCGCAGGTACTGGGGTCAAAAACAAATACTTCATCGGCCGAGTTAGTTTTTATACGGGTGAATATAGCCTGGGGCAGCACATCACTGGCTTCAACCTCATCAATTAAAGTAAGGCTACGATCAAAAACAGATATTCTCCACGCTCCCGAACCAGAACTCGGGCCGTGCGTCACATACAGTTTGTCTGACGAAGAATTGAAAGCGCCCCCCTGAATAGAGCGATCTGTTCCAAGATCAACGAAGATGGAATTTTCGCATACGCTGAACGATTGGTCTTGTTGCAATCTAGCGTGGCAATACTCTAGTTCGTGACCAGTCGCCAACAAGATACTTCTATTTGTATTGACGTCTTGAGCATTATTAAATGCAATAGCCCTTATTCGACCAGTCAGACCTTGGGGAACAATAAGATCGCGAGCAGCAGTGTTTTCTGAACCATCCGCATTCAGGACGGTAAAGGTCTCCGTTTGTAGATTGTGGATATATGTTCTACCAGAAGCTTCAACGGCGATTATCGGAGTCGTCCCCCCTGTATTCTCATTTATTGCCGTTGTCCAACTGACATACCACTGCGACTGAGAATTGAGACTTGTCGCATTGGCATCATGGCCCGCTAAGCCAGTAATTAGAAGAAAGACTATCGATGCAAATGCCGCCAGTTTCATACGTTTCACCTAATATTATCTAACCCACTTTGGTCCCGACTAAGACTTTTTCCTGCGGTCATGCCTATCACAACGATTGATGACTGGGAGCGAGAGCTACAACAACGCACAGCCTTTTCCAAAAATCGTTCGGCGTGATTTCTTTCCTATTGTAGACAGGAGCGACTCAAACCCAGAGTAAAAAGCTATGTCCGGATCCTGCTCCACGAGCAGTGGCGCGCTATTGGTCCTTGCACAGTTGTTGGTCTGATTACTCTCGCCATCAATAGCGTCAATGCATGCGCCCACATAGAAAAACCCGGTGATACCAGGCACTAACTCCGATGAAGAGGCCACCCGCACAGAACTATTTGGAGCAATCGACGGTGCCATCGCAGTTCCAATCAAATAATCCGCTTCGGAGATGTCGGCGTTTCTTGAGAGGTGAAAGGTGACACCAGATTCCGTTGATGCACCATCCCCCTTGTTAGCAATGAATGTTTCGTAGCTAATTTGGGCGCGCTCAACCACTCGATCAGATGAGAGAGTCACGCCAAATGGTGCCAAATCCGCTGAGCCAGTATGACTGGAGGAAAGTGCGATATTACAAACTGCAGTCTCGCTCTCCGCTATGGAAACTATTGCCTGTACGCTGTCGTAGCCGTCTGCTGAGTACGTGACTACGATATCTGACTGTGGCGTAAGCACTTCTCGGTACTCGCCCGTCACGGGTCTAGAAAAGGTGAATATGTTGGCTTCGCTGGCGATGACTGTCGCACCTGCAACAGGCTGACCGGACTCCAGATCGGTAATTACGCCCTGGAGTGTCCCTGTTAAGGGCGCCGTATTGGGAACCACCTTAATTGCGTATGACGTGTCCGTCTCCGGCAGGCAATATTCAGATTGATCGTCCGAGGCATTGCTGTTTGCATCCACACCCACGTTACGTAACTGCTGCAGACGTACAAAGTAATCTCCGTCTGAAGGTGGACTGAAGTTTAAGACGATTGAATTATTTGCGTCTAAAAAGCATTGGCTAAACGCGTCGAATGCCCCGGCGTTCCCGTTGAGTTGAAGCTCGGTACCGCCTTCGTCGTAAAATCGGGCACACATTCCGCTGCCTACAAAGGGTTCACTCAACGTAAATGGCATCACCCCGGGACCTGGCGCGGGGAAGTTTGGCGACAACTCATCATGCAAGAAAATTGAAAAGGACCCGATCCCGCCCGACACAGCAAATTTGATCCAGTCTTCATCGGTATCATTCGCAAACCCGTGAAGCTGAAAAACCAAGCCATCTTGAGCTGGTTCTATGCGGGTTGCATTCGCTGGATCATCATTGGGCTCGTAAATCCCTGGTGCTGGAGGTATGACAGAGTCGCAAAATCCAGGTGCGAAAACTTCGGCTAGAACGCTACTTGCAACAATCTCGACGAGCAGGATAGTAGCCACAACACACAACTTCCCCCAGCTGATTTCGCTAACCCCCTTCTCCACAGTTTAATTGTCCCGCCTTGCGCCTTTATTAACGATTGATGCTTATAGTACAACGAGGCACAAAAACCTCGCAGCTACGATAACAAATATTAACAAATCACTTTTTGCGTTCCTAACATGCCCTGTGGCCACGACCAACGCACGGTGGTTGACACAACATGTTAGGGCGACTAAATCCAAGCCTGAGCTTAAATTCCCACGATGATCTATTCGTCCGAGTCGGAAATTAGCAAATGCGCTCTTTCAACCAATCTTTCGACTGCAACCACCAATAGGTGCCCTGGGCTGCCATACGGCCCAAGTACCCATATACCGGCGCCAAGCCAAACGGCTCAAACCATTTATAGGTGTTATCGCCATCTGCAACCGCTCGCGCCAGCAGCGTGCCGCCGATATTACTGGTGGAAACGCCGTGCCCCCCAAATCCCTGTGCATACCAAATCCCTGGCTCAAGCTGCCCGATCTGCGGCATCTGATGACGTGAGTAGCCCATAAAACCTTGCCACACATGGTCAACTGCCACCCCTTCCAGCTCGGGAAATACCCGCTCCATATCACGACGTAGCTTGCGCTCAATAGTGCTTTCATCGGCACCGAAAGACTCAATGCGACCACCCCAAAGTAAGCGCGTATCCGGCAGCGGTCGAAAATAGTCGAACGCAAAACGCGTGTCATAAACAGCCCAATTAGCAGGCATCAGGGCTTCCATTCGATCGCCCAGCGGCGCAGTGGTCATCACGTAGGTAGCGATTGGCATGATGGACGACCTGAGTTCAGGAACCACGTCCTGGGTATAACCACCGCCACAAAACAGGAAGTGCTCTGCCTCCACTTGTCCCTCAGGCGTGGTTAGACGCGGCGGGCTATGGGATCGATCCATCCCAATTGCAGGAGATTGGTGAAATATTTTGCCGCCCATTTCCTCTATGCGAGCCGCTAGGGCTTTGGCGTAAAGGAATGGCTGGAAATGAAACGCATTTCGTTCCAACAGGCCTTTCGTATAGCGATCGGTTTTTACGCCTCCGGCGACTTGGTCCTCGTTTAGCCATTCCCATTCAACGCCAAACTTCTCTGCCATCAATCGTTGTTTGGTGCGCAATAGTTCATCGTCACCAAACCAATTGGCCCAGAGCACACCCTGAGGCGCATATTGACAGTCAATTCCCCAGCTTTCGATTCGGTCTCGTATAAGATCAACCCCGTCCAGGGTAAGCTGATACAGCTCGCGGGCACGTTCTGGGCCGACGGCATCAATTAACTCAGACTCTCCCAG
>CAZVYE010000196.1:0-6802 GCA_964630895.1 uncultured Gammaproteobacteria bacterium | reverse complement strand
AGCAGCATTAAGTCCGCGTGCTCATACTGGTTGCCGTACTTGGCCATGCCGATCTGCATGCGGGATTGGATCATGGCGCGGAAGGTTTGTGACAGCACCATCGGTAATCCACCACGCACCAGGCTCTTGCGCTTTTTCTTTTTGCGCGCAAAATTTTCTGAACTACCATCGTAGGGCACCAGCGGGTTAATGCCGATCAACAGGTCGACGCCTTCATTGAGGGCTGCTGAAGCATGCAAGGTGCGCCGCAGTGCACCATCTACATAATAGTTGCCATCAATTTCCACCGGTGGATACAAACCGGGCAGGGCAGCGCTGGCCTGAACTGCCTTGGATATGGGTACATGATCCATTCCCTTATCGCCAAACCGGGTGGCAGCACCGGTATCCAGATCCACAGCGACAATAAGCAGTTTGCGCTGGAGCTTTCGAAAATCATTGGATCGACCAGGTACCGAAAAAACCTGCTTTAAAAACTGCTCGATCTCTTGATTGTCAAAGAGTCCAGCCGGGACGGCCTGCCCGAAATAACCGAGATGTTCCGTAAGGGATAGCGAAAACGGGTGTTTGGCTACCTCCAGCATGGCCTGGGCCACCACTTTCGGCAATTTCGCAGCGCGTTTCCAATATTCAGCAAATGCGGGTTTTAGAAAGTATTCTGGCTTGAACGGATGCTCGGGAGCAGCGCTGTTGATGAAAATACGGCACATCTGCGCGGGGCTAAGCAAATTGGCCAATCCCGCAGATATCAGCGCGCCGGAGCTTACCCCGACATAAACGTGAAAGTCGGTAAAATCCAGGCCTTCTAAACAGTCCTCCATGGCCCGCAAACAGCCTAAAGAATAGATTCCACCTAAGGGGCCGCCACCGGCCAAGGCCAGTCCAATGCGGCTGTTGGAAGATCGGCTCGTGTCTTCTTTAGCTTGCGTGACGCTTAACATGCAGCTCCTTGCGTTTCTGGCTGTTTCTTTGGAGGGCTTTAGGGCCGGTGGGCAAGTCTAACGACCCCACCAGCTACTGCCAAGTGCCGTTCGGACAACCTGGAATGCGTTGATCCGTTTTCTACCAACCTGTGGCAAAATGATGTTATGGAATTATCGTTAGACGAAGCAAGGCAGCAGCTGGTGCACGCTGTAAATCGGATCGCCGATGCGCATCACCAGCGCAGGGAACTGCAGGCCGATGGGCTGTTTACCAGATTAGAATCTTTCCAGAAAGAACGGCTGCATCGCTCCTTTGCCGACGTAGCCGCCATGCCGCGATTCGCAAAGGCCACTGCGTTTTTTACCGATGAACTCTATGCCCCAGACGATTTGCCACAGCGCGACAGCGATATTCGACGCATGGTGCCAATCATGGTGCGTCTGCTACCGGCGGAAATTCTGATTACTGTGGCTAAAGCGTTGGAACTCCAGGGTTTGAGTCAGGAGCTTGATGCGGCGATTGCAAAACATTTATTGGAGCATGAGTTGGATGTAACACCCGAGTCATACGCGCAAGCCTATAGAAATAGCGACCAGTCCGGTGAGCGGGAAAAGCAGTTAGGGCTGTTGGATGCGGTAGGTAAGGAACTGGACGCGGTGGTGCATAAACGGTGGCTCTATCGCACACTGAAGCTTGCGCGCACACCGGCTGCCATAGCTGGATTGAGCACGTTGCAAGGATTTCTAGAGCGCGGTTTCAAAGCATTTCGGACGATGGACTCAGCTCAGCCGTTCCTGGAAGTGGTCGAATCCAGAGAGTCGCAGGTGATGCAGTGGCTACGGGATGGCACGAAAGATGATTCCTGGTGGGAGCTTTCACGCGCCGAGAACTTGGCCACGCAATACCCAATACCCAAATCTGACTAGAAGTTTCGGGCTACCTCGTGTCTTGGAGAACTCAAACTTTTTAGAGCAGCACGAAGCCAGACAAATTTCCCAAACCCGAGAGCCATCCAGCATTGCGTTTGCGGATCGGACCCAGCAAGATGATCAATCTGATTCTTAGGTTGGAGTCACAACATGCCCACATTAAAGCTGCCTGACGTAGACCTGCATTACGAAGTGCACGGAAATGGTCCGGAGACTATTATCTTCTCTCACGGCCTGCTGTTTGATGGTCGCATGTTTGCCAAGCAGGTTGAGGCATTCTCGGACCAATTTCGCTGCGTTACGTTTGACTTTCGCGGTCAGGGTCAAACCAGTGTGGCCGATGGCGGTTACGATATGGATACGCTAACCCAGGATGCAATTGCGCTTATGGAGCATCTGGACTGCGCACCCTGCCATTTTATGGGCTTGTCTATGGGTGGATTCATCGGACTGCGACTGGCGATCAGGCGGCCCGAATTACTGCGCTCGCTGGTCTTAATGGAATCAACCGCCGACCCGGAGCCCAATCGCACAAAATACCGCATTCTTAATTTCGTAGCGCGCCACTTTGGACTGGGGGTGGTGTCCAGTCGCGTAATGCCCATCATGTTTGGGCAAAAGTTCCTGCACGACGCGCAAAGAGCAGAAGAGAAAGCAGTCTTGCGCAAACAGATTATTGCCAATGATCGCGTCGGAATCACCCGAGCTGTGCAGGGTGTGGTAGATCGAGAGGGGGTATATGATCAGCTGCCTCAGATTGATACGCCCACGCTGATCATTGTTGGCGATCAGGATGTGGCAACCGTGCCCGAGAAGTCAGAACGAATGCATGCAGCCATATCCGGATCTAAATTGGTGATTGTTGAGGGCGCAGGACATTCGTCGACCATAGAAGAACCTGTTGCAATCAATGCGGCCATTGCGGACTTCCTGAATAGTTTGTCCTGACGGATTGGCCACCGTTAGAGACAATCATTCCGTGATGCACCGTTCGATGGATGTCCAGCTTATGCGCTCAAAATGTGGATGAAGCGGTAAGCAGACTTTGGTAGTCTGCTGCAGCTTTTAAACAGATTGACTTTATGCCCTCAGATTCTGTGTCAGACCAGTCATTCGATACATTATTGGAAGCTGCCCAGCAGGGAGATAATGCTGCGCGGTTTGCCGTGGGTAAACATTATCTCGCTGAGCAGGAATTCAGTCGTGCGCGACGCTGGTTGGGCCGCGCCGCCCGAGCCGGACATGCTGATGCGAGCGTTGAGCTGGGCAAGATGGAATTGGTTCGCAGCCCATCAGAAGCGGCAGGTTATTTCCGTGGGGCGGCAGAGCAGGGTAATGCGGACGGCCACTACCAATATGCGACGGCGCTGTATCGCGGCACCGGTATCGCCAGGGACAAAGAGTCCGCAGCCAAACATTTGAACGCGGCAGTTCGAGCAGGGCATCCCGCGGCGCTCAGAACGCGTGGATATCTATTTGCTGCAGAAGACGACCCATTGGCCACCCAGTGCTTTCTGTTGGCGGCGCAGGCTGGTGATCTTGTAAGCATGGTGGTGGCATCGTGCAGACTAGCGGGTCAACCGGAACATCGACGCGCAGCAGAATTCTGGGCTCACCGGGCAAGCCAGGCCGGAAGTTACTGGCAGCAGCAGTTTGGCGTGGAAGACTCGATAGAGTCAGATCAAATTGAGTCGCCGGTGCAGCCAAATATTTCACCAGAGGATGTGCCAGATGTGACGTTTGCAGACGCGCCACAGGTTGAAGGCACACAGCTTACTGAACACGCTACGCTGCGAATGTTTGACGACCTGCTCACTGCCGAAGAATGTATTTATCTTATCGAAACGGCGGCGCCATTCTTGGGACCATCATATGTGCGAGATCCACGTACCGGGCGGGCGGCTCAGGACAGTAATCGAACCAGCGACGGTTGGAGCTTTCATCCCACCCAGGAAGACATAGCCATTCTACGTATCAAAGAGCGACTAACCACACAGGTGGGCTTGCCCGTGGAATGGGCCGAACCGTTTTCTTTGTTGCGCTACCGTAATGGACAAGAATATAGATCACACTTTGACTGGATCGCTCCCTTGTCTGCGGATGCCAAAAAGGAATTGGACCGAGCCGGGCAGCGCCAGTTCACCGTATTCTCTTATCTTACAGACGTTAACAAAGGCGGAGAAACCGCGTTCCCCAGGCTGGACTACAAGGTGACGCCAAAAGCGGGTCGCGCAGTAGCATTCCGCAATATGTTTGACGATGGCGAAGTCGATCCCACCACCTTGCATGCCAGCCTACCCGTAATCGACGGCGAAAAATGGCTGGCAACGCTCTGGGTAAGAGAACGCACCTACCGCTATTAACAGGCCGATTCAGTTGGGCCAGTCCACAAATTCCGGTTTATTCATTTTGAATACCAAGCCCGCGGACCGCTCCATGTTCCCACTTGGGCAGTAAAGCCTTACCCCTTCCGCTCCGTTTCGAAAATTATGGCTTGGCGCGATCTGTCCCCGGATTGCGCATGTATACCTGTCACAGATCGTTCAATTGCTCGTTCGGGAAAGATCAGTTTGCACAGATATATGGTCAAAGAAATTCAGGGGAAAACACATGGTTGGCAATGGTGGCACGAAATCGGAAGGCAATAACAAATGGGCAGTACAAGGGACGTATGTTAATGAGTACCAGTCTGAGCTTCGGCTAAGCGCAAGAGAGGGGCTTGGTTCGGAGTCTGAAGCGTTCGACAATTTGCTGGTTTCAATGTTGAACGTCGCATTTGAGAATGGACACGTTCATCCAGACAATCTGTCTCAAATCGCGGGAATGTTGCGGGATTCTCACGACATTTGGCTGGCAGACCGAGTTCCAGGCAGCGCTTGGGCAGACGTGCTTTTCCCAGACGTCGGAAACCCAGAGGCTACCAAGCCCAGCTTCTCCCGCCAGCTTCACTTTCATTCGAAGGGCGGCCTGCTGCTGCTTTCCCATGTCGGCACGGGTGAGATATTTGCGCAGCTTGGACCCGATCAACGCGGCACTGCAGATTTTTTTGATGAGTCAACGGTGCAAATCGAGCTGGTAGTTGATTTGGTCACCATCGTGTTTGCGGCACTGGGCATGCCAGCGAAAAGCAGTAATTTAACGCTGGCGTTTGCCAGATACCTTTTCTTTAATCCGCGTCTAAAAGCCAGGCTGGCGCGACTACTCAATGTGCTGATCCACAATCGGCAACGAACCTTCTATGAGATTGCGAAAGATATCGCCGACATCTTTGAGACTCTATGGCGCACTGGATTTTTTGTCGAAGCTGGGGGCGACCTGGTGGAGGGATGGGATTGGTTTGACTGGATGGTGTTTGTGCTGGGTATCGTCGCAATGTTAACGCCTGCGGGCGGGGCTACAACTGGCGCTAAACTGGCTTACATGGCGGTTCAGATTGGTGCGATGACGGCAGAAATCACCCAAAAATGGGTGCGCTTCCGAGACGGTGAACCTTTGGACCAGGGTCCGCTTGCAGACTGACTCAAATCGTCGTTAGCGGTCGCGACGTGGAATCGTAGCAGGAAACAAGTCAGGGCAGGTACGAACACAACGTACCTGCTTGTCTCAAAGCAACCGCATGTGATGCAGAGCCATACTGGGATCAGACCGCAGTGTGGGATGAGTGCAAGTCGTTGGCTTGCCCCACCTATTTGGCCGCTTCACTCCCTTGTTAACGAAATGAATGAAAGTCCTGCGTGACAGAGCAATTGTCTGACATCAATCATCAGCGCACGCTGATCAATTCCATACCGGTTTCACGTATTGTGTAGATGTCCAGGTCGTTAGAGGTCGGACAAGGCGAAGTTTTCGAGCTTGTCGAACAGGCAAATCCTACGCTTGAGACCAATGCGTGGTAGGCGCGATCTGTGTCGAGAACATAGGGAAATCTACTTCTACCGCGACTGAACATTTCACCACGCTTTATCTGCGTGAGTTGTTCTGTCGGAGCGGCAGATTGTTAAATATGAGTCATCCAAAGGGAGAAGTTGTTGTGATGCCGATCAAGAACTTGGTTTTGTGTTTTTGTCTTGTCTTAGTTTCTGGCTGGGTTACTGCACAGGAAACGCCCGAGAACTTATCTGAATTACGCGAAAAGGCCGCAGCCGGAGATGCTCAAGCGCAGGCCGATTTATCGTGGGCCCTGCTGCACACCGCCGATAGTGCGGAAAAAATGCTGGAAGTTGTTCAGCTGGCGGAACAATCAGCAGAAGCGAAAAGCCCTCGGGGGCTAAACGTCCTCGGAGCTTTTTACCTGCACGGTCGCGGCGTCCCCCAAATCGCGAAAAAGCACTGGAGCTTTTTCACCTGGCCACCGAGTCCGGCGATGCAGAGGGCTGGTTACTTGGCCAAAGAAAAAAGTAAATTGGGTGCGGCTACCTGCCGGTTCTTTGGCACCGCGCTTGTAGCAAAACCGCAATTATCAAAATATAGCCAAAAGTGTTGCAGCTAGAAATATTCGACGGCATCCACTGCTAGTCGATCAGGGTCGTCCTGTAGGAAGTCCCGCAAGATGGCCGTATGGCCTTGTCCACCGATAACCACAACACGATTACCGGGTTGGGCATGCTTTTGAATATTGGCGTACATGCGAAAATTCCTATGCCACCAACTGGCACTGGCATCGGCACCAGAAAAATCGTCTCCAGCACCAATATCATTTGTGGTTATGTAAAGTGCTTTGTTGTGGGTATCCAACTCTGCAGTATTAAACTGTCTTAGGAATTCGCCGACCGTCAGTGTCTTATGCATCTGATCCATCTGAGCAGTGACATCTGCAATTTTTGCATCAAATGCTGCCTTTCGCTCCGGTAATTGCGCCATCTTTTCCATTAGCGGCTTTGCGTTCCAGTGTACGCTGCGTTCGTCGAAACTGGACACACGCTTTAAACCCGCTTTTCTTGCAATGCGAA
>CAZVYE010000195.1:4345-6818 GCA_964630895.1 uncultured Gammaproteobacteria bacterium | reverse complement strand
GGTAGAGCGGGTGACTGTTAATCACTAGGTCGGCGGTTCAAGCCCGTCCCGGGGAGCCAAATTTTAGAAAAAGGCCCGTTTTTAGCGGGCCTTTTTTTTGCCTGCTTCCCAGAGTTGCCCTGAAATCCAGGATATTTACCGCGTGCTGGTTTTCTCCTGCGCCCGGCTGTATTAATCTAGTCTCTAATTTCTTTCCAATACGGTACCCATGGGATTACTAGAACAACTCGCCAAGGAAGCCGAGCAGCGCCGCGAAGAAGATGAGCGCAATGCCAGCCGTCGCGCAGAACTTGAAAAGGAATTTAACGCCGTCACTCGGCCGGCTATGGGTAAACTCTTCAATTACGCAAAAGAAGTCGTCAAACACTTAAATTATATTGGCCGGGATATTGAGGTGGAATACCACATCCCCCTTTACGGCGAAATCACTGCAAAGCTAAATCCTGACTACCGAGTAAGGGTATCGAAAGATGACGACCGCATCGATATCCGTCTCGACGTAACCGCCAGCATTCCGCACGAACAGTCTAAGGCCGTTTTTCTGCGCTCAGGCAAATCGTTAGAGCAGTTAGAATCGCTAATTCTTGAACGAGGGCTCTCTGCTGATCGCGTGTTTAAGAAAGATCGGGAAGGCAATATTATTGGGTCTGAGGTGCGAATCTACGGTACCTTTCATTTGACCATCCACATTCACGCCGAAGTAATGTCTGATTTCTTGGTCATGAACTTCACCAACTTCGAAATTTTGGGCAACCTATCAAGGCGGGTGTTACCCAGCAACGTGGATGACGACTGCCTGGACCGTTTTGGCCGTTTCTTGGCACGTGAAGACAATGCCTTTCTGCAGGAAGGCGTATCTGAAGAGTACCGCGACAAAATCCGCGATGAAATCCGCCGCCAGGAAGAAGCCAAGCGAGCCGAACTGGCCAGGGAGCACGACCCCGAACCGGAACCAGAACCAAACCATTTGGGGCAACGGTTTTTACAACAACTCAAAGAGCTATCCAAGAAGATTTAGCGCATTAAGGAAATATTCATGCGCGGCTGTTAGATTCACTTCATCAGAGTTGCAGGGAGGCTCTTATGAATATCGGTTCTTTTTCCAGCATAGTCTGGATCGCTGTGGGAGTTCTCTACTTACTTCCCACCATGATCGCCTGGTACCGTCACGCTAACAGCACCTGGTCAATCGCAATTTTGAACTTACTGTTTGGCTGGACCTTAATTATGTGGGTTGGAGCGTCCATTTGGGCGATCGTAGATAAGAGTCAGCGCGCCACTTCCGCATAGATAGCGATCACCCGATAAGATGCGGTTTTCGCCTTATGGCTTGACCCGAAACTAAGCTGCTTTCATCATGCCGGCTGGTTTCTTAACAAGCTCCTATCATGGCCAAAGCTTACAGCCGCGACAATCTCTTAAAATTTCTAAAAGAATCCGCCATGGCGGGTTTACTCAATCCCGCCACAGCCCGAAGTCGGCGAAATGCTGCCGAGCAGTTGTTGGAACAACTGGAACCCGGCGAGTCCGATGACCTGCGCGACCTGGATGTGGCTGCGCTATGTGCTCGATTTCACAAGCTACAAGGATCTTCAATCCGCCCTGAAGCGATGGAAATATATCGGCGCCGTCTGGAAGCAGCTCTGACAGACTTTTTTAACTGGACCGATAATCCTGATCAATTTGTCAGTGTTGGCGGCGAGCAAGGCTCTTTGCGCAAGCGCTCCGGTCAGCGACGATCCAGCCGTCCAGCAGAAGATAAAGCGCTGGAAAATATCAAACTGGGGATGCCGGAAAAGCCCAGCGAGATCATGCCAATCCCGTTACGTAAAGATCTGATTGTCTTTATTCACAATCTGCCTTTAGACCTGTCCACAGCCGAAGCAGAGAAGCTCAGCCGCGTTATTAAGGCCATGGTTACCTCTGATTCCGAAAATAGCGAGGCGACGCCATGATTCGTTTGAATCGCCTTCTATTAATTGCTCCGCTGGCGATTTTTGGGTTAGCGGGCATCGCACTTTATTGGTATTTCATCCAACCAGGGCTGGAGGGTCCATTTCACGACAGTCTGGTACCCGAGTTAATTGGCTTTTGCCTGGAAGGATTCTTCCTGGTCGGTCTGCTTTCACTCATTCAACAAACACGCGAGCACGATCGGCGCCGTGAACTTTGGCTCAGCCTGCGTGGTTCGCTTCGAGATTTCTTGTCTCGCCTGGATATCGCATTTTTGAATCCAGAAGCAGAGCCAGCCTCTTCCCATGACCTGGAAACCAACCCAAAGGCTGTCAATCGCCTGCTGGAGAGCATGGACGAAATTGAGCTGGACCTGGATAGCATGGTGACACTGAAGCAGTTAGCGCTGCGAGGATTGCCGCTGGCCCATGACTTGATTCCAGTCGCAGCCCAGTTGAGCGCGGGTCATATGCGCTGGTGGATCGCCATCGTAGACAGCATGGGCAGGTTATCTCAGGCT
>CAZVYE010000195.1:0-4335 GCA_964630895.1 uncultured Gammaproteobacteria bacterium | reverse complement strand
CGATCGTCTACGCTTTGGAGCGTAGTGTCTACACGCTATTACTCAATTTAAAAGAATTCGACGCGCTGCAGCACTGATAATCTTCCGCATTGTTAAAATTTAGTTGCTGTTGATGAAAAAACCCATCCGGCTGTTATAGTGTGGTTACGTTTCTAAGAAGGTCAATGTGTTACCAAACGTTATAGTACGTATATGGCAACGAATTAATGACCCTGCACAATAAGGCACGCAGCACAATGGAAACCGCTGGATGACAAAATTGGTGCTCTCGCGCGAGGCTACTGCCGAGTTGACCAAGCTCGGGCAGATCATCCTGCACGCACCAACCATTGACGATGTTCTAAAACTGGTAGTCAATCGCGCCATGCACAGAACCCAGGCCAGCATGGTCAATATCGGTTGGGTAATACATGATGGCATCGTGGTCGAGCGTGTGGGCCAGTATCCGGGAGATGATGCACCCAAAGCACGTCATCGCAGCGTACAAACCCGCATTGGAGAAGGCGTCGTTGGCAGCGCCATTGCAGCCAAGAAAACAGTAATTATCAGAGACACTCGCGCTGAACCGAGCTTTGTTCCAATAGCCATTGAAGCACACTCTGAGCTCGTAGTGCCGTTAATTTATGATGGCAAAGCCTTGGGCGCGATCAACTGCGAGCATACGGACGCAAATCATTTCAACGAAGACCACGCCAAGCCCCTGGAATTGCTGGCAGCGGTTGCGGCAGCACGCATTGCCATGCTCCAGACTATGCGCAATCTGGAGGAGACTCAGCACTTCCTACATGACATGCTCAGAACGTCTCCCAGCGTGCTGTATGTTCTGGACTACCAGTCCAAACTTATGATCCAGGGTATGGATAAGTTCGCAGATTTTCTTGGCTATGAGCTGGAAGATATTCAGGCTATGGATGAGGGTGTTTACAGCCTGGTGCATCCTGACGACATACCAAAGGTAGACGAGCAGGAAAACCAGTTGGCCCAATCCAGCGATTCAGCAGTTGTACCCGTGGAATGTCGCCTGCAACAAAAGAATGGCGAATATTTATGGGTTCAAATTAGCAGCAAAACGTTTAAGCGTGACGCACAAGGCGAACCCATTATGGAAGTGGGTTCGGTCCAGGATATATCTCAACTGAAAGCCGCCGAGCGAACGCTGCGTGATCGGGAAGCGCGTTTTAAAGCCTTATTTGAGAACTGTTTTGACTGCATTGTGTTGTACGATGGCAGTGGTGAGATTCAGTACACAACTCCTTCTATAGAGCGTTTCACTGGCTATTCTGACGCAGAGGTTCTAGGGCGCAACGCACTGGAGTTTGTGTGCGAGGAAGACCATAAGCGATCATTAGAAGTGTGGACTGATCTCGTCAAACGTCCCGGTGGCTTTGCCGTCTTAGAACAGCGCATTCGCCACAAGGACGGCCGGGTATTGTGGATCGAGGCGCGGCTGACCAATCGTATTGGCGATCCCAATGTAAACGGAATTGTTTCTAATTTTCATGACATAAACGAACGCAAAGATTCCGAAGCTCGTATCATACGCTTGGCTGACTTTGACACGCTAACCGGGCTTCCAAATCGGCGTAAAATGACAGAAGTTGTCTTTCTGGCTATCGAAAAAGCAGCGAAACGAAATACTACAATCGCGCTACTTTACGTAGACCTGGACAATTTTAAAAATGTGAACGATACGCTAGGCCACGCCACAGGTGATTGGCTGCTGAATATGGCTGCGCATAGAATGCAGCACGCGCTGCCAAATTCAGCGCAGCTTGCCCGGTTAGGCGGCGACGAGTTTGCGGTTATGTTGGCCGAAGGGGATTTGGCACTGGCTCAGGAAACTGCGGCGGCCATAGTGCGCATGCTGCAGGAACCATTCTTGGTTGATAACTACGAACTCTCCATCAGTGCGAGCGTTGGTATTGCGGTGTATCCGGACCACGGCCGCGATGCGGAGACCATCTTTAAGCACGCCGATATTGCCATGTACGAGGCCAAGCATCAGCGCAATCGCTACGCCGTGTTCAGAGAAGAAGTTCGACTCACCATTGAACGGTCAGTCCAGCTGGAACATGATCTGCAGTCGGCGCTGGAGTCAGATGAGTTCACATTGGAATTTCAACCGCAACTGTCGCTGGAAACCGGCAAAGCAACTCGGCTGGAGGCGCTGCTTCGCTGGCGCCGAAACGGTGAAGTCTATCGAGCACCCAGCGAGTTTATACCATTTGCGGAAAAGACTGGACTGATTCACCGGGTAGGCACCAAGGTTATTGAGCAAGCCTGCCATGCAGTAAAAGCATTGGACCGACACGGTTTGGATTTACTGGTCGCCATCAACATTTCTGCGCGTGAACTCCAGCGCACCGACTTTGTTGAAAGACTTACAGCGCAAGTCGAAGCCGCAGATATTGAGCCGGGCTCGCTGGAAATTGAAATTACAGAAACCGCCGCCATGAGCGACTACGAGCTTAGCTTTAGCGCACTCTCGGAACTTCGTTCACTTGGCTTTAGTATTGCAATAGATGATTTTGGCACTGGGCACAGCTCTCTCGCCTATCTGCGCAACCTGCCTGCGGACATCATTAAAATTGATCAATCATTTGCGCCTTGTTTGTCTAAAGATGCAAGTAAAGATGATTTGGCCTTCTATCGAAGCCTGGTACGTCTTACAACCAGTGCTGGCCACACGGTCGTGGCGGAAGGCATAGAAACACCGAATCAGTTAAACGCCGCTAAGGAATTGGGCATCGATATGGTTCAAGGTTTTCATATCTGCATGCCCATGCCGTTAGAAGAGTTTCTACAGCAAAAACACGGCTCTATAGCCACGGCGTAGCACCCTTCGAGGACGCTGCCGACGGCGACCCATTCCCTTACCATTTGGACATCTCGCTGGATGCTTCTGTGCCTAAGAAGTCCTGCTCACCCCAACGTCGCCTGCCAATTTAATGTGTAGCAGTAGCTGAACGCGTGTACTTCGTGCTTGATTCTGTACAGAGCGTAACCACAACGAAATAGAAGCCATGCAAAAAAAAAGGGCCTCCGAAGAGGCCCAGTTATGCGAGGAAATATCTTAGATCATTAGCAATTATTAGCCTGGTTTCCGGTCAGGATGTCGAACTCCATGTCGTAGGTTGAGCCCACTCCAGCTCCAGACTCTATCAACAGTAGAGTAACCTCCGTGGTTTCATCCACCCCATTCGGGTTGGCAACTGACGTACCCACCGCAGCACCACCTGAATTAGACACACAGACCCCGTTGTTCTCAATCTGAAGATTGTTGCCCTGCTGATACTCATCATTGTATGCAGAGAATACGAAGGCTGGATTTGCTGGCAGAGTATTGATGTCGCTGAAATCCAAGCCGGTGGTATCAAATTCACAGCGGAACGTATTATCCGTGGGCTTAGTGCATGAGAATCCATCAATTCCCGTGATCAGCACATCACTGGGGCTAATGCTGTTGACCTGACCTGCCACTGAGAACGTTCCATTAACCACGATAAGCGTGCTATCAATGGCTTGTGCAATAATTTCTATGCGATCACTCAGTGTTTGAACATCATCAGGATCGATATCATCTGTATCCGTCAAGCCGGAGTTAGATCGTTCAATCGCCGCTTCCGCGTAAGCGTCTGGGTTAACTGAAACATTATTCAGCTCAATCAGTCCGCGGCTAAAGTCTGGCTCGTTGATTTGATCAATACCATCACTGGTTACAGTAACTCGTCCGCCAGGTGCCTCAGACCAGTTGGCCAAACTGGTTATGTTTACTTCGAAAAATGGCACGATATCCAGTGGGCCACCACCCTCTTCAGGGCGACAGAAGTTCGGCGTGTCGTCGGGAATAACGTCCACATCCGGATCCAACGCACGGGTGGAAATACAATCCAGCAATTCGTCATCCATATGGTCAATATAGATTGCACGAGCCAGCGCCTGCACAGGAGCAACGGCCAACTCGTCAAGACCAACTGGATCAGACTTGAAAATCAATTCACCAGTTGCTGCATCTTCTTCCAGGTATGGTTTACCAACACCTAATGCTGCATGTACTTCAGCCTGTGTTGGTCTGACAGTTGGATAGCTGTCGTTGAGTAGTTGGAGATAGGTCTGAATATACTCAACAATGTAATCTTGATAGGTCGACAGTCCATCCGCGTTTTGCAGCTGGGAAGCGGGCATAATGTTTACTGCTTCCATATTGAAGTCCTGCGCGGCAAGAATCAGGCCGTCGGACCTAACAAAGCGGCAGGCTTCTAAGTATTGCTGCCCCGAACTGGGAGAAATTTCAGTTAATATCCCATCAACTACGTTGTAGTGTTTATGGTCACC
>CAZVYE010000194.1:0-6824 GCA_964630895.1 uncultured Gammaproteobacteria bacterium | reverse complement strand
TGAGGGGTGAACAATCGCTCAAGGCGATTGTGAGTACTCCTGCTCGGGACACCATTTTCCCGAGTACGAGGCGAACCGTAAAAGGTTCGAGCCGAGTTTGCCCTCAGGCAAACGAGACAACTCGCAGCACGCCTGCGTGCGAGAGGCCCCCTTGAGGGGTGAACAATCGCTCAAGGCGATTGTGAGTACTCCTGCTCGGGACACCATTTTCCCGAGTACGAGGCGGACCGTAAGAGGTTCGAGCCGAGTTTGTGGTAAGTGGGGCAGGGATTCATGGGTACTTTGCTGGCAGCAGCCAACTAAGGATTGGGTGCTGCATTGTTTTTGGTAGCAGAAACATAAACCACGCCATTCGTTGAAGTTCCGTCCATCACCACAATGTCGTCGATGCCGTCCTTATTGAAGTCGACAAGCAGACCAGCATATGGATTGCGTATGGCGGAAAGTTCCACTGGGTATTCCACCAGTTCATTACCGTCGTTGAGAACGGCTAGGATGCCGTCGTCCCAACTGGTTACCAGTAGGTCGGGGTAGGAGTTGCCATCGAGGTTGCCTGCCTGGACGCAACGGGCGCCACCATCGCTTGCAATATAGGTTCCGCTGCGCGCAAATTCGCCAACTCCGTTGTTGGCAAAAACATGCAAAGCGTTGCCAGAGCCCTCAGATGCCGCGACGATATCCAGATCGTCGTCCCCATCCAGGTCCGCAATTTCGATGCAAAACGGCCGAAAACCAGGTATATCGCTTCCTAGTTGCACTGGCTCCCCGAACTCGCGAATTTGGGGTCCCTGGATAGTTGCGCCAACGCTCCGAGAGTTAGGCGAAACAAAATCCATGCGCCCATCCTTATTCAAGTCGGCGAATGCAAATCCCAGGTATGGATCCCCGCCAAGTGGTACAGGTATTAAGGAATCCGAAAATGCATCACCAGTTACGCCGAAACGGACATTGGCTGCCGCAGCGCCGCGATTGTCAGTTACCAGATCGCGTACGTTATCACCATCAACGTCTATCAACTGCGCGTAATGAATGTGGGGAGCAGTCTGAGTTTCAATCGGTGATCCACTTACATGGTGTAAATCCAGTCCGTTGTCGATTACCAGTATGCTCACCATTTGCGTTTCGTGATGCGGCACAACGATGTTGTGGGCACCGTTTTCTAATGGAACCATGTGCAGCGCATTCGGGGACGTGAGAAGGGCGTGTTGGGCTTTTTGAGAAAATTGCTCGGTGCCATACTGCATTACGCGCAACCAGTCCTCCGACTGACTGGCGACTAATAGCTCGGGGATGCCGTCGCCGTCAAGGTCGGATGCAGCAAGGGCGTCTTCGCTACTACCCCCAGTGATGGTGAATGTCTGGAAGGTAATGTCTCCAATGGTTTGTTCGGCGATTACCGTGGTGCTTATTAAAATGGTGATGGCCAAGTACACCAATGTGCACGTAACTTGCCTCATCCGGACTCCCTGTACATGTCTTGATTGTTTCTCCAACGCTGTCATATATGCGCTTGCGGCGCAAAGCGAAACCGCTGGATTGAGGGTTGATTGCGGTAGAACCACAAAAGCGGAAAGACAATGCTCCGCGACAGAACTGCTTAGCCGATTTGGGATTGGCCAATTAATCGTACCGACATTCTATTGGGTAACGCGGGCCAGCCGAATGGACGGCAGCCATTGCATCGAAAAAAGTGCTTCACAAACGCTTGACACTTCTATGACCAATGCCTACCATTCGCAAAACGAAATGCGAATCACTCTCATTTGTAATAACGTGCTCAATGCGAGTGAGTATTTAACCGCCAATTAATCGTGAGTTTATAATGACACGCGCTAAACGATCTTCATTCATCATTTCCATGATCTCTGCGGCATTTGCTGTGCCCGCTATCATGGCCCAGCCAGCCACCGAATCTTCTTCTACCGATCGTGAAACCGAGCAGGAATCTCAGGCTGATAAGAAGCAACTTGACCCAGTCGAGGTAGTCGGTGAAGTCCTTTATAGTGATCAAATCACCGCTCTCAAAACGCCAACACCCATTATTGATGTACCTCAGAGTCTTTCTATTGTTGATGCAGATCAGATCACATTGCAGGGCTTTACCAGCATTCGCGATATCGTTGACTACACGCCAGGTCTAAATACTTCTCAGGGCGAAGGTCATCGTGACTCGGTCGTATTCCGTGGGGCGAGATCTACCGCTGATTTCTTTATTGATGGCATGCGGGATGACGTGCAGTACTACCGTCCGCTATACAATCTGGAGCAGGTTGAAGTATTGCGCGGACCAAACGCGCTGTTGTTTGGTCGCGGCGGCACTGGCGGTGTTATAAATCGTGTCACCAAGAAAGGCGTTGTAGGCGATTCTTTTACTGAGATGCAGAGCAGCGCAGACAGTTTCGGCGGCTATGGTATCCAGTTAGACAGCAACTTTTCGCAAAGCGATCGAGCTGCTTTTCGGGTCAACGCCATGTACGAGACTTTGGAAAATCATCGCGATTTTTACGATGGGGATCGAGTGGGCTTAAACCCGACCCTGCGGTTGGAGCTAACTCCAGAAACCACGGTGGATTTGTCGTATGAGTACATTGACCACGAGCGTTTCATTGATCGAGGTATCCCCACTGGAGCTGATGGCCGTCCGGTAGAAGACTTTGAAAAGGTCGTTTTCGCTGATCCGGAATTAAACTTCCACAGCCTGGACGCAAACCTGTTTCGAGCAGCCCTGCAGCACAATTTCTCCGATGACTTGAAAGCGAATTTCAGCGCACTATACGGAGACTACGACAAGCTGTATCAAAATTTCTATGTGTCTTCATACGATGAGGTGAATACGCCCGACGTGGTGACGCTGGATGGTTATCTGGATACCACCGACCGTCAGAACCTGATCATTTCAGGCAATTTGATTGGTGACTTCCAGGCGGGCAGCGTATTTCACACGGTATTGGTGGGCGCGGAGTTTATTGATACGTCTTCGGACCAGGATCGCTTTAACGCATTTTGGAGCACCACGCTGGATGACAATGAGATATTCAGTGCGGGCCGACCGCTCAATCTAAGAGGGGGCGTTGGCGTCAATGCTTTCGGCCAGACCACCACAAACGACTTTACCGCAGACCTGAACGATGACACGCGTGTAGATATCGATGTGTCTTCTTTCTACATTCAGGACGAAATTAATCTAACTGATCGCCTGGACCTTGTTTTGGGTGCTCGGTTTGATAGTTTTGATATTGAAGTATTCAACGTGCCTGCAGATGAGTTCCGTAGCCGAGAAGATGAGGAAATTTCTCCTCGCGCTGGCATCGTGTTCAAGCCGCAGCAGAATATTTCAATTTACGGCAGCTACAGTGAGACCTTCTTGCCGCGCAGTGGTGAGCAATTCGCCAATATCAATGGTGCTAACAACCAACTCGATCCGGACACCTTCACTAACCTGGAGGCTGGGGTTAAATGGGATATTTCCAACAGCCTGAGCTTTACCGCAGCGGTTTTTGAAATTGAGCAAAGTTCGCCGCAGGTATCTGACAATGACCCATCCACGTTGGACGTTATTGATTCCGAAATTGATGGTTTCGAATTGCAGATACAGGGCTCTTTGACAGATCGATGGTCTATTACTGCTGGATATAGCAACCTGGACGGCGAGCAGGTGGGCCGCAATGGTCCGACCGGTTTGCGCCCCAGAGAATTGCCAGAGAACTCCTTCTCTGCCTGGAGTCGCTATCAGGCAACCGATCAATTTGGTTTTGCGCTTGGTGTCGTGCATCAGGACGAGAGCTTCGTCGACAATGGCAATAATGCAGAGTTGCCTAGCTACACCCGCTTTGATGCAGCAGCGTTCTACGATGTATCGAACAATATGCGTCTGCAGCTACATGTCGAGAACCTGACGGATGAGCTGTATTTCCCCAACTCTCACAGCACGCACCAGGTCACAGTCGGTGAGCCTTTGAATGCGCGCCTGTCGTTTATCTGGCAGTACTAGGATCTAGTTATACCGGCCATTTTGGTCGGAAAATGAAGACTTAACCACCGCGGTGCCGTAAGGCGCTGCGGTTTTTTTTTGCGTGAGAGCCAACCATCTGGAAATGGGTTCGCGCTTTAGCGGCCTTAGATTGGGTTTTCCCCGCAGTCCTGATCAAGCGAACAGGGTTGCGCCAGTTGGACCTGGTTGCGTCCCATCTGCTTGCCGCGGTAAAGAGCCGCATCCGCTTGACGCACTGCTGACTCGAAGCGCTCGCCTTGCTGTAGTGTTGCAATACCTATCGTCGCAGTTACCTGGTGTTTGGTTCCATTATGAAAAATGGGCTGCGATGCGATGGCCTGACGGAAGCGCTCGGCAACCTCGGCCGCTTCGTCCGCGCTACAGTTTGGCAAAACGATCAGAAATTCTTCACCGCCCCAGCGGGCGGCCGCGTCCTCATCGCGCGTATTCGCCTGAATTCGTTGGGCCACTTCGATCAATACGGCATCGCCATGGTCGTGCCCGTGGTTATCATTGATTTGTTTGAAGTGATCCAAGTCCATTAGCAGCAAGGTCGTGGGTCCCTGGTCATCTGTGTCTGGCAGGAGCGAGGGCAAGGTTTCCGCCAAAGCGCGACGGTTCCACAAACCGGTTAACGAATCGGTGCGTGCCAGTCGATCCAGTTTGCGATTGGCAACAGCCCTTTGTCGGGCCTGGTGAAATGTCGACCACAACGCAACCAACAATAACAGTCCAGCGACGCTGACCAACAGAAACCGCTGTCGATTTCGATCAATCCGTGAGTTTTGCAGAGCACTTTCCAGCTCTAGCCGTTCTATTTGACTTTCACGTTCAAGCAACTCCATATTGACTTCAAGAACTTTCGTGCGATTTTCCATAGCCTCGCTGCGTAGTTCCGTCTGGAGTCGATCGCCGCGTTGAATATGCTGCTCCGCGGCCGCCTCGTTTCCGACTGCTTTCTCGAGTTCAGCCAGATACATATGAGCAAACATCTGCCACTGCTTTTCATCCTCCGCCTGCCCAAATGCAAGCGCCTCGTTGAGGTTAGCTCTTGCCTCGCTAAACTGGGTCTGCATACGCTGTATATCGCCGATTTCAAGCAGCGCATACACCATGAGCCTACGCGTGTTCTTCTCGCCCCTTGCTGTGCTTAGCATTTTGATAAAGGCATCCATTGCCGCATCGAGTTTGTTCTGAGATTTCAGAGTCATACCCAAGTTATTGAGGCCCATCAGGCGATAGCGGGTTGTTAATGCCGGTGAATTCATCGCGACAGCAATGTTCTCGAGCGCCTCGTCCGTGCGGCCAAGTTGTCCCAAAATGCCTGATCGGGTAATCAACAACGCGGCGCGGAGCGCACTAATGGGCTCTTCTGGCAAATTCGCGAGCGCTCGGTCCGCAATCGCAAGCGCTTGTTCAAGCCGCCCCAGTTCGCCAAGCAAACCCGCAGCATCCAATTGCACTTCGACAAGTAATTCTGGCGACATGTCGGCTTCGGCAATTTCAACGGCTTCGGCCATGGCGCTGAGTGATTGTTCGTTGTCGCCGATTGCCATGTACGCACGGCCGATTGAGCGAAGTGCGAAGACGCGGTCTTCTGGACGAATTGCGATGTTCCGTAGTTCTGTGGCCGCCAAAACCATCGCTGCATATTCGGATGCCTCTTCTGACGTAGTAATTTGTGCACGCAGTGAGGCAATACGGTCAACGTTCTGCGATGAATCTTGTGCCGCCTCTGAGGCGGCGGCAAAGATAAGGGCAAGGGCAGTCAATCTCAGCAGATGGTGTAATCGCCAAAACGATGGTAGAAAGTCGCGCGTGCACCACCGCCAATGCCACGTGGGGGTGGGTACCACCGACGGATCGAAGCACCCGCTGCTGGATTCGCGCTTAGCCATTTGTGAACAGTACGCGGCAAACTACCGGTGGTCTAGGACCAGGTTCAAAGAATTTGCGTGGGCACAATCTGCCCCTAGTTACCCGAACTACAGTTACAGCCGCCTATATGGGTAATCACACTGCCGCTCATGGCCATAAATTGGCCAGTCCTCTGCTGATTTCTGCAGGGCTCTTGTTGTAAATGGCAAGTATGCGTTATTATGGCGGGCTGCCGTGTTCGAGTTGCGCGGCTTTTTTTAATTTAAACACCTTATACGACGATGAATGAATTAGCCAAGTATCGCAATATTGGGATCTTCGCCCACGTAGACGCGGGGAAGACCACTACGACTGAACGTATCCTCAGCCTGACCGGAAAGATCCACAAAATCGGTGAGGTACATGATGGTGAAGCCACCACGGACTTTATGGATCAGGAGCGCGAGCGTGGCATCACGATCCAGTCGGCTGCTACCAGCTGTGCCTGGAATGATCATCGTCTGAATATTATTGATACTCCGGGTCACGTTGACTTCACGGTAGAAGTTTACCGTTCGTTGAAAGTTCTTGACGGTGGCGTTGGCGTATTTTGTGGTTCTGGCGGTGTCGAACCCCAATCCGAAACGAACTGGCGTTACGCTAACGAGTCTGAAGTTGCTCGTATCATCTTCGTAAATAAGCTGGACCGCGTTGGCGCTGACTTCAAGCGCGTTGTTGGCCAGGTTAAAGACGTCCTGGGTGCCAACCCACTGGTTATGACGCTGCCCATCGGGCGCGAAGACGAGTTTGTGGGCGTGGTTGATCTGCTTACCCAGAAAGCATGGGTATGGGACAACTCTGCGGACCCACTAAGCTACGAGATTAAAGACGTACCTGCCGACATAGCGGACGACGTTGAGCAGTACCGCACCGATCTGATCGAAACTGCCCTGGAGCAGGACGACGATCTGATGGA
>CAZVYE010000193.1:0-6859 GCA_964630895.1 uncultured Gammaproteobacteria bacterium | reverse complement strand
TGACGACCTTTGTTCGCTCCCCTACAGAACGCGCAACAATGAATTGATTGTTTACTATGAGTGCGACAGTGAACGCCGCTCTCTGGCGGTCAATCGCGGGGCATCTGGCTGGGTAACCTGTCCGACAGGCGCGGTGGCGGATAGCGACTCATCTGAACAGCAGGTGCCGCGCGGATTTATCAGCCGACAAGGTCGCGTTGAACGAAATGAAATTCATATTGACCGGGCGTTATATGGGTTGGGCAACCGCGTTTGCGATGCAACCGATGCATTTAAGGATCAGTGCGAAGGAAAGAGTAGCTGTTCGGTCAGAGTCGACAACGAATTATGTGGAGATCCGTACTCTGGAGAACGCAAAGTTAGCTTGATTGCATGGACATGCAATGGACGCAGCATGGAAGAGCAAGTGGAAGAACGGCAAACTGCGAATCTGGAATGCCGTTAGTTCGAAGGTACATTCGTCTCTGGCAGTTTGGCGGCCAGCACGGCCGCCAATAAACCTAACCCGCCGAGAAAATAGAGCGCCCAATGGACTGACCAGTTAGTAATAGCCGCAGTCAAACCACCCACCACAAGCAGCAGCACACCCATTAAGGTATTGGAGCCCGAAACATAAGCGGTGCGCTGGTTGCCCTCAGCAATGTCCACCACATACGTACTGCGACCTACTCGAATGCCAGCGTGAGCTACGGAAACCAAAAAGAACGCAGCAAGCAGCAGCCAGTTGGTGCGAGTCTGGCTAGCCATGCTATCAACCAACGGTACCAGTAAAGTGACCGAGCCTGCGGCAAGTGACGCAATTAACATCACATAGCGCGAAGAATGGTCAGATAACCTTCCCCATATCGGGCTGCTGAGTAAAGCTGCCAGACCACTGGCAAGAATAAAGCTGGGTAGTCCCAGCGCGAGGTCTGGCGCACTCCCCTGGGCCACCAACACGATGTAGGGAGTCGCCAAAGCAGAACACAGCATGCACGCGCGGGCAATGACAAAATGGCGAAACACGCGATCCTGTCGCATCAAGCTCCACGGTTGCTTTACCTCAGACTGGGGCAGTTGCGAATTCTCCAGCGCGCCAGTTGTGCAAGGTTCCCGGATTAATGCGTAGGCAAAACCGGCCAATAGCCAAAGGCCTGTGCCGGCAAATAGGAGCCAGTGGGCATGGGCTTCTGAGCCAGCTGTTTGCCAATACCAGGCAAGCGATCCAGCTCCCATCAGGGTCATCAGGCCAGCCGCACTGGATGCCCATCCGCTTAATCGTCCGCGCCGCCCCTTTGCTATGGTTTTACCCATTACATCTTTAACAGCCACGGAACAAGCGGCCCGAAACAAGGCAAATACTGCGAGGCAAAGCAATGCCAGAACCCCCGCTTTGGCATCGGTGAATTGCACAACTACCAGGGCAAGCGCGGACAGGGACATTGCTTGGCCAATACATCCTGCCACCCAAACCCATTTGCGAAGCGCCAACGTTCCTATCCATTTGGCCAAAACCGATTGAGGAAGCAATGCGCCAGATTCGCGAACGGGCACTAACAATGATAAATAGACGGGAGGCACTCCTGCCGCTGTCAGGAGCCAGGTAAGAGTGGTCTTGGGACTGATAAGCGCGTCCCCAAACTTGGTCAGGGTCAGCGCAACAAGCTGCAGAAAAAAATTTCTGGATTCGTGGCTTACCGAAGGGTCTACGGGCGACACGCGATTGGTGTCGCCCATATCTACAGCTCAGCGTGTGAAATAGTGCACAGCATTGCAGGTGTCACCAGAAATCTACTTAGGGTTTCGGTATTACACCCATGTACATTGCTGCTGCAACTGCGGCACCGACAACTATGACACCAATGATAACCCACTTGATTGCACCGCCCCCGCCTGTCTCTTCTGGCTCTTCCGGCGCGGCTGGTTTTTCTTTCTCAGGCTTTTTGGCCGGCGTGTCCATACCAGGAGCCTGCACCAGGAATCGCACGGTATCCAGTTTGAGCTCGTCTCCGGGCTCTACTTTGGCGCGCTTAACCTGCTTGCCGTTTACAAAAGTGCCATTAGAAGATCCTAAATCTTCAACATACAGTCCATCTGATGCGACGGAGATTTTTGCATGCTTTCGAGAAATCTCTTCTGACGGCAGGCATATATCACATTCGCTGTGTCTGCCTACGACTACTGCACCATGCACCGCAAAGTTCTTACCGAAGGTGCTTCCAGACACGCCGCGCAATACAAACTTGGGTATCGCCATGCGTACACGCGTGCGACTTTCGTCTTCTGCCGAACCGCTTTCTTGCTCAGGCTCGTCTGGAACGTCAACATTGCCGACAGAACCAGCCAACTGAGCCTGCACCGTACCAAACAGCAACGCATCGCCGCCGTTAACTGGTGTGCGCGCTGCAACCAAGCTTCCATTTACTCGGGTGATGTTGGTGGCGTCTTTGACGCTAATGGTCGCGCCATTGGAATTGATTTGAATCGTACAGTGGTGATCGGCAATTTGCTCGTGATCGATGCGAATGTCGCACTGCTCACCTTTACCGATAATGTTGTCCCCTGCCTTGAGTTCAGTCTGTTCGCATTCGCCATTGGGAAAAACGAGCTTCATTGAAACCCCCGCCTGTGCCTACATTATTGTGGCGCCTAGTTTAACCAAACTTTCGGCCTATGTGCAGTAACAAGCACACAGTAATATGAATTTAGGGATTTAGCAGCCGTAAATTGGCCAGATTTGGGGCGGGATGGACGTTTAATCTACTGGTCTGGCTAGCCTGAACCCTACCGTGTTGAAAGCATCATCAGAATCATAGCCGTTGCGCGCGGAGGGCGCTTCACCAGGTGGTGCTTGTAACCACGATATGCCCTTGGCAACTCGCTGGGAGCAATCGCTTTGTAGTTTGGCCTGGAAAGTGGCCGGTGGAAAACTTGGTGCGGTTTCTGACCAGCAATCAGCAGTCCACTCACGAACGTTGCCGAGCAGATCAAACACCTGCGACTCACTGCGGGAAAACTGCCCAAATGGTGCGGTAAACGCCCACCCATCGTCACAAGGCGCAGCATCGGTACCAGATTTGCGCAGCTCGAGCTGCTGGTCCGCCACATTGCCATGTTCACATGCCTCAACGCTGTCACTTTGCGCAAACAGCACATTCCATTCAGATTCACTCAACAGGCGATATGGATATCCCGTTTCTGAGCTGAGCCAATCGGCGTAAGCCAATGCTGCATCCCAGGTAATGCATACAACGGGATGATCGTCCCCCTGGGGAAAACCCGGATCATCCCAGGTGCGCTTACGTGAAGACCGCCAAATGGACTCTTGGTCACGACAGGCCCTGCGGTTCGCCCGATCTTCGTAGTAGCCAGTTGCCTGTACAAATTGACCGAACTGACCAACCGTTATTTCACTGCGAGAAACTGCCAGTTGTTGGCGGGGGGCCGCTTCGTCTTCTGCATTGGCAACTAATTCAAGCCGAATCATCTGCGGTCCCTGGCCTCCATTATTGAGCTGATCATAAAACGGCTCATTGAGCGACTCACGTGCTTCAATCTGCGCTATTGCGTCAATTGCGGTCGCATTGGTGGGCTCGAACTGCAACACCCGCTGGTAGTCTGCAAGCGCTTCTTCAACGCGACGAGCTTGCTCGGCAGTCGACGCGCGGTTCAACAACCGAGTAACAGCCAGCGTGTTGGTCGCTGCCAGTCTGGCTCTTGCGGTTTCTGCGACGCCAGACTCGCTGGCAACTTGTCGGGCGCGTCGCAAAAGCACTGCGGCCTGCTCATAATTTTCCTGACGAACTTCGTCATCGGCCAAGGTGATATAACGCCGCACGATCTCCGCCAGACCACTTTGAGCCTGCTCATTCTCGGGCTGCAAACTAAGTACCTGAGTGTATCGATCGTACGCGTTTGAATTGGCCGGTGTAGTCAGTCGATCGGCCGCCATATCCTCTCTGGCCGCACTGAGTTCTGCTGCAATAAACTCCGACTCGTCAGTAGTCGCGACAGCGTTACCTTCGCCTGCGGTAACCTCACCATTGCTATCTATCTGGACTAGCTGGGGTTCCGGCGGCGGCGTGGATTCCACCAACTCGGGTATTTCAAAGGGGCCAATATCGTTTTCGTACCCAGCATCTGGCAGGGTGCGTGATCCCATATCCAGTGGGTTCAGCTCGTCATTAGAAGCGAGATCCGTTGTCGCGTCATCGCCCTCGTTTACGTTGCTGCCAACAACATCCGGGCCATCACTTACGCCAGCGGGATTGCCCGTAGTATTCGCGGCGACCGCTTGGTTGTCGGGCCCGTCGGGAGCTTTGTCATCCCCTGACTGAGTATCGTTTGAGGCGACCGTATCGGTGTCAATTGTTGGAATTGCTTTATCGGGCAAGCCCATCTGCCATAGCATCAGCGCTAAAAAGGCAAATAGCACCACCAACGTGGACACCGGCCGATACTTCGCGGGCAGGAAAAAGAACAGTCGCTCGGCCACCCAGTGACCTATCCCGGTCAAGGTACGGACAAAGTTACTACCGGCTGTTGCCACACGATATCGCACTGAGTCCGGTGGACCCTTTAGCTTCAGTCCGAAATCACCCAACTTGCGGATGAAGGTCTTGGTTTTCCATTTCGCCAGCACGGAGGAAAACCCGCGCTTGCTCATCAGCTTGGGCGGCTCTCTTACTCTACCTGCGCCTGTGGTTTTCTCCAGGAAGGTATCTAAGACATCATGAACTTCTTCCACATCCTGAAAGCGATCATCGGGGTCCTTGGCCATGGCTCGGTCGATGAATGGCTGCCAGCGCGCCAGCCTCTCAGGCAACTGCGGAATGGGATCGAACACGTGGGAGTACGCTATTGCGAAACCGTCTTCGCCATCATAAGGAGGTTCGCCCGCCAAGGCCTCGTATGCCATGGCACCCAGACCATAGATATCGGTGCGGTGGTCCACTTCGCGTCCGCGGGCTTGCTCTGGGCTCATGTAATGACTGGTGCCGACACTTAAGCCAGTACCAGTAATCCGGGTTGCAGCGGACACAGCCCGTGCAATTCCAAAATCCGTCAGAATGGGCGTATCCGAGGCGTCGAAAAGTATGTTCCCAGGCGTAACATCCCGGTGCACAAAGCCTCGCGCGTGGGCATATTGAAGCGCCAGACATATCCCCTGCAGCACACGGATAATTTCCCGCTCTGGCGCACCTTTAACGATGCGATCTGCAAAATCACCGTTGGGCAGCATTTGCATGGAGAAATAGTGATAATGCTGCTTGGTGATACCTACATCATAGATGGATACGATATTCGGATGGCTTAGCCCTGCGACGGTGCGTGCTTCACGCAAAAAACGCTTGGAAAACTGCTGATCCGCGGCGAGTGCGGGCGCCATCACTTTGAGCGCTACTTGACGCTCCAGAGATGTTTGCACAGCCAGATACACGGTAGCCATGCCACCGGTTCCCAACTCTCGCTTTATGATATAGCCCGGAATACGCAGCATTGCGTTAAAGCCGTCACCCTTTTTTCTCCCGTAAGGCTCCATAGTTTGCCATGGCAATCAAACAATTGCGCGGTTTTCGCAGAATTTGTCACGGTTTTTTTCCTGTTTTTTCCCTTTATTCGTGACATTTGCGCCGTTTGCCATGCATCCTATGGATTGCAATGCACCCTATTTGACCCAAATTCCATGTCATGGAGTTGGCATGCATTTAACGATTTTAATTCTGCTTACACTGGGAGTTGCCGTATGGCTGTGGCAAGACACCATGCGCGCAAGAGAGCAGGCGCGACGCTTCGCAGCGAATATTTGTGGGCAACATGGTGTACAGTTTTTGGATCAGACTGTGGCGTTGCAATCTACCCGGCTAAGTCGAAAAAGCGGCAATCTTCGGCTGGCCAGAGTATTCGGATTCGAGTTTAGCGAAGAGGGTCAGTTGCGCAGACCTGGACAAGCTATGTTGGCCGGTGCGGTAGTAACCAGAATCGTGTTGGATGGAAATAGTATTGGCCGCGTCATCTACGAGCCAGGTCAGCGGGCAAAACAGGCAAAGGACGAAATCGCGAAGCGTGATTCTTCGTAATTACTTGACTACGCGCAGGCTTGGCTTTTTCTTTGCGCCGTTTGAGTCGGGACCGTCATCATCCGGCCCGGAATCGTCAGATTTGTCGTCCTTGGAGGCGCTGGAGCAATCCTGATCTTGCGCGTTTTCCTCCGGCTCTGCCACCGAACTGAGATGGCTTCGCGGAGCTGACTCAGTGATCTGAACATCCGTTTCGCCGTCTTCGAAATCATCATGTTTTACGTCATCTTCCGGCAACATGATCAGACGGCCATCTTCCCGAGCAAACATGCCGATTACAGCTGCTGTAGGCACCACTACTTGAAACGGCTTGCCGCCAAATCTCGCGCTGAAGTGAATATATTCGTCCCCGAGAGTCAGGTCGCGAACCGCCGACATGCTGATGTTAAGCACAACTCGTCCATCAGCTACGGCAGCGGGCGGCACTTCCAGCCCGGCGGCCGTGCCATCGGCCACCAGGTGGGGAGTCATTTCATTGTCCGCAATCCACTCGTAGAGCGCACGAATCATGTACGGACGAAAGGAATTCATGAGCGCAGTTCGCGCTCCTCTTCGGTGAGGCTTTCCTGGAAACTTTCCAGTGCAAAAACGCGATCCATGTATTGCTCGACCAGCTTGACGTTCTTGCCAAGCTTTACGCCATAGTGCTCCAAGCGCCAAAGCAGCGGCACCAGCGCGCAGTCGACCAACGTAAGTTCGTCATGCAGAAAGTAAGTTCCTGCACCAAATACTTCGGCAGACGCAGTCAGGTCATCACCCAGCTGTTTGCGGGCGGTGTCTGCGGCCTTCTTAGAACCAGT
>CAZVYE010000192.1:0-6865 GCA_964630895.1 uncultured Gammaproteobacteria bacterium | reverse complement strand
TGCCAGTATCACACTGCGGCGCAGCTTCATCGTCGCAAACCTGATAATCAAAACTATCGGTAGTGGTTTCGCCACCATTGTGGGTGTACGAGAATGTCCCGTCACTATTGAGGCTTAAGCTGCCATTCGTTGGGCCGCTGACCGGTGTGGTATTTACCGAAAGCATATCGCCGTCCAACTCCGTGTCGTTAGCCAGTACCGAATCCTCCATGCTTGAAAGCGTGGTTACCGTGCCGCCCTCTAACACCGTGGCCGCATCGTCTACGGCCACCGGCGGTGTACCAACCGCTACAGATACTGTTACGGATACCACCTGGTGCGCACAGGCGTTAGCATTGGTTGTTGTACAAGTGCGGTAGACAAATTCGTCGGAGGTGGTTGCCGAGCCATCGTGAGTGTAAGAGAAGGTGCCATCGCTATTGATGCTGGCCGATCCATTATAGGGACCGCCAAACAGAGATGTGCTGGCTTCCAGAGTTAAGCCCGTTGGATGCGTGTCGTTGGCAAGTACAGAGCTTGCGCCACCTGTCAGCGTGGTCTGGGTGCCGCCCGGCGCGACGGACAAAGCATCGGCGGCCGGATTGGGTACTCGGGTAGTGCTGTAAACCCAATCAAAACCAGTGTTGTAGGTGACAGATGCGGAGGTAATTCTAGCATCGTCGCTTGAGCCTGAGATAAATGCGCCGCCGGTACTACAAGCAGCGAAGCTAGTTCCTGCGTCCGAAGCCACTGTTATGTCGCAATTGGTGGTGGAGATCCCACCATAGGTTAATGTGACCGAGTAATCGTCGGCAGTGCCTGCGCTCGAATCTACTCCTGACCGTGCAAATCGCAATGTGTTTACATCGTCTGGACCGAGAGTTCGTTGGTCTTCTCCCCCGAACTGGCCCTGTTGCATCGTGGCTTCTGAGTTGCTTAACCCATATTGACCTGCAACCGTACGGTCCCCGTTAGCCACAAAGGTCTCCCCACTGGGAAGGTCGCTCGTGCTCTGGGAATACGTCGCGGAGTCAACTTGATTAACCGGGAGAAATGGATTGTTGACGCCGATATTGAACCAATGGAGGTTTACGTCATCTCCTCGGCTATCATCGCTCGAACCACGAATCCCGTCGGCACCAATAGTGAGATCAAAAGTATTGTTTGTGCCATCTGTGGTCTTGGTATAATTTCGATCCGGCTCAGAAAGCCCAGATTCCGTTGCAAGGTTGGGATGCGCCAGCCCCACACAATGCCCCACCTCATGCAACATGACCGACTCGAAGTCTACTTGTGAGTTGCCAGCTTCAGCATCAGGGGAAAACCTGAGATTGTTCGTTGTCGGGACCAGCCGATTAAACTGATCAATCACATTCTGAACTGCAATCTCCATGCTTGCAGGTACATCTGAGCTTGGATTAATGCATACGTTCACGGTCACATTGCCGCCGCTACCGTTGTAACCAATAGGGTGAGTAACCAAGTTCGTGCCATTGGCTTCACCCGCGAATATGTAGGCACCAGCATGTGCCGTAGAGGTGACGCCGCTCATTCCGCCAACAAAAACAGCGCAGGCGACACCAGTTAATAGCGTACGATTAAGGCGAATCATTGGGCTACCTCCTGCGCACTGCGTGCCGGGGCGACCTGATCAACTGGTTGTTTTGCTACAAAATCCAGCAGAAATTGCTCCGCAGCGGCCAAGTCTGTAAGCGAGCTCAACGCTGGGAATCGCGTAGCATCGCTTTGCAAATTGGTCCAGACAATATAGTTGGCTGCGGCGGTTTCCGACGTGTTGAGTTCAATCGTCGTTATGGTAGCGTCTGATGTGTAATAAAGCTGATTCAATGACTCCTCAGCCATTGCGGCCAGTTCCTGCTCTTCTGCAACCTGTTCGACATCAATGGTGGCCAAGCCAAAGCCGTTCAGCTTATCGATGAATTCATTTAGTGACTTCTCGTCCAAGTACGTCTCATGGACTCCAGCTCTTCGCATATAGTGAGGAAAGTAAATCACCACCCGGCCCGAGTTAAACACGGTTAGACGCGGTGTTTCATCACGCCCCTTAAACTTCAGCGAGTAACGATGAAACTCCAGTATCTTCTCTTCGCCAACCAAGGCATCAAGCTCTGAAACCTGTGCATTTACCTCACCAGCGCAGAAGGCTACTACGAAGAGAGCAGCTAAAAATCTATACATAATTTGTTCGTCTCAAATGGGCCTAAGCATTGGCCGTTGGAATCGAATGGTCTTAGCTTATATAGCGCGACCCACGAGAAAATTTATCACCAGGATTCTACAGCTCCAGTAAGCGGGATAGGTGTTTATAATAATATATACCGCAATTGGAATCGGAGAATGGTTGATTGCATCACAATCTCACAAGTTCAAAGACCGAGCGGTTGATGGCAAATTGCTCTGGGGTTTCGCCTTGAATTGGTCCAGCAGGGTCGTCGGATTGGCGCATTGGAAACGCCTCTGGATTGAGCTAAAGGAACTCTGGTATTTCAAAGTCCCCTCCCAGAACGCTTTGAATTTACATCGGTAGCCGGAGGTCAGCTTCTTTGCACAGCGATTGAGCTGTGTATTGCTTCAACTCCTCGGGAATAGCTGCTTGGTTGCCGTGAATCACGCCAGACTTGATGACCGCAACGACATCTTTTGCTGAGCTTTCTGAGCTGGGTGGTGCACTAAGAATCACGAAGTCGGCATCATATCCCGGCTCGATTCGACCACGATCAGGCATGTCTAGTGCTATGGCCGATCGATATGTTGCCGCAGCCAGCGCAGTTTCGACGGGGACATGTAACGATAACCAGGCAGCAAGTTCAGTCCAGATGGCCCTTTCGTGGAAGTTTCCGGGTGAACCCACATCCGTCCCGAGAATCAGATTGGCCCCGGATTCCTGTAGCGCTTTAAAATTGTTTCGAATTATGGCGATCTGGGAGGCGTACTCTTGAATGTAATCCAGACCACGGAACCATGAATCAAAATCAGATGCGACGATCCCTGATTGTTGCTCCCCAATTCGGTCACGTTGCATATGTGCGTTAACGCCAAGGTAGGCGAAAGGGGAAGGAGATTGTAGAGCTCGAGCAGATTGCAGATAGTAGCCAATAGGAACGACCATTGCGGGTGCCCCACTGCGGCCAAGTGCTGCCAGTTGGTCTTCTGAGTACGCGGAGCTTCCGACGATATACTCGAGAGTTGGTGCCCCGGACTCCAGGGCCAAGGAAACGCGGGAGCGATTGTCACCCTGAACCATCAGCCGCAGATTGTGTTTTTTGCTCGAGTTGATGATCAGTTGATAGATATCTTCTGGTATAGCCTCTGCGCCATGCAAAGCCAGCCAATCGATTCCCTGGTCGGCCAGCTCACTAATTCTTTTGCTGATTTGAGCGGTATCGCGGCTACCCCAGACTTGCGCAGCGTCCAGCTCGGGCACATTGCCGATAAACCCTGGCCCACCAATCTGCAATCGCGGCGCGGGAAAACAGGCGCTTTGCGAAGCCCGTTTAATTCGCGTGCCGGGTTCAGTGGGTATCAGATGTGTTCGTGCGGAGGTAACCCCCGAATAAAAATGCGCAGCGGCGTGCCTTCGAATGCTTGCATAGGAGGCGTCATTCTCTCCCGCTTTCGGCAGCCCGGTCTCTACGAGATGCACATGGGCATCAATCAATCCGGGTATCAGATAATAAGCATCGGACAATGTTACGGTTGCGCTGTCGGGAGCAGTGGGACTGACATTTGCAGCGAACTGTCCGTCCAAGATCACAACAGTCTGTTCGGAAAACTTGCGGCCATCCCAGACATTGCCGGCACTAATCGTATACGACACGGATGCGGCAGCGGTCTCCAGCATCAGCCAGAACAACACAAGGAAGTAGGCCAGTTGCATCATAAAATATCCTTTCGCTTAGGCGCCTGTAACAGGGTTGGCAACCAACGTGGCAAGCCGGCCGCGTGCACCAAGCTAAATCGAATCGGAGTCGGAGCTTTGGGAAGCCGCTTCAAAGCCCCGTTGGGGCCGATTTAGTCATACTTGTTTCCGGCCAAGCCTAGCTTAGGACAGCCAATCATTGCGGGACAATGCGATATGCCGAGGAATATTTACGATAACTTGTCTTAATCTTGTCCTTGCTGGCGAATGGCGGAGCGCAAAACCTTGTACACCGTCGGATTATTATTGCGCCGAGCAATGTCCTGAGCAGAATCTCCTCTCGAATTGGTGTGGAGAAGATCAGCGCCGTGGAAGATTAGCCGTTCTGCTACCGGTGCATTCTTGTTATATCTTGCTGCCAGCATAATGGCGGTCTCGCGGCTATGTACCTGTTTGTCGATGTCGGCCCCTAGTGCAACAAGCTTGTCGATAATGTCAGGGTTCTGCGTATAGGCTGCCGCTGCCGACAGAGGTGTACCCTTAAGAATTCCGTCGGACTCATTGACGTCGGCACCTCGGGCAACGAGCGCTTCGAGAATGTCGGGATCACTGGCTGCCATTGCCGCCCACATCAATACCGGCCCATTTCTGTTGCCCGGTTCCAACGCTTCTTCTGGAACCTCTGCAACTGAAGCGACTGTGGCCGTTTCCCAAAATTGCGCGCGACTATATTTCTTATGCGGATTGAGTAGCTTCAAGGTTCCGGCAAGTACAACAACCAGACCCAGAATAACCAGCAGAACTTTAGTAGATTGATTCATTGAGCTTCCTTGCTGCATATATTTCCCCCGCGCTGCAGCTTAGCAGAGGCGTAAATTTGAGTCACCGCTGCCTAGACGGGGCGTTAACCAGAAGAAAGTTTTAACCGCAGGCCGATCAAATGAATAGTTTGCTTCGATCGAAGGACTACCATGACCTTGTTACTGGACGTACTGTGAACGCACCTCGTCCGCCATCGAGTCAAGCAATTCGCTGGAACGCCAGTGACCACGCGCCATAACGCCCAGGCGATCACTGCCGATCCGCGCAACATCCTCTAGTGGATTACCATCTATCAAGATTAGATCCGCGCGATATCCTGGCGCAATTCGACCAAAGCGTTGGTCTTCGGAATAGCGCTCGCGGATAAAGTCACCGCCGTTGCGCGTGGCGATTTCGAGAATTTCGGCTGCGCTAAAGCCAGCCCGATCCAGTGCCTCCAGTTCCCGAATTGCGGAAAACCCAGCAGCGCCAAAAACCGTTGGGGAATCCGTACCTAGAATTAAAGGTACGCCTTCGGCATGCAAGGCTTTGGCCAATTGGCCCATATACGGCACTTGCGGGTCGTACGCACCTTGTATGCAGCCGGGAGGAGCGAAGCGAGTGGTGGTCATACTTTCGTTGTGCAATCCCACTTCCGATGGACTCATATATGCTGTCTCGGGCAGGGCCCAAAAGCGATCCCGGCCGGACTGATCTCGGCACCAGATATCGGCGATGGTTTCTACAATGGCTAAAGTTGTAACCTGTGCGACGTTGCCGGTTACTGCAGAGGTGACAGCAGGCGGGATGTCGTTGGCACGCTGACCCCATCCAAAAATTGACCAGGTGTAGACCTCCAGGTGCGCGACCAAGTCCAGATTACCGCTTTCCAGAAAGGAGCGACCGTTCACGGTCTGCGGAATGTGACCTGCGATGGGAAGGCCTAGTTGACGCGATTGTTCAACCAAAGCATCGGTAGCATCAGCCGGCGTCCAATTGTAAATCTTCATCATTTCGAAGCCGGCGGCGTCGGCAGCTCGAGTGAACGACCGAGCGTCTGCTGGCCCGCTTATAAATCTACCGGCTGGACCACCATCACCGGTGCCTGGGCCGCCTCGCGCGTACTGTGCTGCGTATATAGTTGGCCCGATGCGTTCGCCTGCGATTATCTCTTCGGACCAGCGTGTTAGCGGTTCGCCGAAATCGCCCAGATTGAAAATGGTGGTCACGCCATTTGCCAGATATAACCGTAGCTGGTTGTCTGCCATTTGATCCAAGGCGTTCACGGGCGGCAGGAAATTTAAATACTCCGACATATTGGTTGTCATGTGGGTATGTGCGTCGACTAATCCAGGGATCAAAAACGCATTGGGCGCATGCACGATTTGAGCATTCTCGGGAATTTCAATTGCACTGAATGGGCCAATAGTCTCAATCTTTCCGTTGCGGACAATCACAGTCAGGCGGCCCAATACGTCGGCTGAATCATCCATTGGGATGATGGCAACATCCACAAACGCGGTGGTTTCCGTGCTTGCTATCTCTGTTGGCAGACTGACCGCCTGAGCTAGATCAGACTGTTCATCACAGAACTGACTGGGCGCTATCCTTGCTAAATCGAACGATCCTGCTCGGGCATCTCCCAAGACATAGGTAAAGCGCGCACTGTCGCAACTTTCGAACTGCAGGGTAGCTACGCCATATGGCGCAGTTTCGACTCCACCTGCTTGATCGAACTGACCACCTGTTGATCGGGACACCGCCAATGTGGCCACGTTGCCAATAATTGGTCCTTGGGCGGTAAACCAGCGTTGGTCCACAGCGCCTACTTTTGCCTGTTCTGCGTCGGCGTAGGTAAACCACGCGACAAATACCTCGCGCTGGTTAGGCAGTACTTCTACCAGGATGCCCTGGCCAGCAGTTTCCGGGTTAAACCATGCGCCACCATGCCCCAAGTTTACTTGGGCCGATGCTGCTGTTGACAGCGTGACAAAGAGAATGCAAAGCCACACCAGTTTGATCATGGCTTGCCACCGTCACAAATCGAACCGCTTGCGATTCGCGTTAAATTGATGCTGCCTGACGGACCGTCGTCCAACTGATAGGTAAATGTTGCTGAGGTGCAGCTATGAAACTGGAGTGCGGCTGTACCAACGGGAACTGTGGCAACAGCACCACGAGCATCGAATGCGCCGCCTGTAGAAC
>CAZVYE010000191.1:0-6874 GCA_964630895.1 uncultured Gammaproteobacteria bacterium | reverse complement strand
ATCTGGGTCGCGCTCTCTCAAGAACTCATAAAGCATGGCTCCCTGCAGGATATCGCCGAGTATGTGCACCACGATAGGCACCCAGATTGATCCGGTAACCACGTATAGGGTTCCCACCACTACGCCAACTGAGCCTGTTCTCAGGATTCCTGCGAGCCCCTGGTAACTGTGACCCAAACCAAACGCAGCCGAAGACACCAGCACAACCGCCCAAATGGGCATAAAGTGGGCCAAATACCAAAATGTAAAACCGCGATAGATGATCTCTTCAACGATACCGGCCGTGACTGATAGGCCGACAAAGTAGCGATACTCCTGCCTGCTGTGGGGCAGAAAATATCGTAGCTCGCCTAGGGATTTAATCGTTTCAGCGCGCTTTTGGGCACTTGCCTTTCGCGCGCTATGCCAACCGTATAAACACCAGATAACCAAGATTGCCAATACTGCGAGCCCGATGATTAAGCTCGTACCGTCCATGGATTTGAATCCGAGCTCCGCAAAGGGTCGCTGTGAATATATCCAAAAGCCCATAAGGCAAACTAGCGCGCCCCACTCTATCGCCATGCCATCTAGATAGACTCTACGCCGATTTGGGTCTTCCCCAGCCTCAACTCCAGCGAGCCATTTACGATGTGACCAGGCGCCATGGATGGGCTGAACAACAAAAAACAGAAGAATGAATAGGTGGTCGACAATAGTCATTGGATACTTTAACCTGATTATTCACAGTGACGTGAACAATACTATTCACATTTACGTGAATATTCAAATAACATTGAACAAAAGTATCGAGCTCGATGAAAGAAATCCATAAAATAAGTGACCTGGACCAGGTTCGGCTTTTGTCAGATCCTCTCAAATTGAAGCTAATTCAGGCATTTGCTGAAGGACCGCGAACGACTCGCGAGGTTGCACAAAACCTCGGCGAAAACGTGACTCGTCTATACCGCCACGTTGACGCACTCCACGACGCAGGACTGATCGAGATCACTCATGAAGAACAGAAGCGCGGTACGGTTGAACGCACCTTTCAGGCCGTAGCCAGACGCTTCGAAGTCGAGCGTGGTCTCTTCGATGACCACGATAAGGCGAGCGAGACAGTGCGCGATCTCCTGCGAACGGTTGAAGACGATTTGCTCGCGGCGTTTGCAATGCCCGACGCGGAGCCGATCTTCATGGGGGTGCGGCTTAAAGCATCGCCTGCCGCCATGGCTGATCTTCGAGGCAAACTTGAAGAATGGTTAGAAACTGCCAATACGATTGAAGCGGACGGGACCGACGAGGATGCGGAGTACGCCGGGGCGCTAATCGCTTTTTATCCTCTGCGCGATTGAGTCCGATAAGAAAGGTCACATTCCAATCGGCCACCAATTGACCTGTCCCATCAGGACATGATCAAGCCCGGTGCTACTGTGCCTGTGCTTTTCCAGGTAAGCGCAAGAAGGTACGGCCCTATTCGGATTGTCGGACTTTTGGCTGCAGCCAGAAAAGCAGTACTAAGGCGAACATTAGCCCTAGCAACGAAAACACCACATCGAACGGGTCAAAGATATTGTTTCCACCAAGATTGTGCCAGCGATACTCCTGTGTCAGCACATAAAGGGCTGCAAATAGAGTGGCCAGCACGTACAACGCCCGCGGCGGAAGCTGTCCTGCTAACCAACGGTCATTACCACTGAGAAGTGCGATACACAAGAATAGCGTGCCTATCACAGCCTCACAGAAATTAGGGAAAGACAGCACCAACACATCCACCCAATAGGGGGCATCTGCAGCAAGAACTTTAGGTCGCAAATACAATTTATTAAAAGCAAACACCGCTATCACGGCAAACATAATGCGGGCTAGCAACCGGACATCGTTCAGGAGACTCTCCTTGATTAGCCTTGTAAACAGGACCTGTAAACACGTAATTGCATTGCGCGATCGAGAGAATTTTCGCGACAAATTTTACAAATGGACCTGGATAGCAGCAGACACGCGGATGTAGCATCCAAATCACAATTGGATTCTGAGTTGGCGGTAGTTAATCTCTGCCAGCGTCCTCGGGACTCTATCAGTTAAGATTGGTGCATCTGATCATTCATACTTGACGAGGCGCAGCCAATCTACAACACTGTGCGTTGGCGGCAGTCCACGCCTAACCTCTTCGGTCGTTCTCCAGCAGCGGCCTTCATGAGGCAAAGGAGGGAAAACCTTCGGATTGATATTTCTCTTTGACCCATGCTGCGCGAGGGTCGTCGCTGGAGGGCGCTTCGTTGTGGCAGAAGGTAAAGAGCAATGACCAAAAAAAGAGATTTAAAAGACCTCATCCGCGCTCGAATGCAGAAGACGGGCGAATCCTACACCGCAGCACGTGCATCCTTTTTAGGCCCTGACGCCAAGCACATCGCACCACGCTCTGAGTGGGCTGAACTCGCGGGCATTAAAGACGCTACCCTGCTACAACGAACCGACAAGTCGTGGGCACAGTGGGTAGACACACTCGACCAGGCACGCGCATTCGAATGGGAACACCCAAAAATCGCCAAATTTCTCTCATCACAATATGAGCTGGGCGGCTGGTGGGCGCAATCTATCACCGTCGGTTACGAGCGCATCCACGGCATTCGTGAAGTGGGGCAAAGCCCCGATGGCAGTTTTGCGGCCAATAAAAGCAAGACCTTTCATATGCCCGTGTCTGAGATATTCCCGTTTTGGGCGCAGCCCGAACAACGTCTAAAGTGGTTAGATTCAACGAACGCTGTAGTGCGAAATTTGAATTCCAACAAATCGCTCATCATGGATTGGGAGGATGGCACACAGGTGGACGTGTACTTTGTCGACAAGGGTCCTAAAACCGCCGTGCAAGTTCAGCACAAGAACCTACAGTCCAAAGACGAAATTGATGCACGCAAATCCTATTGGGAGACTAAGCTAAACGCGCTCAAAGAGGTTGCTTTAGGCTGACATCGCATCAGTGCATCATGAGCCAGGGCCTGCAGGGCCCTTGCTCACGCATGAGCCGAATGCGCACAGATATGGAAGCCTTTATTCTATTGAATCACTTCCAGTTGCCCGCGGTCTCTCGCCATACTGAATCCAACGAGCACTGGAAATTCTGGTTACAGGGTGGGCTAAGGCTCGGAATAGTAGACAACTACTCCCACGCAACAGTTTTCTAAGCATCCCACCGTTAACAAGCAGGCCGCATGGACCACCCCAACCTAGTCCAGCTGGAAAGTTAGCGTAATGCCAAACGCGTCGGGGGTATCGAAGTTGCTCACAGATAGTTGCGCTTTGGGGGTCGTAAAGTAGCGGGCTGACAGATAGCCAACAGCAGCGCCTCCAAGCACATCGGCGATATCGTGGCGGTCTGAATCTACTCGGGAATACGCCACTACTGTGGCGAGTGCCAGCGCTGGGACCCCCGCCCTGCTACCGTATCGTTCATGGATGTAAGTAGCCGCGTAAAACGCTCGAGTCGCATGACCAGATGGGAAAGCAGTACAACAGGACCCGTTTGGCCTTTCCTTATCGATTGTCGTCTTGAGCCCTTCCGTGACAAGTTCTGCAACGACCGCGCTCTTAATAAACTGCACCAGCCCCTCGTTACCCTCTTCTTGCACGGCCATATACAGACCGGCGGCAGGCAACAGCACGTTGAGCGCTTCACCAAGTTCTTTGGTATCAGCACGCGCGGATGCGGTAAACAGCAGCCATATAATCAAGGCGGCGTTGAGTTGCTTCATTCTTTGAGTATATGCCTCGACTGTAGTTTTTGGAAACGAACGGACCAGCGCGGGAGGGCCTTTCCAAGCTCAGGCACAGTTTGGTCTTGTCCTGTCAGAGCCTCGGGTGGTCCTCTGCGACCTTCCAAATGCCTCCATCCACGCGTTGCATCCTCCATGAGGTCTTATAAGGACCAAAAAAGGTTCTGTACTCGCCATCAAACAAGCCCACTGCACGAACGCCAACGATTACCTCTTCTACAACCGAACTGCGAGTCGGATCTCCGTCGATGGAATCACCTTCATATACGACTTCAATTTGCCCGGTGTAATAGGGTTCGATGGCGTAAATATCGGAAAGCACTTTTTGTCGTGACGCTTGCCAATGAGAAAGGACATTGGACACGGAGATGGACTGCGGCACTAGCTGATTAGGATTGACAGATTTAACGATATACCAAGAGTCCAGGGCTTCCATCCAGCTCTCGAAATCACTCACTTTCAAAAACTCGAAAAACGAGTAGAGGGCCTCTTGGGGCGTTGATTGCTCCGTAACCTCGGGAACAGATATTGCTCGTAGCTCTGACTCCCCAGCAAATGAGCGATTCTCTTCACGCAGGTCGATAAACAGCGAGCGATTTGCTCCTCTTTGATCCTTAACGAACGCCGCTATCACTTGGACGCTAGGCCCGATATAGACTCTTGAAGTTCGGATATCAAACTTCATTATAGGTTCCGGGAGAATTCGCCCGTAAAAATGAAACTCGGCATTGCGATATTCGAATTCCGGCGTGACGAGGGCACTGTAGCGGGCGATCGCGTCCTGCGCGATTCTGACGGCTTTATCCGTGCTGGGTACAAGATAAAAATCCTGTGTAGTTCCCGAACGATAAACCCACTTGTCATCTTCAATCTCAGACTCAAATAATATGTCTCGCTGGGTTACACCTTTCGTTAAAACGACCATACCCGCGGCATCGCCAAGCTCTCGCGTATCGAACTTCGGCACTGGATAAGCTTTTGGATGCAAAGTTGATTCAATTTCCTTCTCGAACGCGGCGCGGGCAATGATGGCGGCCTCGGCAATTTGCTTAGCGCGTATTTCGCCCAGTGAGCGGTACTCCAAGTCGTCTTTAGTTAGCTCCCTATGCTCACCTGCATAGAAATCGCGGGCCTTTTCAAAATCTTGGACAACGCTTTCTGTAAATGGCCCAGGGTGATTGGCTTTCAAGTATTCGATTCTTGATAGATGACTGTCAGGTCCTGCCGCTTCCAAGCGTGCCAGCATTTCTCGAGTGCGAGTCTGGGAATTCACAAGAGGGTCGAAGCCAAGTCCTGGCGTCAACTCTGAGATGAACTTTTGGTACCAGAATGTCCATCCAGAAAATGCGCTGGTATCACGGTATATTTCGGTAGGTATTTCTGGCGGATTAGAAGCAATGAGTTTGGCGGTAAATTCGATTCTCTGTCCACCGCGCTCTACAACCAGTGTAACGTCATCACCAGCAGAGAGACCGGCCTCTTCCCAGTATTTAATTTCAAGGCTCAGACCGATACGCCTTGCATCGGTATCTTTAGTATAAAGACCAAGGTTGGTTCCGATGACCTTGTCCCCTACTTCGATGCCCGACTCGCGAAATCCGCTTGACCAATTTAGCCAATGCACCAATACCGCAGGATTATCCGAGCCACCCTCGTTTGGATGCATAGAACGTGTCTCGATTCCCGTCTCTGCTGCATGACCAATAGACCAGCAGAACAGGAAAACCAGAAGCAAAACCCAACGAACCAAAGCGTGCCCATTCATTTGAGTTTGTTCTCTAACTTTTTGCGCTCTGCAATTACTTTTTCTACGTGCCGCGCAGCAACAGTCCTGAATAATGAACCACCTGACCTTGTAACGTCGGCCCAATCCTCGTCGAATCGCTCTCTTATTTTCGCACGCATCTCTTCAGACAGGTTTTCGTCGTCCCAAATTGGGTCCTGATCTAGAATTCGCTCGATAACTGCTTCCAATTTGGACGAATCAACCTTTCCGCCCAGGGCATTCCATTCGTCCGGCTCCAACAATCGCCCTGTGTATGCAGCGCTGACAGGACCAACAAACCGTCCTTGATTGTCTTCAAGGAATTTTCTATAAATGGAGCGGGTTTGGACCTGGTGTTTCTCAATTTGCTCAAGAACTGCAGATCTAAACGTTGAGCAATCTTGCTTAGTAACTTCGTCTACGTTGCCGCATAAATCGTCGAGCTTTTGTTTCGCGGATCTCAGTGCGTTTTCCCCCATCGTGATGCGGTTGGAGTCGAAAAACTCTTTCGAGTCTTTTCGAATTTGTATGAACATTGCGACCATGGCTTTGTCCACAATCATGAAATCTTCCGCGTCCTGCGTAGCTTTCTTCAACGCAACCTCAATTCCTGCAAAAGCCACCGCTACCGGACTGAACGGGACCCCTGCATATCGCGCCGGCCCATCGACCGCAGTTCCTATAATCTTCGCCTTCTGCGTGTAACTGACTATTGCCTTCTCTAGCTCTTTTAGGTATTCGCCATAGATCTTCTCGATGGTTTCAAAGTAAAGTTTTTGGGCCCTGTCGCTCTCCGCGTCCAGATCCAAAAGCCCATCTTCCCACTTCTTGTTCAGTTCTATTGTCTGTTCTTTGATGCGCCCACCGAGGCTTGTGATGATATGTATCTCGTGCCCAAGACCTGCTTTAGACAGTCTTTTGAAAAATGCTATTTCCTGAGATACCCACGAATCTACAGTTGCCAGAGCGCTCATATTCTCTGCAGTTGAATAGGTAGAGCCAAGCCTGCCGGTAATCTTCTTTGTCTTATCAACACCATCTAATGCAATTACTTCCCATTCTTTTGGCTCGACGGTTTGTTGTTTTGACAGGTTGATAAGTTTCTTAAGAATCGCTTCGCGATCGCGCGCGTACGCGTCTATCCCCGAGCTAATTTGGCCCTTGGCATTTTCGGGAAGGCCTGAAAGCTCCGTCAATTGCTCCTTCAGATAGCTAGGCCGACTGTTAAACTCAGCAGTTCCGATGCCAGGCCAATATAAGGCCGCAAAGATTAGGATGCTGAAGACCAGACGTTGTTCAATCATCGTGCTGTCCTTCTCCCCAGTGAGACGGCTAAAGAATGGGTGCATATCACTCT
>CAZVYE010000190.1:0-6881 GCA_964630895.1 uncultured Gammaproteobacteria bacterium | reverse complement strand
CGCCCAAACCGATACTGGTTGTGGCACTCGCCGCAAGTGGTAAGAAGGTGGCCGTATATGCGGGCGCGAGAAGCTTGTCTATGGGTGCTTAACGCTTCTCGACCAAGATCGTGTACCCGCTCGGCCAGATAGTCTGCGGTTGTTGCGTAAATACCGGTAATCTCTCGCGACTGCAGCGGTGCTTCGGCCAGCGCCTCAGCACCTGTGTTCCAGGCGGCATCACTGCCAGAAATTAATCCTTCCCACATACGGTCCGCAGCCCACATATGTCGCCGCATGCGACTGCGCACGTCCGTACCAATCGGGATTTCCGTTGAAGATTCAAGCCAGGTATTTACGTTGTTAGCACCATGACAGTCACCGCAGGTTGCGCCAATTTCTGCCGCTGCGCTGGCCGAAACGATCAGACTTGAACTCACCGCGATCTCTTCGGCCAAACCATTGATCTTTCCAAAGAATGCTTCCCAGCCTTCAGGTAGCCCCTCGCCCTGTTCGGATTCGTGCATGACCTCTGCGATCGTGCGCGCCTTTTCCACATCGGCTTCAATTATTGCTGTTTGCAGCCGGGTTGCCTGGACAAAATGCTGCTGCATATCGGCTTCTTTATCCACCGGCTTGAGTGGCTCTGATGCAACCGCGGCGAGGCTTGTTAGTACGAATGTTGCGGCAAGCATTATTCTAGGCATCGGTGGTTCCTCCCATTTTGATGCCTGAATTGTTGCGCGCTGGAGTCCCCGTTTAAATACGTACTTGTACCCATACAGGCTGGGAAATTGCCCGGATGCATACTCCGGGCAGTCTGGCCATTTAATTAAAGGGACAAAAACGTGGGGCTGTTAGTGCATACCCAAATGTTGCTTCATCCACTCCTGGGTTTCCCACATGACATGCATAATGGACTCGCGCGCGCGATAGCCGTGGGACTCATATGGAAGCATTACCAACCGAACGGTGCCACCCAATGCTTTCATGGCGTCGAACATGCGCTCACTTTGCATTGGGAAGGTACCTGAATTGTTATCCATGGCGCCGTGGATCATCAGCATGGGTTCGTTGATTTTGTCCGCATGCATGAACGGTGACATGTTGAAATAGATTTCTGGCGACTCCCAAAATGTGCGCTCTTCCGCCTGGAAACCAAACGGCGTCAAGGTGCGGTTGTACGCGCCACTGCGAGCAATACCGGTAGCAAACAAATCGCTGTGTGCCAGTAAGTTAGCGGTCATGAACGCACCGTATGAGTGTCCACCGATAACCATGCGCTCACGATCACCTACGCCTTTTTCTACCAACATATCTACTGCGGCTTTCGCGCTTCCAACCAGCTGCTCCACATAGGTGTCATTGGGTTCTACGTCTCCCTCACCAATGATAGGCATGGTGGGGTCGTCCAGCACCGCATAACCCTTGGTAAGCCAAAGCAGCGGTGACCACCAGCCCACGCGCACAAATCGGTATGGAGAGTCAGTGACCTGACCAGCCGCGTCAGCGCTTTTGAACTCGGTAGGATAAGCCCACAGGATTGTGGGAAGAGGGCCGTCTTTTTCGTCATAGTCCTTCGGCAGGTATAGCGTGCCATTCAGCGGAACGCCGTCTTCACGCTCATAGCGGACCATTTCTTTACTGATACCAACTAGCTCTGGGGTAGGGTGCGGAAAGCTAGTAAGTTGCTTGGGATCGCTACCATCCAGATCTCGCAAAAAGTAGTTGGGGGGATTTTCTATATTCTCCCGCTGCGTTAGGACTCTTTTACCTTCGCTATCCAGCACGGTCACTGGCATCTCATAGTAGGGTGCCTCAGAGCGGAATAAACGCTCGGTATTTCCAGTATTCAAATCCAGTCGATCCAGAAACGGTCGATCACCTTCATCGCTGGCACCATCACCAATCAGAAAGATGCTTTGACCGTCTTCACCGAACTTTAGAACCTGTTGGCCCGCGTCGTTGACTGCCATGACTGGCGTGCCCGGGTCGTTATAGCGATCCTGCCAGCTGTACTCATGCAGCAGGCTAGCCGCTACGCTGGTATCTCCAGGTGCCACCTTCCAAATACGAACATTCCGTGTCGGCCACCACCACGACAATGCCAGAGCAGTGTTGTCATCTCCCCAGAACATACCACCTGAACGCTGACCCAGTGTCGCAAGCTGCAGTGGCTTGGCGTTCTGGTCAGTCATATCCTGGATAAACAGGGCATCTCTAATCTCCGCGTCCGCGCCTGCGTCGCCGCCGTCCTGGGCCTCTGCCCAGGCCAACGTGGCAGCTGCATCCGCGCGCCAACCGTAGTTACGCGGCCCCTTTTCTACGCTGCCGAATGCGAGCGGGATCTCGTCCTGCAGCGGCTTTTCTACCAGCGTCTTGGCCAGCTTGCCGTTGGATGTATATAACTCTACTCGGTACGGGAACCGACTAGCAGGCAGTGTGTATGAGAACGGCTTGTGAACCGTTTCTACTAAAACCAATTCGCCATTAGGTGCAGGATCAAAACTTCGGATGATTGCCGGTTCTCCGATAGCACGGATCCGACCACGCAAATTCACCTTCGCCAGCTGCGCAGTGAAGTAGTGCTGATAAAGCGCCTCATCATGACTATCCGAGAGCAAATCTTGATAGGTTCTGGCTGGGCGCGCCTGACCCATATTTTCCTGAATCGTAGGGCCCGTTGGCGCGCTTGGTCTCTCGGGTGCGTCTCCTTCATTCTCCAGACGGAACGTTGCCAGAACAGATTCGCCGTCTGCCGTCCATGTTGGCGCGAGGCCGGCACTCATATTGAGATATCGATCGCTAAGTTGAGTGGCTTTGGCCTGCTTGGCATCGGCCATCCACAGCGTTATGCCATTTGGCGAGGTGTGCGTGAATGCCACCTTGGAGCCGTCCGGAGACCAGCTAAAACTACCCAGTTTAGGATTCTCTGGAAGCCCGGAAACTGATCGCGCGGTTCCGCCATCTATGGACTGAAAGGACAGGGCGACAGCGGACCAACCGCGGCTCGGCCCAAATGTAGCAGGCTTGATCCGATACCCCGCGAGCTTCAACTCCGGTTCCGCCAGCTCGGCTATGGTAGGCAGGCTTTGTAGCTGAACGATCAGCATCTGACTTCGATCAGGCGAGAGCATTACCTGAGGGGTAAGCGGCGCGTCGATAATCTTTTGAATGGATGCGTCCGGCGATTGATACTCCATCCCGCCCGCAGGCCCAAAACTAAGCGCAAATCCAACAAGAAGGGTTCCAAGCACAGTATTCTTCACAGCCTCACTCCTTTCATTTGTGCAGGATAATAGCGGATTGACTGACCCCTCGCATTGTGGCTTTAGTTCAATTGGCGCGTTTCATAGTTATGAATCCACGCTATCGAGTGACGCGCTGTAAGCGCCTCTTGGCAGATTCAGAATATTCTGCAATACTATGTTATAACATGAGTTAAAACATAGTGAGTGCGATGAAACTTAAAGTAACCACCGTCGGAAACTCCACAGGCGTAGTGCTTCCAAAAGAGCTACTGGCAAAACTGCGTGTTGAGAAAGGTGATCATCTGTATGTCACCGAAACGCCGGATGGCATCAAGATATCCGCATACGACGAAGAATTTGCTCGCAAGATGGAAGTAGCAGAGCGGATTATGCGAGACCGCCGTGACGTGCTGCGAGAACTCGCAAAATGACCAAAGTGCCAGTCTGGGTTGAGCAAGAGTTGGTCGTTGCAGTGCATGAACGTCAACTTTCTGAACATGGTGGACCTTCTGGAACCAGAGACGAGAGCTTGCTGGAATCAGCGCTCGCCCGCCCACAGCAACTCTATTCTTATGGCGATCCTCCTCCAGATTATGCGGATCTGGCAGCCAGCCTCGCGTTTGGCATTGCAAGAAACCACCCTTTCGTCGACGGCAATAAACGCACGGCAGCGGTGGCTTGCGAACTATTTATCAATCTAAATGGCCTTGTATTGGCTGCAACTGACGAGGACATGTTGAGTACCTTCCTCGCCCTGGCCGAAGGCAGCCTGCCCGAAGCCGAGCTAGCCCAGTGGATCCGGGTCCACCTGGTGGGACCGGATGGCCAGTCGATACAAGAATCTGCCGCTATCTACAGCGATGCTTGAGCGCTAGCGAGAATCCATTTCGCTCAGACAAGCGCCTAATTTAGCCAGTCGAAAATACCTGTTCGATCCGCTGTTCCATTTCAGCCGCAATTTTCTGCCCGTTCTCACCTTTGTGTTTTAGCTGTTCAATGATGTTGCGATAGCTGTCCTGATCGCGATCCTGGCTGATCTTAAAGACCGTATCTATATCTTCTATGACGATCTCAAATGCGACAATCATCTTTTCCAGTCGCTGGGTTAAGTCTTTGGGCAGATTGTCATAAATGGTTGGCGACTCCTGGTTTTGGTCCTCGAAATATAACGACGTTCTTCTAAGCATCTCTTGCAGTGCTTCGTTTTCCAAAAAGCGGATGACGCCCCTGGCATGCACACTCATATAGTTCCAGGTCGAAGGGATGTTTGGGGTTGAATACCAGGAACCACTTACGTAGATCTGGGGTCCGGTAAAGACCACCAACACGTTCTCGTTCTGCGCAAATGCCAGATGGTGGTCCATATTCCGCATGATGTGACCGCGCAGAAACTGCTGCCCATTCTCTTCTTCCAAGAATACCGGCACCTGTGTGGCAACGGGAATTCCACCGCCGGTACAGCCGGTCAGAGTGGCGAAGGGGTATTCACTAATAAACGACTTAACTTTTTCAAAGTCGCGTTCCTTGTGATAGGGAAGATCGTACATGGGTTTGGTCCATTCCTGGTGTATTTGCTTGGTGGGAGAATCGCAAAGCGGCAGGGGAAACGCCATGCCCAATTCGGTTGTCAATTTGACCGCTATTGTGCAGGGTATCGTAAACCGACGCGAGCGCCGACGTAGAAAACTTAATCTATGGAAACGACAGCCAGTCTCTTCCATTGGCAGGATCGACGGTCTTGTTTGTGTCCAGGTAAGTCACGCCAAACGAGCCAATCCATAACCTGCCTTCGCGATCCCTAAAAAGATCGAAGATGAGGCTGCCCGCGACATTTGCCGATATCGATCTTGGTTCCCCCAGGAATGCGTTCGCCGGAATCTGATGGAGAGTCGAACCACCGCCAAACCATATGCTGCCATCAATGCCGCTTTCTAGCGCCGATACTCCATCCTTCGTGACTTGCCGCAACCGCGTGCCATCAAAGTGATATAAACCGTTCTTGCCACCAAACCAGAGCTGATCATTGGCATCTATAAAGGTCGGAATGAACCCGCCTGTTGGAAGATGCTCGGCCTGAGAAAATCGTTCGAAATTTTCGCCATCAAAATAAAACAAACCATCGCGCGTACCAAACCATATCCGTCCAGAACTGTCCTGAACCATGGATGACACATCATCATCTGTAAAGCCCTGCTGCGCGCCAAAAGTGGTAAACCTTTTGTTGGCGTAACGCGTTACGCCGGCACCTTCATGACCAAACCAGAGGTTGCCATCCCGATCCTCAAACATCGAAAGTACTCGATTATTCGACAAGCCATCGCGCGCGGTAATTCGCGTGTACGTGACCCCATCAAATTTATAAACGCCAGCTCCAGCAGTACCCACCCAAATATTGTCATGCCGATCTCGTAGCAGCGAAAAGGCGCGTGTTGGCTGCAGAGGGACCTGGTTGGTCAGATTGGTATAAAACTCTCCGTCGTAGCGAACGACGCCATAGAACGTAGCAAACCAGATGTCGCCTTTGGCATCTTGGACCATGTCGCGAGTAACGACCGTTGGAGGGTGAATGCTTACCGATGGACCAGCCGAAAAATTGGTGTCGATGACGGGCTCATGCACATTGGTCAGATCAGAGTCTTTTTCTACGGATGGAGTCCCGATGGCGGCGCATCCACCCATGACAACACAAGCCAGGATCATGAGCCATGCGGCTGTGAATGATCGAGTAAAACCAATCCCACGGAATGACATTGTGATGCATCTTCTTGCTTCAGAAGATCGATTAGTCTCGTGTACGAGGGCAAAGTTCAACCGGGTCAAAAACGGAATGGCCAAATGCTCAATGGCCGGAATCCAAATCTAGGAAGGCAAAGAATATTAGTGGTTACTACAAAGTTAAGGATTTTCTGGCTAACTTTAGCTGCGCAAAATTTTCTCCATTTTCTTGCCCCTGGCCAGCTCGTCCACCAGCTTGTCCAGGTAGCGAATTTTCTGCATCAAGGGATCTTCGACTTCCTCAACCCGAATTCCACATACAACACCCTTAATCAGAGCGACGTTGGGGTGAAGTCCAGGCGCATTGTCGAAGAACGCTCTAAAATCATTCTGCGCCTCAATCTGCTGTTCCAATCCGGCTTGATCGTAGCCCGTTAACCAGCAAATGATCTGGTCTACCTCTTCTTTGGTTCGATCTTTGCGTTCAGCCTTTTGCACATACATTGGATAGACCTTCGAGAACGGTGTTGTGAAAATTCGATGCTCAGTCATAGATGGTTCCCCTAAGGATCAAGCAGAAAGTCTTGAATCATTTTGGCTTCGAAAAAGTAACAAGGTGCGCCGGCGCATCAAATTCGACGCTACCATCATCTTTCATGAACGGTCCGAGGTAGTCGGGTGCGGCCTGCTTTAATTGCTCGTAGCCTGCATCGTCAACCACCTCAGCCAATGTCCAACCCTTAATATCGGTATGCAGCCATTCGGCGATGGACGCGAATTTCGCTTTGCCAGGCATGGTTTGAACTGCGATATCGCTCGCTCCAGTGCCCGCAAACAACGACGCCAAAACCGACACATCGCCCAGGCAATATGGCGCTTCTACGGATTTTGCGACTTCTGGTCCAAATAGATCTTTGAGCATGGTGGCCACACTGA
>CAZVYE010000189.1:0-6964 GCA_964630895.1 uncultured Gammaproteobacteria bacterium | reverse complement strand
CCGCAAGGGGATTTTCTGTTCATGGATGGCTTTGAATAATCACGCCGTGAGAATTCCGTAAGCCGTTGGTAAGAACTTCAGGCTGGAGTAGTTCCAGACTATGCCCATGAAAACGAACCTCATTCTTATTGCCACTTTATTGCTGATGGCCGGCTCGGCCATTAGCGCCGACTCCTTATCCTCGAAAGGCATTATGTTGCCACCGGTCACCCACCGCGTGGGCGCGTTTGGTTCTGGCTGCGACTTCAGCAGCCTTCAAATTGCTATTGATTCGGTAAACGATCGCGACACGCTGCTAGTTTCCAATGACGCGATCTTTCCACTTGATGCTGTGATCGACAAGACGTTGACCATCCGCGGCGGCTATTCCAGCTGCACCGCTGAAGATCCTGGCGAAGTAGCTACGCGAATACAGGGAGTGGGTAGCTCCACGCCCGTTTCCATTATCAGGCCGCCATCCGCGATCAGTCTGCGAGTAACTTTGGAAAACCTCGAAATAACCCAGGGCAATGCGTCATTTGGTGGCGGCATCTATGCGGAGGGTGACCTGCAGCTTAACCTGCGCGACGTCACCATTGCAGACAATGCCGCGAGCTTTTCCGGCGGTGGGATTATGCTCTTTGATACCGTCTTGGCGACTCTATATGGCGATGTGATGATCTCCAGCAATACTGCCGTCAGAGGTGGTGGATTGCATTGTGAAGAGGCGAGCGTTGTGATTGAAGGTAGCCTGGTTGTTCAATCCAATTCCAGTCAAATAGGTGGAGCCGTCTCGTTGGACTCGTGCGATATAACAGCGGAACCGGCTTCCACGGTCAGTCTATTGTTAAATGATTCGAATACCACCTCAGCGTTAAGGCTTGAGAGTGAATCTGCGGTTACTGTTGATGGGGTTCTTGCTGTAGAACTGAACCATTCGGAGTCGGGCGGAGCTATCAGCCTGGTAGAGTCTTCGACGCTGCGCGCTCGTGGTCCGAGCACCATCATTCAAGGCAACTCCAGTGAGCTTTTTGGTGTAGCTGCGATAAACGCAAGTAGTTCAAGCCATTTTGAGTTGCTGTCCAACAATCCGATTTGTTCCCTGAATGTAGCAAGCCCGACTCTCCGGGATATGTGCGTCGCCATCGCAAACCACAGCACAAGCCAGGCCCCAGCGGCCATATTGTTGAGTGACGGGGCGACAGCTAACATTGATCGGGCCGCCATCATCGGAAACCAGGGCAACGGCGACTTTGCTCAGTTTGCAGCGGTCAACTCCAGTTCGACGCTATCTCTCTCTAACAGCGTGATCGCTGGACATAGTTTCGGCACAGGTCCTGTTCTTACGACAAACAATGGAACACTGGAGATTGTCTCGACCACTTTCGCCAACAATCTTGGGGCGGGCGACCTGATATTGGCAACCGGGGCATTTGTCGAACTGCACGCCATTGCAGAGTTCGACAATGTCGGAGCACTGCTGACGACTGAAGCAGGAGCGAGCGCCGCTGGCACCTGCCTTTTCGTTGAATCCGGCACCTCGTCGGGTGGCTTAGGCACCGCTGGGACACTTACGCAAAGCGACTGGGCGCAGCCCGATTTTTCGTTCCTTGATTTTCGCCCGTCGGCAACCAGCCAGTTGCTTGATGCTTGTTCAGATGATGCTTTTGCCCTGCCCAGTGTCGATATTGTCGGCCAACCTCGGCCTATCGATCTTCCCAGCATCACCAATGGTGCTGGAGCATACGATGCCGGCGCGTTCGAACTGGCACTCATTGCATTGTTTACTGACGGTTTTGAAGGGATCACGCCGTAAGAAATCGACTTTTCTAACTGTAGTCCATTTCGAGTGATTGATTATTCGGCGCTTTTTGATCGCACATTCACTGCGATGCGGGAGTACAATGCCTCTTCGTTTGTTGCGGAGAGTACCCCCTTACCGTGTCCGACCAGTTTCAGACAGGCCCATGGCGTATCGATGTGGGTGCGCATACGTTGCATGGTCCCGAGGGAGCCGTTGCACTTGAGCCTCGAACCATGGCGCTGCTCGAGTACTTCTGCAAACACCCCGGGCAGACGCTTAGCAAGGACACCCTGCTAGACGAAGTTTGGGGCAGCGAGCACTTCACCGATTCGGTGGTTACCCGCGCCATTTCAATCCTGCGCAGTAAACTTGGCGATACCAAGGAGGAGAGTACGTACATACTCACGGTACCGCGCCGAGGGTATCGGTTTATTGCGCCAGTCCAGGCGATCGAATCCACAGCATCTAAAGATCAGCCCTCCGCGCCAACGGTAACTGAGAGCAACAACAGACCACGCATTCGTTGGATTGCGGCATTCGCTATCGTGCTTGTCGCATCCGTACTTGTGTACGCGGCATTGCAGGATCGCGGGCCTAGCGCTACTCCCACCATTGACCATCTCGACTCCATAGCTATAGCTCCTTTTGAAGTCGATACGCACAATGATGACAGCAGCTTCCCCATCAACGGTCTGCACGTTGATGTTGCTGCTCAACTGGCACGGCTGCAGAAGCCACGGGTGTTTCTGACCGACGCGAGTGCTGATCCTTTTGAGAAGGCGGTAAATGCTGATGCCCTGCTTACGGCCAAAGGCTATGTTGCCGACGGTCAATTGACGCTTGAGCTACGGCTTTTTGGCGTTCAGACTCGCGAAGTCGTATGGACATCCGAATACACCGCCGATCGCGGCGATGCCTTTTCCACTCGGCAGAGAATTATTGGAGACCTGGCAACCCTGTCACGCGCAGGCCTGTCACGCTGGGAACAAAGATCGGCTGCAATCAAGGTCGATACCCAAGCCTACGAGGTGTACCTGGAGGCCCTTTGGCTGTGGCGGCAACGATCCTTTGAAAGCCTGTCGGAGGGACAGCGGTTGTTCGAACGTGCAATTGCGCTGGACCCGAACTTTGCGGACGCCCACGCAGGCCTGGCGTTAAGTCATCTGGCGCGAGCGAGCTACGGTCAGCAGGATCAGGAACTTGCTTATGCAAGTGCAGCTGCGGCCGCGGAAGCTGCCCTGGAGATGGACCCGGAAAATCCTTGGGCTCTGACCGCGCGCGGCGAGATCGCCATGCAGCGCGATTGGAAATTCGACGCTGCCATCGAATTGTTTAAGAACGCAATTCTCGCTTCTCCAAGTACCGTTGATGCACGGCAGTATCTGGCAGAGGCTTACAGCATCAGCGGTCGTCACGCGGAAGCCATTCGAGCCATTGAAGAAGCACTAATTATTCGGCCGGATAGTCAGCTACTCCGAGCGATCAAAGGCATGACGCAAACCGCAGCTGGTGAGTATGCGAGCGCAGCCGCGACTATGGAGACTCTGCACGCAACCCGACCGGAGTTTACCTGGTACCGTTGGTACTGGTCGTATGCGCTTTGGCGACTGGGCGACCAGGAGGGAGCCCAGCAAGTGCGCGTCCAGGAATTTGAGTCCAGACTTCCTCCCGCTGCGATGAAAGAACTTCGGCTGGCTGTGGAAGAAGGCGGGGCGAACGCCTTTTGGGAATGGCAGATTGCCAGGCTGTCTTCACTGGAAACGAACTCGGCCACCATTGCCATACTCCTCGCCGAAGCGTATCTCGCTCTGGGCGATCTGGATAATGGTATGACGTGGATTCGGCGGTCAATCGACCTGCGTGGCGAGGCCTTCCCTATGCTTCGGATTAGCCCGTACTTTGACGCGGTTCGCGAAACCATGGAGTACCAAGAGTTGCTCGCACGCCACGGCTTGAAAGAAGCAATTCACCCCGGACCGAATGCGGCTATGGCTCAAATCCGTTAGCGAATAGACGCTCTGGTACAACCTCAATAGCTCCGATATCGCAACGTGCCGGTTCGGATTGATCCGCATTTTCTATGCCATACCTGGGCCGCATGGCAAAACGCTGATCAAAGGAGAAGCAGCCCAGCATGCTGGAAGCCACAGTGGTCTCACTGCCACTATCGATCAACAGGCTTCCTTCCTCGGGCGTGGCGACCCAATGCCAGGACAGTGCATCGCTCTGGACGCTGGAAAGGCCTGCAGGTGTATCGCTGAAGTTGGTTGAGCCGGCCGCGATTTCCTGGCAGCTGTTTGTGTCATCCAGGTTAAAGTCATCGACCGACTGAATGATTGCTCCAAAAAAGGAGCAGTTGTCGACGCTTGAGTTTGCGAGCACGGTATGCGACATGATCAATGATGGCGGGCTTGTGGCACCAGAGACAACGGATGTTTGAACCCCTATGCGGTTGTCACTGATGGTAACGTTCTGCAATTGTGCAAGGGCATTACCCTGAACTTCGATTGCATCTCCGCTATTCCCGATAATTGAGGATGACAGCATCTGGATGCTTGCTGGAGAGAATCCCGGCCCGCGCGCCACCACAATACCTCCCGAACTCATGGGGGTGACGTTGTCATAGATAGAACTTAGGCCAATGATAACCTCGGTCTCTTCGGCCCTCACAACACCCCCCGACAAGCTAACGTTTTCTCGCATGCGGCTATTTATGATACTCATCGGCGACTGTGTGTAGACAGCCGATCCTGATCCGGCGAAATTGGACACGAGATCCACAGCCTGCAACGTAACCTCACCGGTAATTCCTGGCTGAACCAACACGCCTCCACCAGCTCCTGCACTGCCGTCTCTTAACACCAGGCCGTGGAGTTGGACATCAGCCACTCCGGAGACCACTTCAATAATTCGGTCATCCAGCGATGAGGCGTCGATAACGGGCAGTACCTGATCGAAGTGAATCGACGGTGTAATAATCAACTCCTCGGGAGATGCCGAAATGGTCAGATCATCGCGAATGTCCAGATCGCCAAGCGCCGCAAAATCGTCTTCACCCTGTAGATCCAGGATAATCGGTTCTGATACCGGCAAACCCAGCCCTTCCAAGTGTGGTATTCCAGTGGGATCGCGCAGGGGAATAAGAATGGTGTCCGCACCCGGTAGCGAGTTGGTCTCCATAATGGCGGCACGCAGGGTGCACTGGCCACCGCTCCCAGGATTCAGCAGCGCAGCGTCGCACAGACCGTCTCCTGGGGCGTTGTCGACGGCGTCGATTGCAAATTGATCGACCACAAACTCAAAGCAATGGACACTGCTGCTAAAGAGCGCAGCTGGGAAAAGAATGGCAATCAATCTCATGTCAATCCAGACGGTGAAGGTACTTGGAGATTGATCCATTCCGGAACGCGAGTCCTTACCGACTGATTATCGATCTCTTATGATGCGCTCAATAGGGCCACTCACTCTGCAGTGGGTTCAAACCCGTTAGCGAACATACCCTCTGGCAGAAACTCAATGGCACCGATATCGCAACGTGCCGGCTGTGATTCGTCCGCACCGACTTCGCCGTATTGCGGTCGCAGGTTCATACGCTGATCGAGGAATACGCAACCCTCCATGTCGAAGTTCACGGCGGTCGTGTCCCCGTTATCGATCAGCACGCTTTCTTCTTCTGGAGTGGCCACATAGTGCCAGGTCCGGGTATCCGGTGCGGCTGGGGAAAGACCGGCAGGAATGCCCCTGAGGTTGGTCAGGCCGGTCGCTATTTCATCACAGAATATTTCAGCATCGATCAAGTTATAGTCGTCGATAGACAGGAAGTCGGACGTTACCTCGTCTGGAATCACGCAATTTCGACCAAAGGAGCTACTGGAGTTGGCCAACACGGTGTGAGACATAACAAGCGAAGGTGGGCTTGTAGCATTGGCCTGCAGGAAGAGTGCTATTTGGTTCTCGCTCACCGTAAGGTTTTGGAGTTCCCCAAGCGAATTTCCAGAGACCAATACGCCGTTCGCGTCGTTGGCCAGGATGGACGACGACAGAATTTTCAATCTGGTGGGTGTGGCACTGCTAGAGCGTGCGTTTACGACGCCACCCGCGCCTGGAACTGTATTGTTGTAAAACGAGCTTTGCACAATCTCCAAGCTTGTTCTTTCAGCCTCGACGATCGAACCGTTGGTGGTTCCGATGTTCTCGTGAAAGCGGCTATTGACAATACGCATGGGCGACCGCGTATAAATAGCGCCTACCTGGGATCCGGTGTTGGCCACCACGTCTACCGCTGTTAGCAAGACTTCTCCGACACCGCCTTCCCAGGCAAACACGGCTCCGCCAAGGCCATTTGCGCTTCCGCCGGTTAGGACCAGGCCGTTGAAATTGACATTGTCAACGTTAGGGCGGACCTCAAAGATTCGGTCTTCCAACCCACTGGCGTCGATGATGGGTAGCACTTGTTCAAAGAGCGTTGACGGCAAGCTGAGCAGAGTTTTCGGACTTACGGATATGGTCACGTCATCCTGTATATCCAGGTCGCCAACAGCGGCATTGGTGTCCTCACCTGCGAGGTCCAGAATAATCCGCTCTGATATTGGCAATCCAAGGTTTTCTAGCTGAGGAATTCCCGATGGGTCGCGGAGAGGGATCAGAATTGTATCCGCGCCCAGAATCGCGTTTGTCTCCATAATCGCCGCACGCAGCGTACATTGACCGCCGCTTTCGGGAGCGACAAGACCTGCAAAGCAGGACCCATCACCAGGTGCGGTGTCCACGGCATCAATCGCAAACTGGTCAACGGTAAACTCAACACAGTATGCATTGCTGGCAAGAAACAGGGCGGCAGAAAGTAGGGCAATCGATTTCATGTCAGTCCAGGCGGTAAATAAACCTGGAGATTGGCCTGTTTCCAGGCAGGAGTCCTTACCGTCTGATTACCAATCGCTTATGGCGTTCAGTGGCGCTCTGGTAAAGCAGTCGGGTGAATCGCGCATCGTAAGCCAATCGTAAGGAGATCGTAGGAACTCGTTTTCGCGTACGTGGAGAATCGGCGTCTTGAATTCAATCAAAGAGCTTCCCAATGACGAACATACAGCGTGCGGCCCTTCTCCTGTTACTTGTCTGCCCATCTGCATTTGCAGACATCACCTGGCAATGGTCCTTTGGCGACGAGGCAGGAAGCTTTAC
>CAZVYE010000188.1:0-7012 GCA_964630895.1 uncultured Gammaproteobacteria bacterium | reverse complement strand
CATAATTGCGCGGCCGTTTCCCCGCGGCTCAGTCGCCGGTCGAAGTCGGGCGGATTAACTAACTCACCTTCCGAATCATCTGGGCCATCTTCTGGCCCGGCCTCAGGCGGACCGCCTGAAAACGGGTCTCGCAGATCATTAGCAGCATATTCAAATCGATCTGGGCGCGTCGGCGTTGGCAGTGGCTCTACCTCTTGGCCTGGGCGCTGTTTCATTTCGTCGATCCATGCACGAAGATCGCTCTGATTGGACGAACATGCTGCAAGCGTCAATGCCAGAGCACCCATCACAACCAGTTTCAAGCAGGCTTGCCGATTAGTCATTGCGCGCCTCCTTGAGGGCCAGCAGCCTCGGAAATCTCAGAATCTTCGAGATAGCGGTAAGTCTTAACCGTACCCTCAAGTACAAGCTCACTCGAGAAGGGCTCCACAGGCTTTAGTGAAATATCGTGCATCGTCAGAATGACCACACGATCCAATGAAGCCACGCCGCTAACAAAGTTCCCAAACTCGTGGTAATCGCCCGTCATTCTCAGTTGAATGGGCTTTTCTGCCACATAGTCTTTCTGGTTCTCTGGTTGAGGTTCGAAGCGCTCGATTTCGATGCCGGTTGCAATGGCCGTTTGCGAAACGTCTTGCAGCAAGTTCGGAATCTCGGTCTTGCCCGGAAGCTGCCGATACATATCTCGCAGCATTTCCTCAATTTGTCGGTTCTGCTCGCGATAGGCTTCCAGACTAGCCGCCTTCCGCTGTTTTCTATCAAACTGTTGTTTGAGATTATTCTCTTCAGCCTGTGCGGTATCGTATAGCGCTTTTTCGTCACTTAAGAAGAAGTACCAGGCGGCACCAAACAAAATGCCAATCAGACCAAGGGCTGCGGCAAATTTGATCGCACCAGGCCAACTACCGGGATCTTCCCAATTAATGTTCTGGAATTCATCGCGATTCATGGTTGAACCCCTTCTTCTTCTTCGAGCCCTTCAAACTGACCGTCTTGGGCTTCGGGGTTGACCACCGTGACCACAAGAGCAAATTCGTATTGCTCTTCAGAATCGTCAATCGCTGAAACAATTTGCAGATCGGGTTTGGTCAGCCACGCAGATTGATCAAGGCTTCGCATGTACGCAGAAACCTTGGCATTCGAGTCAGCATATCCTTCTAGCGTCAACCGGGTACCTTGCTGCAGCAAGCTTTCCAGACGCACGCCTTCCGGGATTGAGCGCACCAATTCATCAAACAAATGCACGATTTGCGACCGGCTCTTTTGCAGGCGCTCTATTTCTCGACGGCGCTCTAACATGCGGGAGCGCTTTTCTTCCAAATCCTGGATTTCCGCAATCTGCCTGTCGAGAACCGCTATTTCGGTTTTCAGGAGCTGATTTCGCGCCTGCTGATTCTCCTGCAAACCGCCAAGATACATGTAGACCAGACCAACCAATACAACACCGGCCAAGCCCGCCACGGTCATAATTGCGTAAAACTCCTGTCGCCGTTTGACTCGGAGTTTCTCGCGCCAGGGGAGTAGATTGATCTTTGCCATTAGTCAAAACTCCTCAACGCCAGTCCGCACGCAATCATCAGTGCAGGCGCATCAGAACTGAGTGCCTGCGCCCGAACCCGAGAAGCAATCGACATATTGGCCGCGGGGTTTGCTACGGTGCACGGCATCCCCAACTGTTGCTCGACCATGTCTGCAACGCCTGATATCGAGCTACAGCCACCAGCCAAAATGACATGCTCTACGGAATCGTATTCTGAGGAAGAGAAGAAAAACTGCAGCGAACGACTGACCTGCTGCACCATGGCTTCTTTGAACGGCTCAAGCACTTCCTGCTCATAACTTTCGGGCAAACCACCTTGCCGCTTAGCCAATCCTGCCTCTTCATAGGACAATCCATAGCGCCGCATGACTTCGTCGGTGAGTTGCTTACCGCCGAATACCTGCTCTCGCGTGTAGATGGTTCGACCGCCGTTGAGCACAATCAATGTGGTCATGGTTGCACCCACATCCACAATCGCGACCCTGGCGTCAGAATCCATACCTATCTGATCGGCCACCAGGACAAATGCGTTTTCCATCGCGAATGCTTCAACATCCACGACTTCTGCCTGCAGCCCGCCTAGTTCGGCAGCAGCCACTCGCACGTCCACATTCTCTGTTCGTGAAGCGGCGAGCAATATTTGCAGCATGTCTGGATTGCCAGGCATTGGGCCCAGCACTTCAAAGTCCAGACTGACTTCCTCCAACGGATACGGGATGTACTGATTTGCCTCGAGCGTAATCTGACTTTCCAGATCCGCTTCACTGAGATCGGCTGGCATGTTGATCACTTTCGTGATGACGGCTGAACCAGCCACTGCCAGTGCACAATGTTTTGCCTTGGTGCCGGACCGTTTAACTGCCCGACCGATGGCTTCGCCGACGGCTTCCACTTCCGCGATATTTTTCTCCGTCACAGCATTCGCTGGTAACGGCTCTACCGCATAGTGCTCAACCTTGTATCGGCCTGCCCCCCCGCTGAGTTGCAAAAGTTTGACGGCGGTGGAACTGATGTCTAAGCCAACCAAAGGCGGCATTCTGTTACTGAATAACGCCACACTTTTTGCCCTTTAATCGCGCCCTTACGAGACGTAATTGCTTTTTAACATTAAATACGAAACTCAACCGCATATCAACAAAAAGAAAGTTTGATTTTTGTTGGCTGCCTGGCAAATCACTCCAAAGGCGTTTTTTACGGTTGATAAAATCCGCTTACTTCTTCTTTTAAAACACACCGACATGGATGCAAGCCGCACCCTACCGTTGGTCGGTTTTATACGAGAATTCAGAAACTTGCCGACCGAGTGGGCTTACTTCGGGCCCATTGCCCGGTAATAATCAACACCCGATCGTCACGAGTTATGGCTATTATCTGGCGCTCAGATGACGACAAACTACAAATCTGCGGAACCTATTGTCATCATGTGTTTCCAATCCTCAGTTTCTTTTATACTCGGATAAGCTTGCTGCACCCATGAACTACATCACGTTCTTAATTGCATAATGAAATCTTTCTTACGAATTCTTAAATGGCTGGCTTACCTAACCTTTGCCGGCATCGCTATTGGCATGATGTCGCTGGGCGCCATCTACCTGATGGTAGAACCCGATCTGCCCGACGTAGAGTTGTTGCGAGACGTCCAGCTGCAGGTGCCATTGCAAGTCTACTCCGAAGACGAAAAACTTATGGCCGTCTTTGGAGAAAAACGTAGAGAATTCATCCCCATAGAAGAGATGCCAGAGCAACTCAGGCAAGCCTTTATTGCTGGAGAAGATGCCAGTTTTTACGATCATCCTGGAGTAGATTATCAAGGCATCTTGCGGGCCGTCTGGCACGTCGCCAAAACCGGCGGCCAAGTCGGTCCTGGCGGCAGCACGTTAACCCAGCAACTGGCTCGACATTTTGGATTCGTTTCGAGAGAAGTCTCGGTTTTGCGCAAGATCAAAGAGTGGTTTCTTGCTTTACGCATTGAACAGCAGTTAACCAAGGATGAGATCCTTGAGCTGTTTCTCAACAAAGCATATCTGGGACATCGCGCTTACGGCGTCGGCGCAGCAGCCAGCACCTATTACGGCAAGACCCTGGACGAATTGACCCTGGCAGAGTGCGCCATGCTGGCATCACTTCCCAAGGCTCCGTCGCGTATAAACCCCATCACCAACCCAGATCGAGCGATATTGCGTCGCAATTACGTATTGCGTCGAATGCTTGAGCAAGAATTTATTGATCAAGACACTTTCGATAGAGAGGCCAACTCCCCTGACTTTGCATTTCCCCACGAACCTACCGTCGAACTGGACGCTCCTTACGCCGCTGAAATGGTTCGCGCCCAGGTGTATGACATGCTTGGCGAAGATGCATATGAAGGCGGCTTTAAGGTTTACACCACGTTCCAGGCTGATTTGCAGCGCGCTGCCCAGCATGCTCTGCGCAAAGCTTTATTTGAATATGATCGTCGCCATGGCTACCGCGGCCCCATTCAACAAATCGAAGTACCCGAGGGAGCGACAGATTCGTTCTGGCTGGAGCAACTGGAAACCTTTGAGCCCATCGCAGGGCAATTACCCGCGGCTGTCACACAAATAGATGAAGACAGCGCGCTGGCGCTATTGAAAGATGGCCAGATTATTACTCTTGGCCTGGAGAATATTCTTTGGGCGCGGCCCTATGAGTCAGAGAACCGCCGTGGTCCAGCACCAAAAGCAATAACGGATACACTGGCGGTTGGTGACATTATTCGAGTCCAACGCATGGACGATGGCCAGTGGGAGCTGTCTCAAATACCTGAAGTCCAAGGTGCTTTGGTGTCACTCAACCCAGACGACGGCGCCATACTCGCCCTGGTAGGCGGACTGGAGTTTCAACACAGCAAGTTCAATCGCGTCACCCAGGCGAAGCGCCAGCCGGGCTCCAGCTTTAAGCCACTGGTTTATGCAGCAGCCATGGCGAACGGATATACGCCGGCGTCTATCATCAACGACGCACCCGTGGTATTCCGCGACCCATCGCTTGAGCGGGTATGGAAGCCGGAAAACTACAGCGAGCAATTCTTTGGACCCACGCGCTTAAGAGAGGGCATGGTGAATTCGCGCAACTTGGTTAGCATTAGACTGCTACGTCAGTTGGGCATTCAAAAGGCATTTAACTATGTCGTACGTTTTGGTTTCGATCCAGAGGAACTGCCGCGCAATCTGTCTATGGCGCTGGGAACCGTTTCTGTACCGCCAATTCAAATGGCGCGGTCCTATGCCGCATTTGCGAACGGTGGTTTTCTTGTCGACCCTTACAGCATTTCGAGAATCGAAGACGGTCGAGGCAATGTAATTTTCACCTCCGAACCGGCAATCGCATGCGCCGAATGCATCCCGGTCGATCCGGAGGAAGAAGCCAGACGGCAAGAGCGATTGGCATCATTGTTTGACACGCCAGGTGAGAGTACGGATCCGCAGCCAAAACTGGCACCTCGGATAATCGACGAAGCAACCCACTATCTGATCGATTCAATTTTAAAAGACGTGGTTAAACGCGGCACGGGCGTCAAAGCGATGGAACTGGGCCGAGGCGATCTGGCTGGCAAGACTGGCACGACGAATGACCAAATGGACGCCTGGTTCTCTGGATATAGCCCAGATGTTGTAGCCACCGCATGGGTTGGGTTTGACCAGCTTGCGCCACTTGGGCGAGGTGAAGTTGGCGGCCGCGCGGCGCTGCCCGTCTGGATGGATTTCATGCGAGTGGCGCTTGCGGACAAGCCTGAAACCGACCGACCTTTGCCAGATGGCGTAGTTTTTGCCAGAATTAATCCAGAAACAGGAGCGCAGTGTGGTGCCGCTGATACAAACTGTATTTTGGAATCATTTAATCAGCGCAATATGCCACCGGCCGCAAGCACATCACCAAGCGTAGAAGGTGAGAGGGAGGAAGAAACCACTGAAGATCCTTATGACTGGTACTGATCGCTGGCTTGGCGCGAGAACGCGCGCATACCAGCCCAGCCAATAACGATCCGCATAGATGGATCAAAGGAGAACATCGTGGGTAAGAAAGCATCGCGACATGAAAACCAAATGCGCCAAAGTATCGCCCAAGAAGCGGCGCGCATCATGCAGGACGAAGGCGTCCGCGACTTCAAGTTAGCAAAAACCAAGGCCGCACAGCGACTGGGCTGCCATCAATCCTGCGCACTTCCTCGAAATATCGAAATCGAAGATGCCATTCGCCAGCATCAGTCTATTTTCCTTGCAGACCACCAACCGACTCGAATTCAGAAGATGCGTGAAGCCGCGGCCCAGGCAATGCAATTCTTTGATCGATTTTCTCCTCGGCTTACCGGCTCCACCCTCGACGGCACAGCAAACCAGCACAGCGCAATTTCCTTGCACCTTTTTGCCGAGGAAACCGAAGAGGTGCGGTGGTTTCTGGACGAACACCAGATACCCTACGATGAGACCCACGTGCAATTGCGATGCGACCGCAACCACAGCGGCACATTTGACTGCTACCAATTTGAGGCGGGCGGAATGCCCATCGATGTTATTGCATTACCGATGCGATACTTACGCCAGGCTCCACTCAGCCCAGTCAACGGGAGACCCATGCAGCGCGTGAGCTTGCATGGCTTAAAAGAATTACTTGCAGATTCAGGTAGCGCTGGCACGCAAGCGGTGCCAGCGCTGTAATTTCGAAAGGACTAGCGCTGATTTAGCGGGACATAATCGCGCGTGGTTGCGCCGGTGTAGACCTGTCTGGGTCTGCCGATACGCGTATCTGGCGTCTCGTGCTGCTCCAACCATTGAGATACCCAGCCCGCAGTTCTTGCGATAGCGAACATTACGGTAAACATGCTCGTCGGAATGCCCAGCGCCTTGTAGATAATGCCGGAATAAAAGTCCACGTTTGGATAGAGTTTTCGTTTTACAAAGTACTCGTCTCTGAGCGCAATTTCTTCCAGCTTCATCGCCAAATCCAGCAGTGGATCATCAATTCCCAGATCCGCCAGCACCTTGTGGCACATTTCACGAATGATGGTGGCTCGCGGATCGTGGTTCTTATACACCCGATGCCCGAAACCCATCAATCGAAACGGATCGTCCTTGTCCTTTGCTCGATCAATAAACTTATCCACATTCTTGACGTCACCAATCTGGTTGAGCATGCGCAGCACTGCCTCGTTCGCCCCACCATGCGCAGGTCCCCATAAGGCACTTATGCCAGCAGAAACGCAGGCGTAAGGATTTGCGCCCGTGCTGCCTACCAGACGCACCGTCGATGTACTTGCGTTTTGCTCATGATCGGCGTGCAAGATAAACAGCAGATCTAACGCTTTGGCAGCAGTTTCATTAACTTCGTACGGTTCGGCCGGAACCGAGAACATCATGTCCAGCAAGCGCTGGGTATAAGACTGACTATTCTTCGGGTACGTGTACGGCCAGCCAATAGAGTGGCGATAGCATGCGGCTGCAATAGTTGGCA
>CAZVYE010000187.1:1574-7044 GCA_964630895.1 uncultured Gammaproteobacteria bacterium | reverse complement strand
GAGCTCTCCGCGGTAGGATTATAGGTTGCCATGCCAGCGCTCGCAGTCAGGTGTTTCGCTACATTGGAACCTGGGTGAGTGATACCGAGCTTGCCGATGGACGCGCGAGCTTCTTCAACCAGTTCTCGAGCTGCCTCGTAGCTGAGGCGCGGTAGAATCAACACGAACTCTTCCCCTCCGTAGCGAGCTGCAAACTCTCCCGCTCGTTGAGCCTTCGAGTCCAGGCACCGTGCAACCTCGCGCAGGCACTCATCACCAGCGGGGTGGCCCAGCGCGTCGTTGTAGGCCTTAAAATGATCAATGTCTATGAGGGCTACCGTTAACGGTTCGCCGCGGCGCAGGGCCCGCTCCCATTCGTATTTCAGTTGCAGGTCAAATTTACGACGATTGCCAATTTTGGTTAAACCGTCTATTAGTGCTAGCTCGTTGAGCCGCTGATTGGCCTCGTTAAGCTTCTTGTTGGTGGCCGCCAGCTTTTGCTCCGAGTCATATAGTCGTCGATGCGATACTGACAACTCCACTGCTCCGGCGACTTGTGAAGCCACAGCTTCCAGCACTCTTATGATTGCCGGTGATAGTTGCTCCGCGGCTCGCGCCTCGAAATTTATGGCACCTAAAATGCGCTGCCGGAACTTGAGAGGGATGACCAGTTCTGCCCGTACATCTTCGCAGTAGTCCAGAAAATCCGGGTCCACACTAACGTCCGGTACAAAAGTCGTTTCGCCAGATTGAACAGCGCGCCCCACAATCCCTTTTTCGGTGGGCCAGTGGACTACGTCGACTTGTGGATGTGACTTTTCCAAAGAGAGTGCGCGGTCTTCCCAGAACCGCCCCTTCTCGTCGGAGATTAGAATTGCCGCTACTACCAGATTGAAGCGTTCCCGAAGATATTGCGCAAGATCATTGAGTCTAGTGTGCAGGTCGCGCCCGTCAACAACCAAACGCGAGACTTCAGCCAAAGTTTCCAACAGACGCGCTCTGTCGCGGTTTGTTTCGTACAAAATGCCTCGCGCCACGGCCCCCGCAATCTGTTCAGCGACTGCCTCGAAAAGCAATTGTTGGCCAGCAAAGTCGGCTGGTCGGGAACTTTCTGCATTTAGGACTGCAATTACTTTGTTATCGTAGTTCACCGGTACGCAGATTTCCGAACCGGTATTGCCCAGAGTCTCAACAAATCCGGGGAAGTCTGATACGTCGTCCAACAATATCGCTTTGCCTGAAGCCGCGACTTCTCCGACTACACCGCTGCCCAGCGCCCTCGTGTAACCCGGGGTGACGTCGGTTGGGAGCTTGCTGGTGACCGCCTGGCACTCAAATCGATTTTCTTCGGGAATTACCATGGCAATGGCGACAAGTTCCCACGAAAACCTCTGCGCGAGTCGATCAGTCAGGCGCTGCAACATTGGCCTGAGTTCCAGCTCCTCGTTGGCCAGTCGGGCAATTTCCCACAGCGCCAGTACTTGCTCGCGTGACAGACTATCTTGGCTAAGGCTGGATACTGGATTTGAACTCATTCAACGTATCGATTTTCAGATGCCGCCGATCATACCAGCAGCGGTAAGCCGAGCGTATTGGTTTCGTTTAGTCCAACCTGGACAGACAACATCTAGGAGCATAACTCCGACAAAATGCACGGAATTTTCTGATTGCCATGGCTGGGCCCAGGGTGGGATGACTAGAATCTCATCGGCTTTGCATTTTAGTGGGTGGCTGTCCATCATTGCGTCTCAGGCAAACGAAATTCCAATCATTGATGTGCGCTAAATAGGGCGGTGAACCATGGAAATTGGGAAAAGCACTAAAGCCGTTAGTGCCGTCTACTTTGGTTTTGCTGGGATCTATTTATTGGTTGAATTGTATCGCCTGGTTCGTTTCGCTGGGGCGACCAATTCCAGCGATCAGTTGAGCGGCATTCTTCTCGCGTTTATTGCCTTCAATGTGTTTCAGGGTGTTGTCTCTTGGCGATTTTCGAAACTCCCGAAATATTTAAGAGTCTCGGCGATACTTCTTGGGCTTTCAGTTGCCGCGATTCTGACTATCAGATTCGCAATGAGCCTTTTATATATCTATGCTGATCGCGCACCGGAATGGGCATCCTGGACTTTTGTTGTCACTCCGGGCTTTTTTGCTTTGGCTTACCTCTGGCTCGGTTTGACGCTGGCACGTGCCGAGTACTATATGGTGCGGCGGCATAGCTGGTAGAGGCTGTTGAGAACTTTTCAGAAGGGTCCGAGTTGATCGCTGAGTAAAAGGTTGGCATTGGCACAAGCATGGCGTACGAGCTCCACATCGAAAGAGAAAATCAGCCCATTGGCTTGGACGAATGGAAAGGCGCGGTGGCAGCCACTGATGGAGCTCGCGTGAACTCAGAAGACGCAGTTGCGACAAACCCGACCACAGGGAAAACCATCCGCATTGGTGGTAATGAGGGTGATGTCGAGATTTGCCATAAGTCCGGCGGCTTCTTGGGAATTGGTGCTAAAGAATCATGGGTAAAAGTGATTCGATTCCGCGATGGCAGAGCTTCGTTTAAAGCAACGGCTGATATTGAGTTGCCGAACAATCCGATAAGGAAAGTGGTGGCATCGCTGGCCGAGGCTTTATCCGCAAGAATTGTAGGCGACGAGGGCGAAGAGTATGAATGGTAACTTGGTCCAAATCGGATTTTGATGACCCATAAGGCCTCAACAGTAATAACTCGAATTTATCGAGCCGGACAACGTTTCTTTGATCACGTTTTTAGGCTTACAGCCAGTGCGATTTCGATTGTTTCGCTAATACTTTTCTTTGTCAGTGCCTATGCGCATGTATGTGGCTTTTTTGGAATTGATGAGCCGCTGGGAATGAGTCCCTGGCCATTAAACCTAGGGATAGTTTTGGTTTGGATTCCTGCGCTTTTTGTTACCTTTAGCCTCATGGACTCCGGTAAAAAGTCGGGGGTAACAATTCCACACTAAGAGGCTGTCCAGAATGGATTAAGAAGATCCATTGGGGAGTGTTTGTATACGCGATAGTCTACTTTGCCGGGGTCATTTTTTGGGTAATCATTTCACCAAAAAGCATGGATATCATTCGAGTCGCTTCCGGGCACTGGCTCGCATTTTATTTCGGGGCATTCGCTATCATGCGCTCATACGTCGGGGTATCGAAACAGCGAAACGAGCTCGACCGGCCGGAACTAGAACGAGATGGGTGTAATTCTCTAAATTAGGTGATGGATAAAGAAACGTTTTTTCTAAAGAGTGGGCACGGTGTAATCGATTTGAAGGGGAGTGACTTCGATTGCATCATCTACTTTAATCAGAGTCCGTACGCGCTAAATTGGTGTGACCTCGAGGGCAGTGTGGGTCAGTTGTTAATGCGTACCAGCGTAAAAGGATTCAGGAAAAATGTCCGTCAACTGGACCGTGTCTTGCGAGAAGGTCTGAATGATCAGCTAAAGATCAGCGACCAAATTTATCCCATCCTGCAATTGTTCAAATACGGTACGCTCGTTCTTGGAATTTACGAAGAAAGCGAATGGCAGGTGATTGAATGTGGTGAGAATAGTGTTTGTCGCTATTATCCTTATGCGCCTACCTTGGTGATGACTCAACCAAGTACTGACCTCGACGAGGACACCGTGGTCGAATATGAATGTGCAATTCGGGATGGTCAACGCCCCCTAGTTTTAACGACCTCGGTTGAAGGTGGATGGTGTGAATTTGTGCTTGACGGTCATCACAAGCTGAAAGCTTATGAAAGCTTGGATGTCCCCGTTAACATTTTGAATATCGAAAAACCAAAGTCCCAGCTTCCAATAGATGAAGCCTTGTCCGCGTTCCAGGACAAACAAACAATGGAAATGTACAAAAGAATTAGGGTCGAATGGAACCGGTGAAAAGGGCACGGCAGTATTGGTGCCAATGCTGGATCTAAAGCCTTCCCGGAAACTCAAAAATGGGACAGGCCCCTGGCAACAACAAGCGGAGACTACTTATAGCCAAATTCTTGATAACCCTAAATAGCAAACAACCCCATCTGATTTTACACTTCATAGTGCCGCCAAACCTGAACAGGCGCGAACGCGCCTCCCTTATGTAAAACCTTTGTAAAAAGGGTTGGGGACTCCTGCGTAATTCGTCACTATAGCGGTTTGCCTTTTGAGAGAGGAGCGTATTTTTGTGGAAACACAAAGCCAACAGCGCCCGGTGAGAACAAGACGTCGTTACGTACCGGCAGTGGGGCCAAAGCTGCGTAAACTGCTGTATGTGGTACTGGCCGTATTTACGCTTCTGATTGTAAACGCGACCTATCTGGGGACGATTACGTTTTCAGAGTGGATGACTGGTAAAACCTACCAGGACTACTTCTATCAGCTCATGTTTCTGGCCCATCTGGTCCTGGGTCTGATCATCATTCTGCCCGTCGTCATTTACGGTGCCATTCATATCCGCAATTCCTATAACCGGCCAAACAAGCGGGCGGTGCGGGTGGGCTATGCGCTGTTTGTGGTGGCGTTGTTGCTGCTAATCTCCGGTCTGGTGCTAACCCGCGGCATTCCCTTTATTGAAATCAAGCAGCCTCAGGCCCGTGATATTGCCTACTGGGCGCACGTTATTGCACCGCTGGCAGTTGCCTGGTTGTTTATTCTGCATCGTCTTGCCGGGCCACGTATTAACTGGCGTTTTGGTGGCGGCATTGCAGCATTGGCGGTAGGTTTTGCCGCGGTCATGCTCATTTGGCAAGCGCAGGATCCACGCGCCTGGAATGAAGAAGGTCCGGAAAGCGGTGAGCAGTACTTTTTCCCATCGCTGGCACGAACTGCGACTGGGAATTTTATTCCGGCCGAGACCATGATGATGGATGAGTACTGTGCGGAATGCCATCAAGACGTGCATGAGAAATGGTCGCACAGCGTGCACAAAATTGCGTCGTTCAATAATCCGGCTTATTTGTTCTCGGTGCGAAACACCCGCGAATTTGCGCTTGAGCGGGATGGCAATGTGCAGGCAGCACGGTTCTGTGCAGGTTGCCACGATCTGGTGCCGTTCTTTTCCGGAGCGTTTGATGATCCGGATTTTGATGATGTTAACCATCCGACTGCCCAGGCCGGTATTACCTGCACTGGTTGTCATGCTATTACCCATGTGAACAGTCCGCGCGGGAATGCGGATTACACCATTGAAGAACCCCTGCATTACCCGTTTGCTTCCAGCGAAAATGCCGTTCTGGCATGGACCAATCGACTGCTGGTCAAAGCCAAGCCGGAGTTTCACAAGAAAACATTCTTAAAGCCATTGCACAAAAGCGCTGAGTTCTGTGGTACCTGCCATAAGGTGCATCTTGGTGAAGAGTTCAATGGCTACAAGTGGCTACGGGGACAGAATCACTATGATGCTTACCATCTCAGTGGCGTATCGGGCCATGGTATTACGAGCTTTTACTATCCCCCGAAAGCCCAGCACGACTGCAACGGCTGTCACATGCC
>CAZVYE010000187.1:0-1474 GCA_964630895.1 uncultured Gammaproteobacteria bacterium | reverse complement strand
TGGAAGTGGTGCTGAGAACCATGACGCTGGGACATATCTTCACCCAGGGTACCGCTGACTCCAACGAAGTTTGGGTGGATGTAATGGCGCATTCCGGCGAGCAAGTGGTAGGTCGTAGTGGTGGCATGAAAAATGATGACGGCGAAGTAGATCCGTGGTCGCATTTTGTAAATGCCTACGTAATTGACCGCGACGGCAATCGCATCGATAGAAGAAATCCAGAGAACATTTTCACGCCGTTGTACAGCAATCAGATTCCACCCGGTGCCGCCGATGTGGTGCACTACCGATTCACGGTTCCGGAGAACGCTGGCGATACATATACCGTGGCGGTAGCGCTGCAGTATCGCAAGTTTGATACCAATTACATGCGTTTATTCCAGGGCGAAGATTTTGAAACCAATGACCTGCCCATTGTTACCGTAGCGACAGACACCATTACTTTTCCGGTTTCTGACAGTGCGGAGTTGGCACAGGAAGCATCGGATATTCCCGAGTGGCAGCGTTGGAATGACTTCGGTATCGGATTGTTGCGCAAACGCGATAATGGCCAGCTGCGCCAGGCCGAGGAGGCTTTCAAAGCCGTTGAGCGTCTAGATAAAGCGGACGGACCATTAAACCTGGCACGCGTTTATCTGCGCGAGGGCAGGCTGGAAGAGGCAGTGACGGCGCTCCAGCGCGCAAGCGATCATGAGAGTCCCGCTTACCCCTGGTCGGTCGCCTGGTTCACTGCACTTACGAATCGTCAGAACGGATATCTGGATGAAGCTATTGCTGGCTTTGAGTCGCTGGTGGAGACTCGCTTTCAGGAAGCCCGCAACCGCGAATTTGATTTCAGTCAGGATTATCGCCTGCTGAATACGCTGGCAGGCACTTTGTTTGATCGAGCGCAGTTGGAACGTGCGCAGTCTCCAGAATGGCAGGCGCTTATGGACCGGGCGGCAGAAACCTACCACAAAGCTCTGGAGATCGATCCGGAAAACGACACGGCGCACTATGGGCTGGCGCAGATATATAGTCGTACCAATGCGCCTGAGAAAGAGGAGCTGCATCGTAATCTGCATGCCAAGTACCGCGTCGATGACAATGCCCGCGACCGGGCAGTGCGATTGGCCAGAGAGAAAAGCGCCCCCGCTAATCATGCAGCAGATGCTGTCGTTATCTATGACTTACAGCGCCCGGGAGCATTTGAGCTTCCAGCCACACAATCGGCCCCGCAATTGGAGATGCAACCATGAGTTCTACGCCGTCTGACGACCAGCAGGCAGTCTCGCCGGATCCGGCTGAATTAAAGCAGGATTTGATTTATGAGGATGTGCCGGAAGACGATCGTGTCATCGGCAAAGCGTTACGGATATCCGCTGGATTACTGATCGCCATTGTGCTGCTTGCTGCCATTATCTGGTGGGTGATGCAGCGGGAGCCAGCCGTCGAAGTCGTTGAAGAAGCGCCAGCACAGCCAGTGCAAAGCCTG
>CAZVYE010000186.1:0-7058 GCA_964630895.1 uncultured Gammaproteobacteria bacterium | reverse complement strand
TTGGCCATGCCACCGGAACCGATTCGTCGAATAATTTGATAACCAGGAATTTTCAATGAGTTACCCGTTTAGTTCCCGCTTGCCAATCCCATCTAATATCACAATGTGGATGTGGAATTTATGTGGGCTTCGGCAGCACATTAACGACTAAAGCTCAGCTGCAAGGCGGCAGCCCTGCTCAATCGCTCGTTTTGCATCCAACTCAGCCGCCACGTCAGCACCACCAATCACATGCGATGTAATGCCTTTATCCGCCAGCGCGTCGGCCAATTTTCGACGGGAAAGTTGACCGGCACAGATCACGACATGATCGACCGCCAAGGTCCGGGGCTCCTCGCCAATACGAATATGCAAGCCATCGTCATCAATCCGTTCATAGCTGCAGCCACTTAACATGGTCACACCTTTTTTCTTCAGCGTTGTGCGATGAATCCAGCCCGTGGTTTTGCCCAAATATTTACCCGGTTTGCTGGTTTTGCGCTGTAAGAGAAAGAGTTCTCTATCTGAAGCCGGCATATTGGATTGTGCTCCCGATACGGCCCCGCGACTTTCAAACGTGGGATCAATACCCCACTCGTGCATAAATTCCTGTGGTGACAGCGCGCCAGAGTGATTTTTCACGCTTAAGAACTCTGCAACATCAAAACCAATTCCACCTGCGCCAATTAGCGCTGCGCTTGATCCCACGTCCACCGCGCCGGTGAGAACATCAATGTAGGAGACACATTTTGGATGATCAATCCCATCGATTGCAGGAGTTCTGGGCTCAACACCCGTAGCGACGACAATCTCGTCATAGCCAGCTTCGGCCAAGTCATCCGCAGTCACCTGCTCGCCTAACTTGACCTCAACACCCAATCGCTGCAGTTCGGCGTCGAAGTAGGCCAGCGTTTCATAAAATTCTTCTTTGCCGGGGATCTTTTTGGCCATATTGAACTGGCCACCAAGCTGCTGGGCCGCATCAAATATGGTCACTCTATGGCCGCGCAGAGCGGCAACCCGGGCACAGGCCAGTCCTGCTGGTCCTGCACCTACAACAGCAATTTGTCGAGTTTCGACTGCAGGCTCATACACCAATTCTGTTTCACGTGCGGCTTGGGGATTAACCAGACAGGACGCATGCTTGTTTACGAATACATGATCCAAACACGCTTGGTTGCAGGCAATGCATACGTTGATTTGCTCGCGCTGTCCAAGCCGCGACTTTTTCACAAAATCCGGGTCAGCCAACAATGGCCTTGCCATGGAAACCATATCCGCATGCCCCTGCGCAAGGACCTCTTCAGCCACCTCCGGAGTATTGATCCGATTGGTAGTGATCAAGGGGATGTTGAGCGCAGGCCGCAGCTTGGCTGAAACAGAAGTAAAGGCCGCTCTTGGAACCATGGTTGCTATGGTAGGAATGCGCGCTTCATGCCAACCTATCCCGGTGTTTAGAATAGTTGCCCCGGCTGCTTCAATCGCTTTAGCCTGCGTGACGATTTCTTCCCAATTGCTGCCCTGCTCTACCAGCTCTAACAAGGACAAACGGAATATAATGATGAAATCTTCCCCGGTCGCCTGCCGAACTCTGCGCACAATCTCCGCGGCAAAATCTCCCGACCGAGCCGCATCCGGCCCCCAACGATCAGACCGTTTATTGGTCCTGGGCGCGAGAAACTCATTAATAAAGTAGCCCTCAGAGCCCATGATTTCTACGCCGTCGTATCCAGCATCTCTGGCCAGCGACGCACAGCGAGCAAACGCATTGATATGCTTTTCCACGCCAGATGCGGACAATGATTTGGGCTTGAATGGATTCATCGGCGCCTCAATCGCACTGGGAGCGACGGTGAATGGGTGATAGCCGTAACGGCCAGCATGCAATATCTGCATACAGATCTTACCGTCGGCGCTATGTACAGCGTCAGTCACCTTTCGATGTGGAGATACCTGCCAGCCTCCCAGGAGCGACGAGGCAAAGGGTTTAAGCCAGCCACGCCAATGGGGCGCGATGCCGCCAGTGACCAATAATCCACACTCCCCTTCTGCGCGCGCTCGGAAATATGCTGCAAGCTTGTCGTAATCCTTGCGCTTATCTTCCAATCCAGTGTGCATGGAGCCCATCAGAACGCGGTTCTTCAGGGTCGTAAAGCCTAAATCCAATTCTTCTAGCAGGTGTGGGTATTGTGTGCTCATCTACATCGTCGTGACAGAATCAAGCGCTGCATTCCAATGCAGTTGGGAAAAGATTGCAAGCGATCAGTCCTTGTTTCTGCGTTTCCGAATGTAGCTCAATCGTTCGGCGATACGCTTTTCCAGTCCTCTTTCGGTGGGCTGGTAAAATTGATTGCCCTGCAAGTCGTCAGGCAAACACTGTTGTTCAAAGGCGACGCCTTCTGGGAAATCATGGTCATAGCGATATTGTTCACCATATCCAAGCTCACGCATGAGTTTGGTCGGCGCGTTCCGCAAATGGATGGGCACCTCCAGCGACCCCGTGCTTCTAACCGCTTTCATCGCCGCTTTGTACGCCATGTACACCGCATTGCTCTTCGGTGCTACGGCCAGATAGGCCACCGCTTGTGCCAGCGCCAACTCCCCTTCCGGCGAACCAAGCCGTTCAAACGTGTCCCACGCATCTCTAGCAATCGTCAGCGCGCGAGGATCTGCATTGCCAATATCTTCCGACGCAATGCGAACGATCCGACGGGCCAGATAACGCGGATCTACGCCGCCGTCCAACATGCGGCAAAACCAATACAAAGAAGCATCAGGGTCCGAGGAGCGGACCGACTTGTGCAGCGCCGAAATCTGATCGTAAAAAGCTTCTCCACCCTTATCAAACCGGCGTAGAGTCTCTCCGGCCACCATAGCCACGTGCTCCGAGCTGATCGCATCGGAGTCCGCCAGCTGGGCAGCCAACTCCAGCAACCCCAATGCTCGCCGCACATCACCGTCTGCCAGTTCAGAGAGCTGCTTGACAGCTTGCTCATCTACTTGCCGAGCAAGCTCTTCAGACGCTCTATGAATGAGCTTTTCCAGGGCGCTCGGCAAGACAGGCTTAAGTACGTAAACCTTTAGCCGGGACAACAAGGCCGCATTTACTTCGAAGGATGGATTTTCTGTTGTAGCGCCGATGAATGTGAACAGACCGGATTCCACATGCGGCAAGAATGCGTCTTGTTGGGATTTGTTAAAACGGTGGACTTCATCTACAAACACCACCGTTGCCCGACCCATTGCCGCGTTCTGTTGCGCTGCCTCTACTGCTTTGCGGATATCCGCCACTCCAGATAATACCGCTGAAAGATTTATCAGATCGGCCTCCGCAGCGTTGGCCGCGATTTTTGCGATGGTGGTTTTGCCGGTTCCAGGCGGGCCCCATAGAACAAATGAATGCAGCGTCCCTGAATCGATGGACTGGGCCAACGGTTTATCCGGTGCAGTAATGTGCTCTTGACCGACTACCTCCTCCAGTAGTCGGGGGCGCATGCGCTCTGCCAGAGGGGCAGCCGCTGTAGCTGTTACGCGAGTACTCACCCTCGAATGCTAAAACTCTGGGGCGTCCAGGCTGATAATATCTCGCAATACGTCAACGTCCTCAGGGGGCGTGAACTCAAACGTCGATGGTTCCAGCGGCGTGTTTCGCTGCGTGCGTATAAATGCAATGGTGGTGAGCTGTCCAAAGCCATCTGCAATTTTCATCTGAGTCAGCCGGTTGCCCTCCAGAGTCAGCTCAACAAAGTCCAACTCTGCGGTGTCTGTACGCGGGGTAAGGCGCAATACGCAAATTTCACCATCCCTAAAACGCCCTTCGATTGCATACCGATCTTTGAGCGTCTCGGGTTCAGTGAGCACAACCAGTGGCGATTGCCCGGCAGCTGCATCCTGCTCACGGACGGTAACTTGCTCTAGGTCGATGTCGTATGACCAAACTTCCGAGCCGTCCGCAACGATGAGCTGTTCGAAAGGATCAGAGTACTTCCATCTAAACAGGTTCGGACTTTGCAATGCCATACTGCCGGAAGAGCGTTCAACCTCTCTGCCGGTATCATCTAGTACCACTTGTTCAAAATCTGCTCGATAAGTTTCTAGCCCATCGACAAATTGGTTCAGGGCCACTTCCGGGCCCGATTGGGCAAAGGCAAATTGTCCAGCCAGCAACAGCAGGCCAGCAGCTAGTATTCTAATTTTCATCTCAATCCTCTGGAGGTGGCGGCGCCAACACTTCCCGATTGCCATTGTGCTCGGGTGGGCTGACGATGCCCTGAGCTTCCATCTCTTCAATAATGCGCGCAGCACGGTTGTAGCCAATGCGGAGCTGTCTTTGCACACTGGAGATAGATGCCCTTCTCGATTTCGTTACGATAAACACAGCTTTATCAAAAAGCTCGTCAACATCGCTTGAAGGGTCCTCTAGCAGACCGCTTTCGTTGATGGTTTGACCATCGGCGGTGGTTTGAGTTTCATGCAGTACATCATTGACGTAGCGCGGCTCACCATGCTGCTTTAAATAGTTGACCACCGCGTGTACCTCGTGGTCGTCTACAAACGCCCCGTGGACGCGATCTGTGGTGCCTGTGCCCGGAGGCAAATACAGCATGTCCCCGTGCCCCAGTAGCTGCTCAGCACCGGTTTGATCCAGGATTGTTCGCGAATCTACCTTGGATGAAACCTGAAACGCGATGCGGGTTGGAATATTTGCCTTGATTAAGCCGGTAATAACATCCACCGAAGGCCGCTGGGTTGCCAGGATAAGATGAATGCCAGAAGCACGCGCTTTCTGTGCCAATCGCGCGATCAGTTCTTCCACCTTCTTGCCGACAATCATCATCATATCGGCGAACTCATCAATCAAAACCACAATAAAGGGCATGGGCTCAAGATCGGGTGCCTCCTCAGGCACATCCGGCAATTCTGGTGTAAACAGCGGATCCTTGATGGGCTCACCCGCCTTTATGGCATCGCGGACTTTCTTGTTGAACCCGGCAAGATTTCTCACCCCCATGGCAGCCATTAGCTTATAACGACGCTCCATCTCAGCCACGCACCAGCGCAACGCGTTGGCTGCCTCCTTCATATCAGTTACGACCGGAGCCAACAGGTGCGGAATTCCCTCGTAGATGGAGAGTTCCAACATTTTTGGATCGATCATGATCACGCGAACCTGCTCCGGCGTCGCCTTATAGAGCACGCTCAGGATCATGGCATTCAAGGCCACCGACTTACCCGCACCAGTAGTACCCGCTACCAGCAAATGGGGCATTTTGGCCAAATTCGCGACCACCGGACGGCCAGAAATATCTTTACCAAGACCCAGCGTTAACGGCGAGCTTGCATCGTCATAAGCCTTGGAGCGAAGGATTTCACTGAGATAGACAATTTCGCGATTGCTGTTGGGAATTTCCAATCCGATAACGGATTTTCCAGGAATCACGTCTACTACCCGTACGCTGATCACGGACAGACCGCGGGCGATGTCCTTGGCCAGATTGGCAATTTGCGCACCTTTAACACCCGGTGCTGGCTGCAGCTCAAATCGGGTAATCACAGGCCCGGGATAAACTTCTACTACTTGTACCTCGATTCTAAAGTCAGCCAGCTTGAGCTCTACCTGACGCGCCAGCGCCTCCAGGGTCTCCTTGGAATACCCGCTTGACTGGGGCGGCGGCTCATCCAGCAAGCTCAAAGGTGGTAATTCGCCAGCAGGTATTGAGTTGAACAGCGGCATTTGAACTTCTTTGGCCGCTCGCTTACTGGGTGCTGGCGTTTCCAGTTTCGGTTCAATCCGACGCGGCGGCGCAGTCTTTTTCTTTTCTGTATCTATACGCCGCACTTCGACCCGAGTTTTCTTTGCTTTGCGCCCGGCTCGCCAATCGTCAAAAACTTCTCTACGGCTTTTGATCCAGGCGAAGAAACCCAGCGTGCCCGCACCGATTCGGTCCATCAGCGCTAACCAGGAAAGCCCCGTAAACAGCGTAATGCCGGCAAGAAATGCAGCGAGCAGCAGTAGCGTGGCGCCCAAATCGCCACCATATTCAATCAGCTTGGAACCAATGAACTGACCCAGAATGCCGCCGCCGCCACCAGGCAATCGCTCAGCGTTGTCAGAAAAATGCAGATACCCCAAAGATGTGCCTGCTACCACACTAAGCAAAAACCCGACGGTGCGAATGAGTGATTCACCGCGTCGCTTGACTTTGTTGCCACCGCGCAACACAACCCAGCCAAGGTAGACGGCCATAATGGGTATTAAAAATGCAAGATAGCCAAACAGGAGCAAACCGATATCTGCAAACCATGCGCCGACCACGCCACCAGCGTTGTGAATGCGGTCTACCTGACCACTAAATGACCAACCTGGGTCGCGCGGATCATAGGTAAAAAGCACGAACAACAGATACAGCGCGAAGAATATCAATAGTACGAAGAAGCTTTCGCGCATGCGTTTGACCAGGTGATCAGCGATCTGCGGACTAGCGGCTTTTTCCTGCTTCTTGGCGGCGGTTTTTTTCTTGCTTTTGGCCAATGGAAACCCGTATCAAGCGATTCAACAATCGGTTAACAGAACAAGCGCGCGAGTTTAGCGTGGTTTCCTCTTGAATGCGACGCGACCTGAACTTCTACCCTGTCGGCCAAAGAAATTGCCCGCGCTACCCTTGCATGAAATTGAATCCACTACGGATACCGTGGGCTCTTAAAATGCTCGCCTGTGCGACTCGACCAGATTTAAGCGTTTTTCAGGCCTACTTTCCTGGGCAATCCCGAAACTTCTGCAGCCGATTGGCTTGAATATTTCTTCAACCCGCCCCATCCTTTGCTTCTGTCTTATCCCAATTTATGAGCGTATCCATGTCTGACGTAAAGCACTGCAAAGTATTGATCTTAGGTTCTGGGCCTGCGGGCTATTCAGCGGCAGTGTATGCCGCACGAGCTAATCTTGATCCGGTATTGGTGACAGGCTTGCAGCAGGGTGGTCAATTAATGACAACCACAGACGTGGATAACTGGCCCGGAGATAACGAGGGTGTGCAGGGCCCGGAGCTGATGCAGCGCATGCTGGCCCACGCCGAGCG
>CAZVYE010000185.1:0-7066 GCA_964630895.1 uncultured Gammaproteobacteria bacterium | reverse complement strand
CATGCAATCCGTGGATGCTTACCGGCAAAGTGGAAACCCGGATTTGGCGACCAGCCTGCAAGTCTATTGCGAGCAGTTGAGCAACACCGTACTCGTCGCCTGCCAGGACTACCGGCGCCTCAATCTTGGCTTCGTAGAAGACTATGCTGCCAAGATGGCAAGAAACAGATTTCCGTTAGAGGCATTATTACAGGGTAATCGCGTGTCAGCGTCGTGTATTCAGGACTGGCTGCGGGGACCTGTCTCGTCTAAAGGTAAAACCGATCTCGATAATTTATTGGGCTGGTTGAAAGAAGAGACTGGCAGACTGGATGAGCGCGCTGCTGCGGCATACGTACAACAGGTACGATTTCTTGCGGAGGAAGCCGTTGACGAACGTGCCGGCTTGTTGAAGCTGCTGCTAGATGGCTATGACGAATCCGATGCGCGCATTGCAGGATTGCTCCGCCGCGGGGGCTACTCAGCCCAACGCCAATCCTACTGCGTCATTGTGTCCGTTCCATTTGACGCTTCCGAGATGGCATATCCTGCCCGTGGTCGAAGACTGGTCAAAGCCATAACGGACCTTGCACGCACTGTGTCGCCTCGAATCCTGGCAGATGTTGTGGATAGCCGATGCGTTTGCATCGTGAGCCAGACTCGTCGAGCTTCAGGCTGGACAAAAGCGGAGTCAGACTTGGCAACCAGACTGTTCCCGGCGTTAAAACGGGCTGGAAACAGTGTGGCGATTGGCATAAGCGCCGACGTGCCCACCACCTCCGCCATACCTGCGGCATATCGACAAGCGCTACATGCTACGCAGTGTGCATCGTTAGAGCGCCGCGTCGTTCCGTTTAGTGACCTCAGCCTGATGGATTTACTGGTTCAACAAGGCGGCGAAGCGGTGCATAAGGCTCTGCCAGATTGGGCACTAAGACTCTTTGAGATAGACGACAAAGCCCGCGGAGCAATGATGCAAACTCTGAAGGCCTACGCAGCAAACGATATGAATGTGCAGCGAACTGCCAGGCATCTGGCAGTGCATGCGAATACGATCTATCTGCGACTTGAGCGGATACAAGATGCAACAGCCAGGGATCCGAAAGTTTTTGAAGACCTGTTGGAGATGCTTATTGCACTTCGGCTGAGAACGAATTAATCAACAACTCACTTCAATTTGCTATCTGCGGGCTAATCCGCCTGCTCCGCACGCTGCTGCAAGCTCTTCAACTTGGCATTGTCGGGGCGCGCCTGTAGCCCTTTCTCAATCATCTTGCGAGCAAGGTCCACCTTGCCGCGCTTCAGGTTGGTTTCTGCAGCGTTTGCCCAGATAGTGGCAATTTCATCCAGCCGATCTAGCGCATGGCTGTTGTATCGATCCAGCTCAAGGACCTTAAGATAAACCTCAGTCGCGTTCTTGCCGGGCGGGTAGCTGTAGATATTTGCGTCAAAGTACTTATCCGCCTGCGCGATCAGGTCAGAAATTTCACCTGCATCTGCCGCGTTTCCCTGCTGCGACGAATTGTTGCCACTATCGGTCGGTGGATCATCTTGCGCGACATCGATATCTGGGTTGTTTTGATATTGCTTTTCAATCTCGTCGCGTAGGTAACGCAAACCCTGGTCGTCCGGAAAAGCCACCACCGCATCTCGCAACAGCGCATATGCCTCGCTAAGCTCACCCTTCGCCCACGCCAATTCAGCCTGCTGCTCAACCTTGTTCGCCAAATCCCGAATGGCCAGTCGCGCATCGTCATAATCGGAGTCTTCGGCCAGTATTCCGCGGTAAACTTCCAGCGCGTTGTTACCCGCAGGCGAGATAAGGTTTCCGGACTGCACCAGCGCTTCGGCGCGTTCCATATTTTCTGCGAACGGGTCGTCCGTTGCTTGGGAGCCGTTATCAGTGTTGTTGTCTGTTGGAGGCTGGTCCGTATTGTCGTCAGATGAGTCGTCCGTTCCGTCTGTGATGACAACTTCATCGGGATCAGTGTCGCTGTCAATGGATTTGTAGGCAAACCAGCCAACTGCGCCCAGCACGAGCAGTGCCAGAATCGGAACGACAAATATTTTCCAATTTGGACCAGACTTTTGCGGTGTAGACTTTGGCGCTTGCTCGACTGCAGTCCTGGCGCCGGTAGGGCTTGAATCTGGATCTACTTTTCGGCGCGTAGTCTTGCGGGCACTGGGTGTAACTCCAGTAATCGACTCTAAGTCATCGAGAAAATCTTCTGCGTGCGTATATCGGCTCTCCCGATCTTTTTCCATCAGCTTATTGATCAGCGGCTGGAATTCCTGAAACTCTTCAGGCAAATCGGGCACGGGTTCGTTGATCTGCATGAGAGCAACGGAAAAAGGATCTTCTGCGTCGAACGGCGGCTTGTTCACGAGCATTTCGTAGAACACGACACCCAGGCTGTACAAATCGGTACGATGATCGACCTTTTCGCCTTTGGCCTGCTCAGGACTCATATAGTGCGGCGTGCCGATAGATGTACCAAGCTTCGTTGCGCCGGTATTGGAATCTACCGCTTTGGCGATGCCAAAATCACCAAGTACGCAGTCACCGTTAGCTCGGAACAGCATGTTCCCAGGCTTTACGTCTCGGTGTACGAATCCTTTGGAGTGGGCATACTGCAGGCCCTGAGCAATATCGCTGATGATCTGGATGACCTGATCACTGGTCATTCCGGCATTCATTTTGTCGCGGACAGTACCACCGGGCAAAAACTCACTGGCCATATAGTAGTGATTGTCGTGTACGCCGATATCGTAGACGGTCAGCAAATTGTTATGGTTAAGCTGCGCCGCAATACGACCTTCTTTCAAAAAACGATGACAATAAGTCTCGTCCACTGCGAGACCCGGCGTCATGATCTTTAGCGCCACTTGCCGGTGCAGATTTTCCTGCAGTGCCAAATGAACTGTGGCCATTCCCCCCGCGCCCAGTTCTCGCTCAATTTTGTAGCCTGGTATTTCGATCATCCCTAATGCTCTGGCGAATCTCGTTGTTTGTTATTGTCTACTGACAAATTGCCAGCACAGTTGTTCGCGACTGGCAATATTAATCCGCCAGTGTCAAACAAGCAAAACCGCCAGCGCTGCCGGCGGCTTGCAAATTAGTACGAAACGTAAACCTACTGGAGGCTAAGGAATAGCAGCCTCTAGCGCCTGTAGGGCGTTTACGAATCGATTTTGACTGTAATTATCTTCATCTTTGGTCGCCTGGAACAGGCCGTCTGCCTTGAGGCGAATTCTGTCGGTCTCATCGGCGTCTAGCGCGCCACTGTTCTCAAAGGCTAACAAGATGGTATCTACAGCCATAGAAGCTTGTTCTGCTGCGGCGTAGTCACGATATTGACCGCGCTTACCGTCGCTGACCACGCTATTTAGAATTCTCTGCAACATGGCTTTGTCGTAACTTGCCTGGCCTGCCAAATCCACTGCTTGCGATACGCTTTCCAGGAGCTTACGTGCAGCCTGGCTGTATTCACTTTGTCCCTTGGTCGTGGCACGGTGCAGCAGCTTGGTTTGATCCGTTATTGATTCAGCCAGCGAAGGATTAATCGCGCCTACGACATGGCGAAACATCAAAAGATTCGCATCATTAAACCGAACAATGCCCGGGGGCAATCCGGTGCTGGCGCGAGGCACCCACTTATTTGCACTCATGGAGCGATGACATGCGTGGCAGTCAAACAGCACCAGCTCCGGGAATATGCCGTCCCAGCCTGCCTGGGGATCCAGTTGCGTCTGTAACTGCGTCAGAGCAGTCATGCCCTGCCCTACCGACCAATCTTTGGCGCCATTCAGTGCACCCTTGCGCTCAACGTAATCTTCATCAACGACAAAATGCGGATTCATCCAGGTAAACGTATCCAGCTCGAATGAGAGCCGCGGATGACCCGCGCCCATGATTCGGTGGGTAATCATTTGGTCCGGGTTGCCCTGGTGGCAAGACAAACAGAGGGCAGCACGATGTTTGGGATCTTCCGTGGGATACAATCCCGCATCAAGATTATCTTGATGCGACATTTGGCCAGATGCGTGGGACGAAAGCCATTGCTCCGCACCGCCATGGCAGGCTTCGCAGCCTACGCCATCGCTGATCTGGAACTTGTCGCCTTGCTGTGCTGCTGCGACGTTATCGGCATGACAATCCAGGCACATATCTGCCTCATGGGCGTTCTTTAGACCCAAATTGCGCGCAATTCTTTTGCTCTGATCATTCAGCAAAATATCGTACGCTGTGGCATGCGGGTCTGCGCTTTGCCACACCGAGAATTCGTTTTGTTGTACGTTAGAATTTGCAAATGCCGTCACAGAACCGTGACAAGTGCTGCTAGCACAACTGGCCACCCCCATGTGCTTGCTATCTGCTTGCGAAGGCAATTCCACGTCCGCGAAACTGCCAAAAGATATCACTAACCCCAGCGCGTATGACCAGCTACGTATCATCTTCGCTCCCCTTGCCAATTTTGATGTGCAAAAGTCGTATGCACAATGTCCCCATTAAGTGTTCACTGCCGATAATACCAGAACTTTGCCCGTGTGCATTGCCAATCGTGATGTGAAACGCAAATTCAGCGTTTCCAACCGAAAAATTCTCATACATATTGACGAACCAGCTCTGCAATAGTGGAGTCGTCACGCGCAATTCGGTATCATTCTCGCCCTTTGCCTTTACTTGGATGAGACAAAATATGATGGCCCTTCGGACCATAATTTCTTCACTTATTCTTTTTGCTTTCCCATTGGCAGCGTTCGCCGCGTCCGGCGAAGGCAATGTGGCGGTCGGCGCACTTGATCTGACCAATCACTGGGTCGGCATAGCGGCCCTTATTGTTTTCGTCTTGGCCTACAGTTTGGTCATCGCCGAAGAATTCACCCATATGCGCAAATCTAAGCCGGTAATGCTGGCCGCAGGCTTGATTTGGGTAATTATTGCCATTCAATACACTCAAACAGATTATGCGGACACCCCGCATTTGGCGCTTGAGCATTTTCTGATTGAGTTCGGCGCGCTGTTTCTGTTTCTCTTATCAGCGATGACCTATGTCAACGCAATGAGCGAGCGAAACATTTTCGAAGCGTTACGCTCATGGCTTGTCAGCAGGGGCTTTACTTATCGAAAGCTTTTCTGGATCACCGGTATACTAAGCTTCTTCTTGTCGCCAATCATCGATAACTTGACCACTGCATTGGTGATGTGTGCTGTCGTAATGGCAGTTGGCAAAGACAGTCCAAAGTTTGTCGCCATCAGCTGTGTGAATATTGTAGTTGCCGCCAATGCGGGTGGTGCATTTAGCCCGTTTGGCGACATCACCACGCTGATGGTTTGGTCAAAAGGATTGGTAGAATTTCAAACCTTCTTTGCGCTGTTTATACCGGCAGTTGTCAACTACATTATTCCTGCGGTCGCGATGCACTTCGCGGTGCCCCAGCTACAGCCCGCAGCGAGCGACCAAAGCATACCAATGAAACGTGGGGCGAAGCGGATCATGCTGCTCTTCGGTTTGACTATTGCCACTGCGGTTAGCTTCCATAACTTTCTGCATCTCCCGCCGTTTCTGGGCATGATGACCGGCTTGGCTTACCTGAAAATTTTCGGATACTACTTGCGTAAGACCCATGTACCCACACCGGCAGACGTTGAAGATTACGGATCGGCTGGCGACATTTCGGCCTTCGATAGCTTCCGTCAGGTGGCTCGAGCTGAGTGGGATACGCTGTTGTTTTTCTTCGGCGTAATCATGTGCGTTGGCGGCCTTGGCTTTATCGGATATCTGGAACTGGTTTCCGCATACATGTATGGCGAGCTTGGACCACTTTGGGCGAACACTCTGGTCGGTATCCTGTCAGCGATTGTGGATAATATTCCGGTGATGGTGGCCGTGCTGCAGATGCAGCCCTCAATGGATATTCAGCAGTGGCTCCTGGTTACGCTAACCGCTGGCGTCGGTGGCTCATTGCTATCCATCGGTTCAGCGGCAGGTGTGGCCCTGATGGGTCAGGCCCGAGGAGCATACACGTTCTTTGGACACCTGAAGTGGACGCCAGTGATTGCATTGGGCTATGCGGCCAGCATTTGGGTGCACATGCTCATCAGCGACGCCTATATCGGCGTTCCGGCAGGCTAATTTAGTTTTTCGAATTTACATTCGATCCAGTCAAAAGGCGCGACCGCAAAGTCGCGCCTTATTTTTGATTAGTGAAAGTATTTCCATCGTGAATCTCTCACGAGCAAGGCAGCATCATGTTGTTGCCAAGAAATTCGGCTTATAGCGTACGCCAAATAACTTTACCAGCGGTTTCTTCGATTTGATCAAGTCGAGCCTCGTGCTTGCTAAGCTCATGTTCGTCAGCCGTGCGCACCACCAAAGGTGGCCTTTCACCTAGATCAAACTGAGCACTTTCAACTTCTCCAGAGCGCTCCATATCCAGACTAAGAGCGGTCTGGCCACCAGTCATACGTAGATAGACTTCGGCAAGTAGCTCAGAGTCAAGCAAGGCGCCGTGGAGGCTGCGATTTGAGTTGTCTACCTCGTACCGCTTACACAATGCATCCAGGGAGTTGCGCATCCCTGGATGCATCTGTCGTGCCAAATCCAGACTGTCCAGGACCGACGCGTAGTCCGCTACCCTGCCCGTATTGTTGCCCAGCAGGCCAAATTCGTGATCCAGAAAGCCAACATCAAATGGCGCGTTGTGGATTATGAGTTCAGAATCGCGAATGAATTCCAGAAAGCCATCCACAATTGCGTCAAATCGGGGTTTGTCCTGCAGAAACTCATTGGTAATCCCGTGCACTTCAATAGCACCTGCATCGATGCGACGGTCAGGGTTTATGTATTCGTGGAAATGTCGCCCCGTGAGACGCCGATCAAACATCTCCACCGCACCAATCTCAATAATCCGATGGCCATCTCTTGGCTCCAGACCGGTCGTTTCTGTATCTAGCACAATCTGTCTCATGACGCTGAATCTCGCACCTCAGTAATTTCACTAATGCCTCGGCGGGCTAGCTCATCGGCCAACTCGTTTCCTTCGTGTCCCGCGTGTCCCTTGACCCAATGCCAGGAAATGTTGT
>CAZVYE010000184.1:0-7075 GCA_964630895.1 uncultured Gammaproteobacteria bacterium | reverse complement strand
CGCTGTCGCGATCGTGTCGGTAGGCTCTAATCTTGTCTGGGTTTGGGTCCTGCTCACGGAACGCGACCACCAGAGCAGTACCGGTATCCAGCAACAGCGCGTCCGTGCGTACCGGTGCGGCAGTGTTTTCCCCTGGGCGGGTTTCAAAATTCAGCGGAACAGTCAAAGCGTTTTCCCACGCGCGCTCCTGCAGTTTGCCGTCGATGGCAATCGCGGTCGTGATGGTGGGAACTTCTCCAATATCCACTTGAGCTGCACATTGGTGAGCGAAATATAAGCAAGCTATAGCAATGATGATGCGAAAAGGCATGGCACTTTGTCGTATGGGATTGTTCATTTGACGTAGCAAACGAGCAATTCGTTACAGTCAATTTTGAAATTCGAGTTTCCCTGTCGGGCACCGTACAATGTCGGCCTTGCCGATTAGCTAGGGTTTAAGGAAAACATATGGGCGACGTGGTGAAGTCCGTCGATGACTTGGTACACCTGTTGAAACTGGAGCGGCTAGAGGTCAATTTGTTTCGCGGTGAAAGCCGGGATATTGGCAGCAAGCAAGTATTTGGTGGTCAGGTGCTGGGGCAGGCGCTGGCAGCAGCCAGCTATACGGTGGATGATCTGGATGTGCATTCGCTACACGCATACTTTTTGCGACGTGGCGATATGGAAGCGCCCATCGTTTACGAGGTAGATCGTCAACGAGATGGCAGAAGCTTTTCGAATCGTCGCGTAGTAGCCATTCAGCACGGTCGCCCCATTCTGAACATGGCAGCGTCATTTCAAAAACTTGAGACCGGTCTTGAGCATCAGGACCCCATGCCGGATGTGCCCCGCCCAGAGGAATTGGATGGACGTGATAAGCCGCCGGAGCATGAGTTAGAGAAACTGCCGCAAAAAGCGCGCCGCTTTTTGTTTGCCAACAAGCCGTTCGAGTTTCGCTGGGTGCAAACGCCAGACTATATCCATCCCCAGACCGAGCCGCCCCAGCGCCAGCTTTGGTTTCGGCTGGCCAAACACGTAGGCGATGACCCCATTACGCACCGGTCTATCCTGGCATATGTTTCCGACTATGGCCTGCTAACTACGTCTTTGCTGCCCCATGCACTAAGTCTGTTTAATGAGCGATTGCAACTGGCCAGCCTGGACCATGCTATGTGGTTTCATCGCGACTTTCGGGCCGACGATTGGATGTTGTATGACTTTCATAGTCCAAATGCCGTGGGTGCCAGAGGCCTGGTTCGCGGCCGTATTTTTGATAAGGGTGGCAAGTTGGTGGCGTCAACAATGCAAGAAGGTTTGATACGCGTTTGGGATGAGCCAGAAAGTGAGTGATCTAAATCGCATTGTAGTAGTGGGTGGCGGTCACGCCGCGGGACAGGTTCTGGATTCGCTGCGTAAGCTGGGGTTTGCGGGAGATCTGGTGCTGATCTCGGAAGAGCATATGCTGCCGTATCAACGTCCGCCGCTGTCTAAAAAATATTTGGCAGGTGAGTTAGCGGCGCAGCGCCTGCTGTTTCGACCTGAGCCGTATATGGCAAAGCTGGATATTGATGCACGGTTGAACACGCGGGCAGTGCGAATTGATCGAAAAGCAAAAGCGGTTCTTCAAGATAATGGAGAGTCCGTCGGCTACGACGCACTGGTGTTGGCCACCGGTGCAAAGCCCAGGCTTCTGCCGGTAGCTACCCAGGCTAATGCAGGCTTGTACTATCTGCGCAGCGTTGCTGATGTGAACGCTATTCGGGAGCAACTGGATGCGGTCACGGAAGTGGCAATCGTGGGCGGGGGGTTCATTGGGCTGGAGACGGCCGCGGTGCTATCGGCGATGGGCAAGCACGTGCGGGTGATTGAGATGCAGCCTCGGCTGCTGCCACGGGTGGTGGCTCCAGTGGTTTCAGATTTTTTTGAGGCGTTGCACCGAAGTCGCGGCGTTGAGATAGAAACCGACGCCTGTGTAAGCAGTGTGGTGGAAAAAGACGGTGCAGTTGCCGGCTTGCATTTGGTTGATGGCCGCGAGCTTCCTGCGCAGATGGTTATCGTAGGGATTGGCGTAGAGCCCAATACCCAGTTGGCCGCAGAGTGCGGACTGGGCTGTGAAGATGGCATTTTGGTTGATGAACACGCGCGCACGTCCGATCCGAATATTCTTGCGGCAGGAGATTGCACCAGGCACCCCAACCCTCGGCTCGGGGGGATGGTGCGATTGGAGTCCGTGCATAACGCAGTGGAGCAGGCAAAGACAGCTGCTCTCACGCTGATGGGACAAGCGGAAGCTTACCATCAGGTGCCCTGGTTTTGGTCGGATCAATACGAATACAAGCTGCAAATGGTGGGGGTTTCGGATGGACACGATCATCATGAAGTGCGCGGCGACCTGGAGGCTGGCGATTTTGCGGTCTATTACTTTGCTCGCGACAAGCTGCTTAGCGTGGATACGGTCAATCGCGCAGCAGAACATATGGCAATCCGCAAGTTAATCAATGCCGATCAGGCACCAGACTTAGCTCAGGTGCAAAGCACGGACTTTGACCCAATGGCGTTGGCAAAGGCGATCTAATCGATCTGGAAATGCTTAGGACCGCAGGCTTGCGAAAATTTCGGCTTTGCGCGCAGCGTCTCGTTGCATCAGCGGTTCCATGTAGTGACCAACCTGATCAAATGCAATGAGTTCCGCTTGTACTGCGAGGCGAATGACATAGCCGGCGAAAATGTCAGCCAGAGTTAAGCCGTCGCCCACCAGAAAGCCACCGTCGGGTAAATTTGCACAAAAGATCGATACCCGGTGTTTTAAAGCGTCGTGAAATATGCGCTTAAATCCGTTGTAGGCAATTCCTGCATGATCCAGATAGTAAGGGGTGAGCAGGGGCTCGAGCGATTCTGTGGCGGCGGCGCATAATTGATGGAACAGCTTACGTTCCTGCGGAAAGCTTGGCACTAGAAGCGCCTCTGCGTGGCGGTCTGCCAACACCCGGCAGATCGCCGACGATTCGCGATAAATTTCTGCGTCAATCTTAGCGGCAGGGATCAGTCCGTAGGGGTTAATATCCGTGTAAGGAAGCTGACCATGTGCTCCTACCTCAACCGTTTCCTCACAGATGGTGTAGCCCAACTCATATGCGGTCCAGCGTACTTTACCGCTGCGGTCATACTTGCCAAACGAATATAACGTCATTTCCATGAGCATGGCCCTCGGTTGTTGTTAACAGTCTGTTCGTTTAAGCACCGCAAACTGCGGGTCAATCCATTTCGTGTAGTCAGCAACACGGTAAACGACTTGTAGTATGCTTACGGCGTGCTTTTTATGGCGATTCTTGCATGGTCAAACCTGTGAACAAAGCGGTGCTTTTCTGCCTGATGGTAGCACTCCTGATGGTGGCCAGCGCAGTGCGCGGATCAGGACAGTATGGCCTTGATGCATTCCCCGGAAGCATAGCGTTCGAACATTTGGGTGCCGAGGATGGTTTGTCACAGGCAGCCATCTATGCGATCGCGCAAGACGATATTGGGTACCTTTGGTTTGCTACTGGCGATGGTCTCAATCGATTTGACGGTCACGAAGTGCAAGTCTATCGACATTCAGATGCCGACGATGCCAGTCTGGGCAATAGCTACGTTAATGCATTATTTGTCGATGCAGCAGGAGATCTGTGGGTTGGATCCCGTGGTGGTTTGCAGCGATTCGATTTCGCGCAGCAGACATTTTCATATATTGGCGCCAGCACCGATATTCCAGCAACTTTGGATACGATGGTGGTTTCTGTCATCGCAGAAGACCAAAAGGGCAATTTGTGGGTTGGAAGTGATCGTGGGCGCCTGATTCGAATCAATCCCAGTCGCGACTCTGCGCAGACTCTGATTGCTCCCATGGCTGTCCCAACCCAGGGTCAGCCGTCTACCATTAATCATCTATGGCTGCGAGAAGATGGTACGGCAATCATTTCTGCTGACAACGGCATATTTCGACTGTTGGCGGATACCAACCAATATGATTTGCGCCACCTGCAAATACCCAATCCGCGTCAGGCAATTCGCGTTGTGGCAAAGGTTGGCGATGAAGTCTGGGCGGGCGGAGACAAAGGGATTATGGTTTGGCCGGGCCTGAATGCACTGCTGACCAACCAGCCACCGCTGCGCACGGAGTTATCTCGCAAGCATATTAAGAATATTTGGCTCAAAGATAAGGGGTTGGTTTGGATAGCTTCCAGGGAAGGGCTGTACGCGCGTGACCCCGCTGATCCAAACGCTACGTGGATTCCCCACAGACACGATGAACGCAATCAATTCAGTTTAAGCAGTGACGATGTACGCGTGGTGTTTGAGGACCGAACCGGGGTCATGTGGTTTGGAACAGAAGGCGGAGGTGTGAGCAAGTTTTCGCCATCCCAGGCCAGCTTTCGTCACGTTGGTTCTAGTGATGTGGCCGGAGCCGGTTTGGCCGTACCTCAGGTTTGGGCGGTAAAGCGCACACGCGATGGCGACCTGTGGGTGGGTACCAAGGGAGGCGGTTTACAGCGCTACGATCATGTTGAAGGCCGCTTCTACTATTATCGGCATGATCCCGATCGTCCCGGCAGCCTTCCTGCAAACTGGATATTGTCAATTCTGCAAGACGCAAAAGATCGGATTTGGATTGGTACACGCGATGGTGGTCTGGCCTTGTATCAACCAGAAACACAGACCTTCAAGAGTTGGCAATTTGCGCCTGGAGATCAGTCCAGCCTGCCAGACAACCGCGTCTACGCAATGGTGGAAGGCAATGCTAACGACTTGTGGCTGGCCACAAATCATGGTCTAAGCCGTTTTTTTCCAGAAACCCAGCAATTTGTGAATTTCCGGGCTCAACCTGAATCTGGGGCACTACCGGAGAATAATTTGCGCACGTTAACCATGGATAGCCAAGGTCGACTTTGGGTTGGCACACGTCGTTCCGGAGTTAGTGTTCTGGATGTAGATTCCATGATTTTTACCCAGCCGATAAACGAAATGGATGGCTTTATGGTCCTGCGAATTTTACAGCAGGAAGACGGTCTGTATTGGCTGGCAACCGATCACGGGCTGGGTCGATATGATGAGACAAAACGCGAAATTCAGTTTCTGCGCAAAGGCGACGGATTGCCCAATGATCTGGTTTATACAGTGCTATCTGATTCGGACGGTAAGCTGTGGGTTCCAACCAACGAGGGTTTGGCGCGCAATAACCCTGAAACTGGTGAAATTCGAATTTACGATCACTCGTCCGGGCTTATCAGCAATGAGTTTAATCAAGGGGCATACTTCCAAGACGATAGTGGCATCATCATGCTGGGTACGGTGCGCGGCGTTTCCGCATTCGATCCCACCGAGTTGGTTTGGGATCTGACCGAACCGCAAGGTACCATAACTGATTATCGCGTTTTGAATAAGTCGGTTTCACTGGCCCGATTGCAGGACGCGACTTCCGAAATACCTGGGCTGCCCCAGCACATTTCGACGCTTGACACCATCAATGTGGTGCCCGAAGCGAGTGTATTAACGTTTGATTTTTCTGCCCTGCATTTTGCCTCTCCTGAGCGCAACATTTTCCGCTACCGGTTGCTGGGGTTGAGTGACGAATGGATCGAGACGGATGCACGGCGCCGGTCAGCCACTTTTACCGGATTGGCACCTGGGGAGTATGTGCTAGAACTTGTGGCTCGGAGCGGCGAGGGTGTATGGCAAAAGCAGCCAAGGCGCGTGGTGCTGAATGTGTTGCCGCCCTGGTGGCGTACCTCGTTTGCTTTTGTAGTTTATTTACTCGTGCTGATGGGGTTAGCCGCCTTGTGGTATCGGGCGCGCGCCACCAAGCTGCAAGAGCGGGAGATGGCGCAAAGGGCCATAGCAGAAAGCGAAGAGCGTCTGCGCCTTGCCTTATGGGGCAGCGGGGATGAGCTTTGGGACTGGGATATGGCAACTGGCGCCGTGCATCGCATGAATGTGCTTGAGAATGCGGATCGACCGGAGTTTGAACCTCTTAACCGGCTCGAAGACGTGGGTAAGGCCGTGCACCCAGAAGATCAGGAGATGTTCAAAAAGGCGCTTCAAGATCATCTTAATGACGCGAGCCCCAGCTATCATGCCACTTACCGGATTCTGGATCGCCAGGGCAATTGGACCTGGGTCTTGGAGCGCGGCAAGGTGGTCGCTACGGATGATGAAGGGCGGCCTCTCAGAATATCCGGCACTACGAAAAACGTTGATGAGCTGAAGGCGGCTGAAGCCGCTTTGCGAGCACTGAACGACGAGTTGGAAGAGCGGGTGGCGGATCGAACCCAAGCGCTCCAGAGTGCGTATGAGAATCTGCAGAACACCCAACAACAACTGGTGGAGTCCGAAAAGATGGCATCACTTGGCGGGTTGGTCGCGGGTGTGGCGCATGAGCTAAATACACCAATTGGGATAGGGCTAACTGCGGCTTCGCACCTGCAAGGTAAAGTGCGCAAGCTACTGGATGCAGGTAACCCAGCAGAGAAGGAGTTACGTCGCTTGGACGAATCAGCGGGATTGATCCTGACCAGTCTTGAGCGCGCGGCAAAAATGGTTCGCAGCTTCAAGCAGGTCGCGGTGGATCAGGTCATTGAAGAAAAGCGGCAATTTGATCTGCGCCAGTATCTTGACCAGATTCTCACATCCTTGCATCCTCGCCTGCGCAAGACGAAAGTCCAGGTCGCGCTGCATATAGAAGAAGGGGTAATGCTGGAAAGTTATCCGGGAGTCCTATATCAAATTGTATCGAACCTGGTATTGAATTCTCTTATTCACGGCTACTCGGCCGATGAATCTGGGACTATCACCATCAGCGCGCAACCGCTTGGTTCCAATGCGCTGGAGTTTAACTATGCGGACGACGGTGCGGGCATGCCTGCTAGCGTATCGGAACGCATTTTTGAGCCATTCTTTACGACCAAACGCACAACCGGCGGCACAGGTTTGGGTATGCACATTGTGTACAATCTGGTGACACAGATGCTTGGGGGGACCATTGAATGCAAGAGTGCGCCCGGAGAAGGTGTGCGATTTTCCATGCACCTGCCCAACGTGCTTGCGGCTTCTCAGGCTGCTG
>CAZVYE010000183.1:0-7114 GCA_964630895.1 uncultured Gammaproteobacteria bacterium | reverse complement strand
AACCGCCGACCTCTACAATGCCATTGTAGCGCTCTCCCAGCTGAGCTATAGCCCCGAAGAGGCGCGCAAGATTATGCAAAGGTGCCTATGCTGTCAAGGGAAATTTCTAAAAAAGTGCAGATTTCTGCAAATTCACCGACCAGATTGACTTGTGTCGGTAGACCATTTGCCAAGATCAACGATATTTGCTTCTTCTGGCCACTCGCCAGTACGCGCTTTGCGCATGGTTTCTTGTGAATGACCCTGCTTGAGCAGATATTCCAACCAACGATCTAAAAACTGGTTCGCGCGCCATCGGTGTTTGACCACGTCAGCAACTGGCACCAGTGCGCCAAACAACGGTTGCGCGGCTTGTTTTGGGTAACAGTGGGTTACCTCTGCTTGCTGGGTGTCATGATAGACCCGAACGTGCGCATCCGGGTCAGCCTTCAGCACTCCAACTTCGTCTTCAATGAAATACGTCAAGCGAACAAAGCTGGTGTACTTATGTCGTTCGGTCACCTCAACAAAAATCGGCAATTGACCAGCAATAACAGACACCATCCGGTCAGTGCCTAAAGCATCGAAGTCCACTAGCAACGCGAGCTGCCTGTAGCTCTCGGAATACAGTCGCATAAGCTTCGCAAATCGACTGTCTTGCTTCGGTATTGGCTCCCACAATGATTTTTCCATGTGTTCTGTTTACCAGTAGTTTGTCTAAATTGCCAATCTAGGCGGCATTCTGAGTCGTGCGTTTTACAGTGGTCTCATGGGCAAAATTGTTGCTGAATCCAGCGATCCACTAATACATATTTCGTTCCAATCCAAATTGAACCAGTATCTTGCTGGCCATTTCTTCAATGGACGTATGGGTTGTGTTTAAGGACGGAATGCCATGTAAGCGAAATAAGGATTCTGCTTCGGCCACTTCGTTGCGGCACTGTTTAATATCCGCATACTTGCTGTCCGGTCGACGTGCTTGCCTGATCTGATGCAGCCGCTCAGGATCAATAGTCAGACCAAACAATTTGTTCTTGAACGGTCGTAGCCGGGATGGCAGCTTCATTTCGTCCAAATCATCTTCGGTTAGTGGATAGTTGCCGGCCTTTACGCCGTAATGTAGGGCCATGTACAAACAGGTGGGCGTTTTGCCGCTGCGCGAAACCCCCACCAAAATTACGTCGGCATTGTTGTAGTGCAAATCCGCACCATCATCATGTTTAAGCGCATAGTTCGTCGCATCCATGCGGTTTTCGTAAGTCTGGTAATCCACCAAACCGTGGGCGCGCCCCACCCGGTTGCTGCGAGAAATACCAAACTCTTGCTCGAGTTGGTCAATGAACTGGTCGAAGATGTCCAGCACGAGCCCATCCGAGTCATAGAAAATTTCTGACAGCGCTTTGTCGACCAGCGTATTGATGACTATGGGTCGCGACTGATCTTCCTTGGCCGCCTTACTGATCCTATCTCTGGCGTCCTTTGCTTTGTCCAGATTGTCTACGAACGGCAAACGAACCTGCTTGAAATCTATCCCCTCAAACTGCGTAAGCAGGCTGTGCCCGATGGTCTCGGCAGTAATCCCGGTGCCGTCTGAAACAAAAAATATGGTTCTTTGCATTGATGCTATATCCCTTCTTGTATCTGCATTGTGGCATACGTGCCATTTGAATTAGGTTGCTTAAACTAGAGACGCCGACAAACTTCCGACCAAATTCATAGGTTAATCTGCTACGCGGTGATCACAAGCGGCCTTTGGCAATATATAATGCTGCGCCGTTGGCACGGGCATTGTCCGTAGCATTCGTTAAGAATATCTGGGAGAAAACTGTTGAGCGAGTACATCCTCTGGCTAGACCAGCTAGGTATGGAAGATTTAGGTCGCGTTGGTGGCAAAAACGCTTCACTTGGTGAAATGATTAGCAATCTCGCTGGTGCGGGCGTGCAAGTTCCCGGTGGCTTTGCCACGACGGCAGATGCATTTCGCGAGTTTTTAGCCCAGTCTGGTTTGGCGGACCGCATTAATGAAAGACTAAATTCCTTAGACGTGGATGACGTCAACGCGCTCGCGCAGGCTGGCCAGGAAATTCGCCAGTGGGTCATAGATACCCCCTTCCCGGCCGCGCTTGAGACAGCCATTCGGGAAGCCTGGGATGTTCTACAGCAGCGCATTGGCGCTGAAGCCACCGTTGCTGTGCGCTCGTCTGCAACCGCAGAAGACTTACCCGACGCCTCATTTGCTGGCCAGCAAGAGACATTTCTGAACGTTTCTGGCATTGATGACGTCTTGCACAAGATTCACGAAGTGTTTGCCTCGCTGTATAACGACCGGGCGATCGCCTATCGCGTCCACCAGGGCTTTGCGCATCATGACGTTTATCTTTCTGCCGGCATCCAGCAGATGGTCCGAAGTGATATCGGGGCATCTGGCGTAATGTTTACCCTGGACACCGAATCCGGCTTTCGTGACGTAGTGTTTATCACCAGTTCGTATGGCTTGGGTGAGATGGTTGTTCAGGGTGCCGTTAACCCGGACGAATTTTATGTCCACAAGGCAACGTTAGAATCAGGCCGACCCGCGGTCGTCCGCCGCTCTCTTGGCTCCAAGGCCATTGAAATGACCTACGCCTCAGACGGTGCCGGCGTACAAACCATCGACGTTGATGCAGAGCGTCGTAACGCTTTCTCGCTTAGCGACGCTGAGGTGATGGAGTTAGCCAGGCACGCCATGACCATTGAGGCTCACTATGAGCGGCCCATGGACATTGAGTGGGCCAAGGACGGCGATACAGGAAAGATCTATATCGTTCAAGCACGCCCAGAGACCGTAAAGTCTCGAGGTGGCTCCGTGATCGAACGCTATCGTCTTAAAGAGACTTCAGATGTAATTATTACCGGTCGCAGTATTGGACAGCGCATTGGTGCAGGTCGGGCGCGCGTGGTCAGCGCTTTGGAAAATATGGATAGTGTACAAGCCGGAGACGTGTTGGTTACCGACATGACTGATCCGGACTGGGAGCCAGTGATGAAGCGGGCTGCTGCTATTGTCACAAACCGCGGTGGTCGAACCTGTCACGCAGCTATTATCGCCCGCGAACTGGGCATACCAGCGGTAGTCGGTTGCGGCGATGCCACGGATCAGATTCAAGACGGTCAGGAAGTCACTGTTTCGTGCGCCGAAGGCGACACCGGTATGGTTTACACCGGTAATCTCGAATTCGAAATTCATCGATCTGACATGCAGCAAATGCCTGAAATCCCGCTAAAGATCATGATGAACGTAGGAAATCCGGACCGGGCGTTCGACTTCGCACAGATACCCAACGCGGGTATTGGCCTGGCTCGATTAGAGTTCATTATCAATCGCATGATCGGCGTGCACCCCAGAGCGCTTTTAGAGTACAGCGACCAGACAGATGAAATTCGCGAGCAAATTGACCAACGCATCGCCGGATATTCAGGTCCGGTGGATTTCTACGTAGATCGGCTGATAGAAGGCATTGGCACACTGGCTTCGGCATTTTCACCTGGCCCCGTTATCGTTCGACTATCTGATTTCAAGTCTAACGAATACGCCAACCTGATTGGCGGCAGTCGCTACGAGCCCGACGAAGAAAATCCGATGTTGGGCTTCCGTGGAGCTTCTCGCTACGTTGACGACACGTTCAAGGCTTGTTTTGAGCTGGAATGTCGCGCTTTGAAATATATTCGGGACGAAATGGGACTGACCAATGTTTGGGCCATGGTTCCCTTTGTGCGGACCGTAGACGAAGCCAAGGCTGTGGTTTCGGTTATGGAGGAGTTTGGGCTTAAGCGCGGGGAGAATGGTCTTAAGATAATCATGATGTGCGAACTGCCATCCAATGCACTGCTGGCAGACCAGTTCTTAGAGCATTTTGATGGTTTTTCCATCGGTTCTAATGATATGACTCAACTTGCACTGGGGCTGGATCGGGACTCAGGCTTGATCGCGCACTTGTTTGATGAGCGGAACGAGGCAGTAAAAGCCCTGTTGTCCATGGCGATACAAGCCTGCCGTAAGGCCGGTAAATACATTGGGATCTGTGGCCAGGGCCCTTCTGACCATCCAGATCTGGCAGCCTGGTTACTAGACCAAGGCATCGAAAGTGTTTCTCTAAACCCTGATACGGTTATTGAAACCTGGTTACACTTGGCCAATCAATCTGGCGATTGATCGTAAGGCAGCGAACAACGAGGCGAGCTATGCCTCGTTGCCTCCGAGCTTACCCATATACTGGCGGTAGAGTCGAAGCTCATCAATGGAGTCACGAATATCATCCAAAGCAATGTGCCGGCTTTGTTTGCACAGCTCACTTAGAATGTCTGGCTGCCAGCGACGTGCAAGCTCTTTGATTGTGCTGACATCCAGGTTGCGATAGTGAAAAAAAGACTCCAGCTCGGGCATATAGCGATACAGGAAGCGTCGATCCTGACAAATGCTGTTGCCACACATAGGGGAAGTACCCGCAGGCACGTATTCCCGCAAAAACTCAATGGTCTCTTCGGCGGCCTGAGCTGCTGTGTATGATGAGCCGCGCACCCTTTCCACTAGGCCCGAAGCGGTGTGATGACGAGTGTTCCAATCATCCATTGCCTGCATCACTGCGTCTGGCTGATGAATTGCCAACACCGGGCCGACACCCAATTCGTTGAGCTCTTTGTCTGTGACGAGGGTGGCTATTTCGATAATAACGTCATGGTCGGGATCCAGACCGGTCATTTCGAGATCGATCCAGATCAGGTTTTCTGGTGACTTTGGCATTCTTTGCCCTTTATTGTTTGCTGGCCAGTTTATCAGACCCGGTTGTGCTTTAAAGCGCATTCTCGTGGCGGACAGAACAACTGGTCGACGACACTTACAGTCGCTGCTAGTCTGAAAATTTGAACCATAGTAAGAATAGGAAGAATGTGACCACAAATCTAAATCGCGTAGTGGTGAGCTTTGGGCCAGAGTGCATCATTGAACACGGCTCGGAACTATTGCGTTGCAAGATTCGCAAGAGTGCTGGAAAAGTCGTATGCGGCGATTTTGTTGAAGCCTCGGATATCGATGCAAACAGCCCCCTCATAACGCGTATTGAAACACGCGAGAACTATTTCCCTCGAGTAGACCAGAATGGCAGACAGCGAATCGTGGCTGCCAACCTGAATCGCATCATCATCGTGGTGGCACCGTTTCCAGAACCCACAAGAGATTTGATCAATCGCTATCTGGTTGCCGCGCATAGCGTGCAAATCCCTGCTGTACTTTGCATCAACAAAGTGGACCTGGTAGATCAGGATAAGCAAGAAAGCTGGGATGCGCTGGCTGCCAGTTACCATGCTTTGGGTTATCCAGTCGTTCGCGCCAGTGCCAAGGACCCTGCAAACATAGATGAGCTGACAGAGCTGGTAGCTACCGGAACCAGTATCTTCGTAGGGCAAAGTGGGGTCGGCAAGTCGTCTTTGGTTAATCGGCTATTACCGAGTCTGGATCTGCAAACCCAATCCCTGTCAGACAGCACAGGCAAAGGGCGTCACACAACAACCGCCTCGCGTCTCTACAGAACGCCTGAAGGTGGCGGCATCGTGGACTCTCCTGGCGTGTGGGAATACGGCATATGGGACATGGAGATCGCTCAGGTAGAGTCTGGGTTCGTGGAATTCGCTCCTTATGCCCAACAGTGCAAGTTTGCAAACTGCACCCACATTCACGAACCTAAATGTGCGGTAGAGCAGGCGGCAAATGAGGGAGAAATCGCCATGAACCGGCTGGAGTCTTATCGACGTATTGTACGTGTGATGCGAGAGGGTTAGAGTTGATACCCGGATTTATACTAATGATCGGTAGTAATTGATGACACAGGACTGGCTGTTATATCTGCTCATCGGCGGGACATGCTTCTTGATTGGATTTGCGGCTGCCTGGTTTTGGCCAAGGAACTCCCGTAGCGGCAAAACCGTGGTGCAACTCGAGCAGGAGCTGGAAGACTATCGAGAGGAAGTGGCTGACCATTTTGTGCAGACAACCGTGTTAATCAACGAACTCTCTGATAGCTACCGTAGCATCTACGCGCACGTCAAAGACGGTGCAGATCGAATCCTGGATCCTGACATGCTGCAAAGCAAGCTGGAACAGTATCAAATGACAAAACATCTGCCGCAGCCTGCGTCACCGTCCAAGTCTAGCAGCGCAGCATCCGAAGTCGAGAAAGACTAGCCGTAGATTACGGTCGCTAAATTTACTGAACTGTTTTCTTTCCAAAAACGAGTTCATCCTCGGGCGTAAGAAGTACCAACTGTTGATCACGGCTTTCCACGGAATTTACCTGACCCAGCGCATTTATATATTGCGACTCAATCTGCATGAGATTATCCGGACCCATGCACATACGCTTCGTACTTGCTACATGCGTGATTTGGAATGCTTCGGCCGATCCACTGATTGAGGCGTTATAGCCATTACAACCAGAAGAACCGGATATGGCTTCTCCATCGTCAGCCCACTTCAGGGTTATATCGATTCCTGACCCTATCGCATCACCCTGCAAGTTAACGAGGCGCCAGACCGATCCGTACATGTCTTCAAGCGAAACAGCATTTGGCACCGACGCGACGTCTTTGTCACCCGCTGGTTCTGCAGCGGACTCGTTACCCGCCTTGCAGCCCATAAGAGCTAGCAGCAGCGCGGTGGACAAAATTAATGCTCTGGCCTGTATTCTTTGCATCGTTGTTTATCCTGGAGGCCAGTTGAAGGAGCGACCGGCAAGGAAATGAAGATGGATATGAAAAACGGTTTGCCCCGCTTGCTCATTGCAATTCATTACCAAACGGTAGCCATCTTCCGCGACTCCTACACTTTGAGCATAGTCTCGCGCTGCCAAAAATAACTTGCCGACAAGCACTGCTTGATCATCGGCAATATCGTTGACCGTACGAATATGCGTCTTTGGAATAAAAAGCACATGCTGAGGTGCCTGCGGATTAATATCCCGAAACGCCAAAACATCATCATTCTCAAAGACGATATCAGCCGGAATTTTGCGATCTATAATGTCAAGGAACAGGGTTTCAGACACGTCGCTTTTCCTCGTTCGTTTGATAGGTAGTTATAGCACGTTTCTGCGGTCAGAAACGG
>CAZVYE010000182.1:0-7151 GCA_964630895.1 uncultured Gammaproteobacteria bacterium | reverse complement strand
GTCGTTGAGCTAGACCAACGATTGATTCGTATGCAACGCCAGATTACGCAATTATCCCAGGCGCATGAGGACGCGATTTCTGAGGTGGTTCGAGCGCAGGCGAAACTTCGGGGCAATGTTAATCAAGCAGATGCAGCAGCAAGCATAGCCGAAGCGGAGATTGCACTGCGCTCAGTTGCCAGTATGGAGGACGAGGGTAGGGACAAAGTACGAGAGACACTCTCTCAGGCCAATGAGGCCTTTGACGCAGAAAACTATGGTGGGGCACTTTACCTCTCTAGTGAGGCGAAAAAGCTCATCTCAAACCTGCGCAGCCCACTTGCTCCTCAGCAGTCCAGTATTGCTGACGAAATTCTGTTTGATGACGGAGTGAAAATGACAACCGAAAAGAATGTCAATGTACGCTCCGGTCCAAGTCTTCAAAACCATGTCCTGGTGACCCTGCCACAAGGCGAACAGGTGAATGCGCTGTCCTACAGTGGGGTTTGGGTCAAAGTCAGCCTTGACCAGGGAGCATCCCAATCAGATACGGGATGGATTTACAAACCCTTACTCCAGCTTGCCAAACCGGATGTGACGAAACCTCAGCAAGAATCGAAAGTTAGCACCAGCGCTAATTAGGGCCATTTACCTTTGGCGCCAGTTTTTTTGTGGTGTTATTCCGACGAAACAATGCGCAGATTATGGGGGTGAGCATGCTTGATACAGTTCCTACCATCCGCTTTAGCCCGGTAAAGGGCATCGTCCGCTGCAACCAACAGTTCCTCTAGTGCGTCGCTGCATTCCGGAAAGGTAGCAATACCCAAGCTTACTGTAATGTCGCAAGGGACATCGTTGAGCATAAATGGGTCTTGTGCAATACGAGTGCGAAGGTGCTCCGCGCGAATCTCAGTCTGTTGGGCATTGCAGTTCCACAAGGCCACCAGAAATTCTTCGCCACCAAAGCGCGCGGCATAGTCGCGGAAATTTAGTACACCACGAATTCGCGTTGCAATCTTTGTCAACGCCGCGTCGCCTACAAAATGCCCTTGGTCGTCGTTGATACGTTTAAAATGATCAACGTCCAGCATCATAATCGCGAGTGGTTTGTCTAAGCGCTTCGCATGGGCGAGCATGCGAGGTAGCCAATTGTTTAGATGCTGTCGATTTGGTAAACCTGTGAGCGCGTCTGTTCTGGACATGGTTCGAAAGATACGATTGCGCTTGGCCAATTCAGCGTTATTTCTATCTAACTCATCACGGGTTGTTTTGAGCGCGCTAACCATGTTGTTGAACATCTGCGTTAAGTCCGCAAGTTCGTCGTTGCCTTTGGGCTCGACTCTAGCACTCAGGTCTCCTTCACTGACTCGCTTTGCAGCCTGACGTAGCCTTACCAGGGGTGAACTTATGCCCCTGCCGCTAACGGATGCCACCAAAAGGATTACTAGTAGAATGAGCGCCCCGATTACCATGCTGGACGATTGCAGGGTAGATATTTCTGAGTAGGCAGAGCTTCGACTCTGCTCTACGATAATATTCCAGTCTGTACCAGGAACAGGGTGCATGACGCCAACAACCTCGGTGCCATCCGCGTGCCAATATGGCATTAGCGTGGACATTCTTAAACGCTCTATCACCTCCGTCGCGAAGTGTTCTCCGACGGAAGAATTGGTATTGCCACTGCTGAGCACGATGTGCTGCCTGGAGTCGACAAGATAGCTGGCGATATCTGGACTTGTTAGCGAAAGTTCCATTAAATCCTGCAGACTTAGTAGCGCTGTTTCCGCCATCATCACGCCACGCACCTGGTTTTCCAAATCAAGAATAGGAAAATTCATGACCATCAATTGCTCGTCAGTGCCACTGTGGTCTAGCAGGGTAGATGGTTCGACAAATCGAGCTAGAGGTTGATTCAGATTGAAGCCGCTGCTTAGCGGCGTATCTCCCGCTATGAGATTGCCGGTTTGATCAAGCAGGCTCAGCTTGTTAAACGCAGGCAGACGGGAATTCACAGACTCAAGATATTCGGTAACCTGGCGCCGGGCAGAAACGTCGCCTGCCAGGGCACGATCCAGGTTCTCCAACACTAGATAGCTCGATGCTGCGACTCTAAGGTCGCTTTGACGGGAGGCTACCCATAAGCTGAGCTCCCGGGCGAAGCGGCTAGCAGAGCCATCCAGACGCTGGCTGACGCTGGTTTCGATGAGTTGGCGGTTGTGGGTGTAATGAATGATGCCAAGAACGAGCGCAGGCACGATTGCCAACACGACCGCAATCGCCGTCAATTTAAACCGAATGCTGCGCAGTGGCTGACGCACTAAGTACCCCACAGTGCCCAATGTGGCGGCACATGTTAGCGAAGATTAATGGATAGTGGTAGTTATCTTAGATTAATAATTGGTGGCTATTGGCGACCCGCCTTGGCAGGCTCGATTTTGTCTGATTCATTGTCGCTTTCTGCGGGCATGTAATAACGCTTCAAGTACCGACACAATCCGTCCAGACCGGGAAACAGCATGCGTTCATTTATGCCGGCCTGGTCTAACTTATCTCGAAATTCCCATTTCAACTCCGCAGGGATGACGACCTTCTTGAATATGGCGGGGTCATTGGGCAGCCACTCGTCCAAAATCGTACTTGGGTCTGAAACCACAGAAAACAGCCCGTATTGATTCACAATTCGACTATCCAATGATGGAGGCTCGAAAAACACCACAAACGGTGCGTTCTTCTGGCCGTCAAATTCATCTAACGAACGCACTTCCTTATTTAAAAGCTGGGTGGTAAATACCCGTGCATCCGTCAATTCGAGTCGATGTCGCAAACGAGGAGACAGGTAGCTGTTCGTCTGCACAAAATTAACTGCGTAAATTGCCCCGTCCTGGTCGAAATGTTTATCGGTGGCAAAATTTAGCGCAACGTATGGCGAATAGGTCCAGTCAAGCAATCTGGTGGGCAGCCCATGATGCTGAGCCAATGAAAGCCAATTCCAAATGGACGACTCTTCATGCATCTCTAGATGGGCATACTTTTGAAAGCTGCGGATAATATGTGGTTCGAGTCGCGCAAAGGATCCACCCTGGCGCATTAGAGTGGTGGCAAGATTATAGCCCGCATTGGCAACTCCTCGAAATGCAAAATTGGATCGGTAGCGATTAATCTGAGGGTGGGTCGGCTCATCGAATAAGACCTCATTGAGCTCTCCCCAGGATTGCACGCGAATTTCGTGGATAGGTTGTGTATTCAACTGGCTATAAACCTTCTATCTAATCGATAAACCTTAGGGTATCACCTTGCCCGTGGATTGAATGGTTTTCAATCGCTTTCCGAGCCATACGGTAAGCCCAATCCAGAGCACACCACCCAACATACCAATTGCTGCAGGCAGGCCTAATCCACCTAACGCTTCGGCACCGCGAAATAGAAAAACGCCTGAGGTATCGCCGCCCCGATAGATTAGCGTGTCTGCCATAGCCTTAAATTTGTACTTTGTGCGCGGACCTACCACCGCATACAGCATCTGGCTGGTTGGATTGGTAATGGCAAACAAAATGGCCCTTCGAACAATTTGGGCTACCAAAATGAAACCAAGTGCCGGAGATACCGCAATTACGGCAAAAGTTGCGACCACTACCAATGGCAGAATCAAAAGCGCCCACAGGAATCCAATCCAGCGGATCACCCGGCCTAATAACAGGACCTGAATTAGAATGATTGAAGCATTAACGGCCAGATCAACGTTGGCAAAAGCCTGAGTGCGAGAGGCAGCGTCGACGTACCGCTCAGCGATAACAGACGCTTGGTAGCTATAGAGAATGACACCGGTAAATGTTCCGAGAAAAATAAATCCTGCGATACCCTGAAGGAAGGGAAACCGTAGCAGCAGTTTTATGCCATCCCAGATGTCCCCACCAACGTGGCCCATTCGCGATTTGCCCGAAATAGCATTGCTGCGGCACCAGCCAAGCAAACGCCAAACCACCAGGATGGTTGCAAATAACAGCAAAGAAGAGGTTAGGATCACTGCGGATACGGACCAACTCTTTGCAACGAAGCCTCCCAGCAGGGCACCCACTATGCCACCCACGGAGCCGCCGGCTGCAATGATCCCAAACAGTCTCCTGGACTGACTGATGGCGAAGATATCTGCCATGAATCCCCAAAACACCGAAACCACAAATAAATTAAATACGCTCACCCAGGTAAAGAAGAATCGCGCATACCACAGGCTATCCCCGAATTGATCAAACGTGGCGTAAATGACAATAAGGTTTGCGAGAAAAAACCAGTAGACCGCAGGCAGAAACTGGCGCCTCTCAAAGCGGGTAGCCAGCCAGCCAAACAAAGGCACCACGGCGATCATTACCAGGAAAGTCGTTAAGAACAGTGTTGGTCGTTCGCTTTGGTCTACCAGCGTGAAGACCGTGTCGCGAACGGCTCGTACACAATAATAGGACGCCAGTAATAGCAGGAAATAGAGAAACGACAGGCAGAGGGGCAGCCATTCGCCCTTGCGAACCTGCACCATTGAACCTATTGCGCCACGCGTGGTGGGTCCGCCTGGGATTTGCGACATAGACTTGATTGTAGAGCTTCATGGGCAAGCTGTTAAGATGCAAATTATTGTTTTCAGGCCATCAATACATGGAAAAAGACTTGCTGCTGGCATTGGATGTTGGCACCCAGAGTATTCGCGCGATCCTGTTTGATGATCAAGGACACGCTATCAAGACCGGGCAAACGGCACTAAACAGCTACCATCATCCCAAACCCGGATGGGTGGAACAGACTGCAGAATATTTCTGGAAAAACCTCGCCGCTACCACCCAGCAGCTCTGGGCTGGCGAACCACAATTGGCATCGCGGGTGCGAGCTACAGCGCTGACCACGCAGCGCTCTACTGTGTTTAATCTTGACAAGCAGGGCAGGGCACTCCGACCTGGGATAATCTGGATGGACCAGCGCACCGCCAGCGCTAAAGAGCCGCTCCCTTTGCATTGGCGGCTGGCATTTTCAGCCGCTCGGGAAACTGCAACCATCCGCTATTTACGTCAGCAATGTCAGATAAACTGGATCTACGAAAATCAGCGCGATATTTGGGAACAAACGGACCGATATCTGTTTTTATCTGGCTTGCTAAATCGTCGGCTGACCGGTGAAGACGCGGACTCGGTCGCGAATCAGGTTGGTTACATCCCGTTTGATTTTAAGAAGCAAACCTGGGCATCCAATGCGAGTTGGAAATGGGATGCTGTTAAGGTTCGCCCAGACATGCTGCCAAAGTTGGTTCCGGTTGGAGATACCATCGGTGACATAACCACGGACGCTGCTGAATCTACCGGCATTCCGGTGGGAACACCGGTTATTGCATCTGCTGGCGACAAGGTTTGCGAGGTGCTGGGAGCTGGCTGCCTTGACGCGCACACGGCGTGTATGAGTTTTGGTACCCAGGCTACAATAAGCTGCTTTAGTCCTCGTTATTTTGAGGCCATTCCCATGTTGCCTGCATTTCCGGCCGCAGTACCGGGATTCTATTGTCCTGAGGTTACTGTAATCAGGGGCTTCTGGATGGTGAGTTGGTTTAAAGAACAGTTTGCAGCTTTCGAAGCAATGCAAGCCGAGGAAACTGGCCTGCCCGTGGAGCACACGCTCGACAAGCTTGCTGCCCAGATACCTCCAGGCAGCCTGGGGCTTACGCTGCAACCATTCTGGGGTGGTGGCATTCGCTATCCTGGCCTTTCGGCCAAAGGTGCCGTGGTTGGCTTTGGTGGCGTGCATACTCGCAGTCATTTCTATCGGGCCATTCTTGAAGGCTTAGCCTATGCGCTGAGAGATGGTCGCGAACGCATCGAAAAAAGGGGACGTCTAAACATTGCTTCCTTGCGCGTATCCGGCGGCGGGGCCAAATCTGATGTAGCTATGCAGATTGCCGCGGACGTCCACAATTTGCCGGCTGAACGGCCGCATACCACCGAAACCTCCGCTTTAGGTGCCGCAATTAATGCCGCCGTGGCGTCCAAAATGTACTCCAGCTATACCGACGCAGTGGCAGCAATGTGTCGCGTCTCCGAGCGCATAGACCCCATTCCGGAAAACGCCCAGATATATGCGGCGCTGTATCAAAAAGTCTACCAAAAGATGTACCCCAAGCTTGCCCCGTTGTACGACGCAATCCGGGAAATTACGGGCTATCCTTCGTGAGTTGACTCTTGCACCGACACTTTTTCGGTTGCAGACTATGCGGCCACAGAAAGGAGCCATACATGCTACGACAACCAGCACCCGGCGAGCGTTTTGCCCGTAAAGCGTTCAAAGGTCATGTTCTGATTAGCTGCGACGGCGCCATGTGGCAAACACAATTTCGCGACATTTCCGCTTCCGGCGCATTGCTAGAAAAGCCAGACTCGGCCGATCTACAAAGCGGAGATTCTGTGCACCTGGAAATTGTGCCTGACTCTGGTCAGACTATCGCTTTGGTAGGAAAGCTAGTTCGCGTCACAGATGCAACGTTGGCTATCCAGTTTAGAGCTATTCCAGACGATAGCGAAGCGCCACTGTGGCAGCTGCTGGGCGAGCACGCTGAGGGCTCGGAGTTGCCAGAGTACTAACACTGGCGACCCGTGAGCATCTAGGCGTTTTGAGCGTCTCTAAGCTCTCTGCGTAGAATTTTACCAACGTTAGTTTTTGGCAGTTCCTCGTAAAAGGCCACTTGCTTGGGCACTTTGTAACCGGTGAGATTTTCTTTACAGTGGGCCAGCAGCTCTGCTTTGTCCAAGGTAGGGTCCTTTGCAACCACACAGATCTTTACGATCTCACCAGATTTATCGTCTGGTACACCAATCGCTGCAACTTCCAACACCTTGGGATGGGCTGCCACGACATCCTCAATCTCATTGGGATATACATTAAACCCAGACACTAAAATCATGTCCTTCTTGCGGTCGACAATCTTAAAGTATCCTTCTGGCGTCATGACGGCCATATCTCCGGTACGCAGATAGCCATCGTCGGTCATAACTTTTGCGGTTTCCTCCGGGCGCTGCCAGTAGCCGAGCATAACTTGCGGCCCTTTGATGCACAGTTCACCGGGCTTTCCCTGCTCCAACAAATTACCGCTCTCATCCCGGATATCTGCCGTCGTGGATGGCAAAGGCAAGCCAATACAACCGTTG
>CAZVYE010000181.1:0-7173 GCA_964630895.1 uncultured Gammaproteobacteria bacterium | reverse complement strand
AAAATTCGCCTTAGCCAGGCGCTGGCTGCATCGGGAGACAACCAGGCCGCTGTTGAAGTTCTCGCCCCGTTGGCAACTCAGGTGCCTGAGATTGCTGTTGTGCGTTCAGAGTACGGTAAAGCGCTGCTAGGTCTTGGAAAGTATGCGGAAGCAGAGACTCAATTACGCGCCGCTTTGGAATTACAGCCTCAGGCAGACAAGTTGAAGCACTCTTTAGGCATTGCGCTGCGCGCTCAAGGGGAGTCAGACGCGGGTCGCAGTATGATGGCTGCCGCCGGCCAGCAAGACGTGCGTTTCGATGACCCTCTGTACGAGCGGTTGCGGCAGTTTTCAGGAAGCTCCAGCATGTTTCTGAGTATGGCCCTGCAGGCACTGAGTCTTGATCAAATGGACGCAGGCAGGCAGTTGCTGGACCGGGCCGTTCAAAACGATCCAGACAATGTATTTCCGGTGGTTACTTACGCCATGCTACTGACCGATGCAGGGGAATTTGATAAGGCGCGGACGATGCTGAATGACTACCTGGCTAATAATCCATCGGAGGCGTTAGCGCACTACGCAAAAGGTATCGTCGATTCTACCCAGGGCGCAGATGAGCAATCTTTGCAACATTACCAAAAAGCGCTCGAATTACGACCAGAAATGACCGAGGCGGTGGTGGCCTGGGGTGATGCTGCTACCCGCCTGAAAGATTGGTCTCAGGCGACTCGAGCATATAGTCGTTTGCGGGAACTGCAGCCAGACGTTATTGAGTTTGCATTTAAGCTGGCTGGGGCAACCTTCGAAGCAGGGGATTGTCGGGGCGCTTTAAATGTAATGCGCGACACGGTAGCGCTTGCGCCGGAGAATCTGGATGTGTTGTCGATTTACTCGCGCATTGCGTCAACCTGCGCGGAAGCTAGTGAAATTGAACGAGAAAATGCGTTGAACGCCGCCCGAAACATCTATCAGTTAGCGCCTTCTCTACCTGTTATTGAAACCCTGGTAATCGCTGAGGCTGCCGCAGGCAATCGCCAGGCTGCCGAAGAACTTTTGGCGCAGGCCGCGTTTCAGGCCCTCCGAGATGGTGCCGAAGACGCAACCGCACGTATCAAGAATCTGGGTGAGCAACTCAATAGCCAGGCCAAGATTACCCAGCCATGGGCTTCAGACCACCCTATAGTGAATCCGGCCTTGCCTGATCTTTCTCGATTTTTCGGCGCTAATTAAGGCCTCCCGGAAAACATTTACTTTTCGTTAAACGATTATAGTTTCGTTTTGCTTTTCCAAGTGCTAGTATTCCGCAACGCCCAAGGAAGGCGTGGTGATTCTATGCGCAGGGAAGAACAAAATGCATAGAACCCATAAAGACTGTTTTCGAGTGCCAAATAATTGGCTGGGAGAGCCTTTTGTTATGATGAATAAGCGAAACCCATTATTTAATGCCGTGCATTACGCACTGGCGACCGGGGTAGCTTTCGGTATGAGTGCTACCGGCGCATTTGCGCAGGATCAGGACGAAGATACCGCCGAGCTAGACCGCATTGAAGTGACCGGTTCACGCATTAAGCGTGCCGACATTGAAAGTGCATCTCCGGTATTTGTTATTCAGCGCGAAGAGATTGAGCGCACAGGTTTAACCTCTATTGGTGACCTGTTGCAAGATCTGCCGGTTGCCGGTGCTGCACTGAATACCCAATTCAACAACGGTGGTAACGGTGCCACTAACCTTGACCTAAGAAACTTAGGTTCTAACCGTTTGCTGGTTCTGTTGAACGGTCGTCGTTTTGCTACCTCTCTAGGTGGCGCGGTCGACTTGAACAACATTCCAGTAGCTGTCATTAAGCGTATCGAAGTACTGAAAGACGGTGCTTCTTCTGTATACGGTTCTGACGCAATCTCAGGTGTTGTTAACGTAATCACCCGTGATGACTTCGAAGGCATGCAAGCCAATGCATACTTCGGTCAGTTCGAATCAGAGAACGACGGTGAAATCCAATCTTACGATTTCAGCGTAGGTACCACTTCTGACCGTGGTTCTGTGTTCTTCAACGCTTCTTACACCAAGAACGAGCCAGTATTTGCTGGCGATCGTCGTATTTCTGCTGTACCTCAGTTTGGTACCGGAAACGCGTTCGGTTCTGCGGGTACCCCGCAGGGTCTGTTTATTGCTCCGCAGACAGGTTTCGGATTCGTAACCTCTGACGCGGGCGCAAACGTAACTGGTCCTGGTGGTGTTGGTGCGGCGGCTTTCCGTCCGTTCAACTTCCTGACTGACCCGTTCAACTTTGCTCCAGACAACTACATCCTCACCCCGCAAGAGCGCTACAACGTGTTCACCCAGGGTGTTTACGATGTAACCGACGACATCCGTCTGTCTGTTGAAGGTATCTACAACAAGCGTAAGTCTGACCAGTTGCTGGCTCCGACCCCGCTGTTCGTAGGTGGCTTGATCACCAGCGGTCTGGGTGCTCAGGTTGGTGTTGGTGCATTGAACCCGTTCAACCCGTTCGGTTCTGCAATTCCAGCGTCAAGCTTTGGTATTGGCCGTCGTATGGTTGAAGCCGGTCGACGTAACTTCGTTCAAGACGTTGACTACTTCCGCTTTGGCGGTGGTTTGGAAGGTAGCTTCCAGGCAATGGATCGCTACTTCGATTGGGACGTTGGCTATCTGTACAACCAGATTGACCGTTCTGACGTAACCGCAGGTCTGTTGAACATCCAGCGCGTTATCGCTTCACTGTCTGACGACTGTGTAACTGGCGCAATTTCTGGCTGTGTACCTCTGAACGTGTTCGGTGGTCAGGGTCCTGATGGCCAGGGTACCATTACCCCGGCAATGATCGACTACATCACCTTCGTAGCACAGGACGAGCGTGAGAGCATCCTGCGTAACTACACCGCTAACTTGACTGGTGAGATCTTTGAAATGCCAGCAGGCCCACTGGGCTTCGCGGTAGGTTACGAGTATCGTCAGGTTGAAGGCTTTGATCAGCCGGACGCGTTGATTACCGCTGGTATTACCTCTGGTAACGCACGTCTGCCGACTCGCGGCTCTGACTCAGTTGACGAATTCTACGTAGAATTGGCGATTCCTCTGCTGTCTGGCGTTACTGGCGCTGAGCGTTTGGATCTGTCTCTGTCAACTCGTTGGTCTGACTACGACTCATTTGGCGACACCACCAACTCTAAAGTTGGTCTGGAATGGCAGCCGATTGATGACCTGTTGATCCGTGGTACTTGGTCTGAAGGCTTCCGTGCTCCGTCAATCGCAGAACTGTTTGCTGGTCAGGGCGATAGCTTCCCGACCATTGCTGACCCATGTTCTGGTTTGGCAGCATCTGACTTCGCTGATCCAAGCAACATTCAGGCACAGAACTGTGCGGCTGCTGGTGTACCAACTGATGGTTCTTACACCCAGCCAAACCCACAGATTCGTATCACCACTGGTTCTAACCCGAACCTGAACGCTGAGAACTCTGAGTCTTATACGTTCGGTTTCGTGTACAGCCCAAGCTGGTTGGACGGATTGGACCTGACCGTTGATTACTACAACATCGAAGTAGAGAACGTAGTAACCACCATCGGTTCTCAGTTCATCCTGAGCAACTGTACTCCAGACGACACCGTAGGCCTGAACCCGGGTCTGTGTCAGTTCATTGAGCGTGCACCGAACGGTCTGGTAACCGACCTGTTTAACGGTCTGGTTAACGGCGCTCTGTTGGAAGTTGAAGGTGTTGACTTCTTGGCAAGCTACTCGTTCCCAGAAACCGATTGGGGTTTCTTCCGCGTAGTTTGGGATAGCGCTTATCAAGGCCGCAACGAAGTGACCACTGCTCAGGGCGACCTGGTCAGCTCACTTGGCTTCGACCTGGGTGACGGTACCTTCCCACGTTGGAAGTCTAACCTGGATCTGAACTGGAGCTTCGGCGATTGGGAAGCTACCTGGGGCATGCAGTACATCCACGGAACACTGGAAGACTGTGATCCAGATGACTTCAATGATCCAAGCTTCGATCTGGTTTACTGTGACCTAGATCTGGATTCGGACGGTACGGTTGATGCCCGCGGAATCGGTGGTGCTACTTACCACGATGCGCAGGTTTCTTACCACCTGTCTGAGTACGACACACGGTTCACCTTGGGTGTCCAGAACATCGGCGACAAGGGACCACCGCTGTCAGTACAAGCGTTTGCCAACAGCTTCAACGCTGCTGACCATCGCGTACCGGGACGCTTCCCGTACGTACGAGTTACCGTCGACTTCTAAGTCGATTGTAGGATAGGCAAGAAGCATTCCCGCAGCTCTTCGGAGCTGCGGGATTTTTTTTGTCTGCAGAAAAGTGCTGCGATTGCAAAGTTGCGCAATCCGGTGCTGCGAGCCGCCAGCAATTGGATAAAATGCCTGCTTGAGTTAAGCTCTCGGCCGTCGCAGAGAGTTCCATGTCGATATCTAGTCTAGCTTGAGGCCTTTTATGCAACCTACGACCCCTCCGCCAGAATTTGTCGGTGCGTTGCAGTATGCGCAAACGGGAAACTTTAGCCAGGCGAAGGCCGCATTGGATCAGTTGGGTGATCCAAAAGAGAATCCATTCCCACCGGTACAGTCACTATATGGCGCTATCTGTGTTCAGCTTGGGGAATTTCAGCTTGCTGCTACTATTCTGAGCCACTACTGCGATAGATTTCCCCAAGACCTGGATGCAAGATTGAACCTGGCAAGAGCTTGGGTGCGTTCTGGACAGTACGATACTGCTACCGAGGTCTACCTGGATCTTGTGAGACAGCCCAAATTTGCAACCCTTGCCATTGACGAACTTTGTTCGGGCCTACTGGCGTCAGGCCAGCGGCAGGCACTGGCTGACGCCTTTCAGCGGCTGCCAGAAGCGTCTCAGAAGCGGCCGCTCGTCTTTGCGTGCCATGCTTTTTTAGACACCGAAAACCTCCATCCAGATGAATGGTGCGCGAAGTACGCAAGGCTGTCTGTAGATGAATCCATTTGGTTAGCGCTCATAAGAGCACTGGCGGTCGATCAAAGCAGGAAATATTTAAGAGCGTGGCTAGAAAGAGGTGAGCCTGAACACATTCGTCGAGAGCGGACTGCTGTCGCGGCGGCGCACTCACTTGTTTCCGCTGGCAACTTTAGCATTGCGCTGGAAATAGCCCGCAAAGCAATCGAACATGGTGCTAATAGTGCAAATATTTACGAGCTGGCCGGGATAGCTGCCGGCAAGCGGGATGATGTAAAAGCGGCACAACGCTATTTAGATGAAGCAGTGAAGCGAGACGGTGGCAGCCCGGACCGGTTGCTCAACCGAGCGGCAGTGTTGTCCACGTCGACGGAACCGAGAATACTGGAAAGCTGCGCGAATGATGCTCTAAGTGTCCTAGACGCACAGCCTGAAAGCCCGCTGGCGCATGATGTACTTTGTGTCGTCCGTGCCAAACAGAATCGGTACGAGCAGGCTATAGAGTACGGTCAAGCTGCGGTAGCTCGTGCGCCCCAGAGGATGGATTTCGTTCTCCACCTTGCCCAGGCACTAGAGTCGAGCGGTGACTTCCGAGAAGCCGCAAAGGTCCTTCAAGATACGCTCGACTCAGGAAATGGAAGTGCCCAGCTGCGTCGGCAGTTGGGTATCTGCGAACTCAAGATGGGCTCAACAAATGAAGCGCTGGTTGATCTTCGTAAGGCGTTGGCGCTAGCGCCTTCAGATCAACGGTCTATCGCCCACCTACAGTTGGCTCAAACGCTGCTAAACATAGAGGCGGCAGAAGGCCCAGGGCTGATAAAACGCGTTGAGCTGGAAATCCCTGATGGCTTTGAATCAATGGCGGAGTTCAACAGTGCCCTGGCTCACGATATACGTAATCATTCATTATTGCGCTGGGAGCCAGTGGGCCTTGCCGCAAGAAACGGTGCTTTAACGTCAGACCTCACTGCGGATCGCACCAAAGCAATTCGCGCATTTGAGGCGCTTTTGCGTCAGGAAATTGAAGCCCGAATGCGCGAGGCCATCGCTTTCGATTCGAAAGGCGCGCGACCACCTCCGTTTGTCGAAAACGCCTGGCAAGGCGACTACGAGCTTAATATTTGGGCAACCCTTACCAAGAGTGAGGGCAATATTGATACCCATATTCATGAAGACTCCTGGCTCAGTGGCGCCTACTATGTAGAGCTTCCCCCAAGCGTTCAAGAGGATGGCTCAACCCACGCAGGCTGGATTGAGTTTGGTCGACCCTATCAGGATTTACCAGCGTTGGCTGAGGAGAATATTCAGTTGATTAAGCCAGAGCCAGGCTTGCTGCTGCTGTTCCCATCATATCTATTCCATCGCACGATTCCCCATAGCGGGGAGGGGGAGCGGATAAGCATTTCATTCGATGTCAGCAAGGTTGCTTAGCTTTGGTGCAGACACAGGATTTGCAGCGTGTAGTCAAGGCCTTGCAAGCCAGCAGGCCAGACCTCGCGCTCGAATTAGTCGAATCTACCCAGTGGCCTGAAGCTGCAAAGCCGCAAGTGTGCCTCTACGGTGGGGCCGCCTGTGCAATGTTAGATCGACCGGCAGACGCTGCACGATTTTGGATGCAAGCACTGAGAGCTGGCGTAGGAGGCGCGGAGGTTCTTGCCAACACCGTACATGCTCTAAGGCAAACGCACGCCCAGGAGCAGGCCTTGGAACTGCTGCGACAATTTCCCCAGTTCATAGCAAGCTCCGAGCGGCTAATACTTGCAGAAATAACACTGCTAGAAGAACTGGAGCGACACGATCACGCCCTGGCCAAGGCGCAGGACGCGATCAAAGAATATCCTGAGTCGCCATCACTGCTTGCTCAATTGGCATCTATGCTGGAACAGACGCGCCAAGACGACGCGGCGCTTCGCAATGCCAAAGATGCCGTTAGACTCAATCCTCAAGAAGCCAAGGCCTGGTTGGTGTTAGGCCAGATTGGCAAACGACAAGCAAGGCATGATGAAGCCCGCATCGCTTTTGATAATGCATTCAAATATGCGGGGAATTCCACTACAAATCAGGCACTGGCATTGGCGGGTCTGGCAAAAGTTGCAGATGCTAGTGGGCAGTACGCTAAAGCTTTTGATTATTTTCAGCAAAGTAATCAACTATTAAGAGAGTCCGTGACCCCTGAAGAGATTGCCGCAGGCGAATCGGACCTTTTTAGTACGAAGCCCATAGC
>CAZVYE010000180.1:0-7214 GCA_964630895.1 uncultured Gammaproteobacteria bacterium | reverse complement strand
GGTCTCTCCGGCGATTTGCAGGGCATCTTCACCAGCGGCGGATCCGTGGCCAATTTGGTGGGATTGGCGGCCGGGCGACAATGGTGGGGCGAGCAGCACGGCGTGGATGTTTCCGCGACGGGACTGGCGGGACTGCCGCAGATTCCCGTGCATTCTTCCGGATACTTGCACGCCAGCGCCACCAAGATGCTAAGTATTTTGGGTGTGGGCCGCGACAACCTCCATATTCACGCTCGGGATGATCGGGGGCGCATAGATCTGGATTCGTTTCGCAGTGGACTGGAGTCTCTTGGTGGAGCTCCGGCGATCGTCGTGGTGAATGCAGGCGAGGTTAACGCGGGAGATTTTGATCCGATCAACACCATGATAGACATTGCTCGAGACCATAATTGTTGGGTGCACGTGGACGGTGCGTTTGGATTATTCGCACGCCTGAGTGAGCGAACACGGCACCTGGTGGATGGTGTTGAAAGGGCAGATTCCTGGACTGTAGATGGGCATAAGTGGCTCAATGTGCCTTACGACATAGGCTTTGCCCTTTGTCGCGATCACAATTTGCTGGCAAAAGCATTTCGTTACTCGGCAGATTATCTGCCAGAAGAAACCGATCCAAAGCCTACGCTGGGTGCCATCGGACCAGAAAGCTCTCGTCGTGCCCGCGGGTTCTCGGTATGGGCTTCATTGAAGGCCTACGGTAAGGAAGGGCATGCGCAGATTGTAGAGCATTGCCTGGATCTGGCGAGTCATTTGGCCGAACTCGTAGAGGCAGCGGATGATTTCGAGCTTCTTGCCCCCGTTCAACTCAATATCGTGCCGTTTCGCTATGTTCCGGCGGACTCGGACGACGCGACGCTTGATGCCATCAACAAAAGACTGAGAGAAGCAGTTTTGGCCGACGGTAGATTTCTAGTTGGCACCTCGAAGCTAGGTAGCAGGACTATTTTTCGACCGGCCTTTTCTAACTGGCGTACCAGCAACGAAGACGTATCAGAGTTCCTGGACGTGCTGCGAGAGTTGGGGCAAAAGATTACAATGTGATTGACAGCGGTTCGCAGAGGCAAAGGCTACCACCGCGCAAATTATCGCTGGCCCGCAGTGTGGCATGCAATTGTAGAACAGCAGTCGTAACGCTTTTCATAATGGCCTGAGGGCAAGAAACTGGAACCCCGGACGGGGTCCCAGTAAATAGTTGTTGCTTTAGCGCCGAGGAACCGTTGGGCACGCAACTTCTTCTTTGTCAAAGTCTTCGTCTTCATCCGGGTCGGTTATATCGCAGATCGCCTGCTCGAAATATTCAGGAACCCATTGTTTGCGAGCGGCAGCGACCTGATCCAGAATGCCATTCACTACATTGAGGCTTTCTACCGGTGCTAGCTCATGCAAGACCTGTCCATAAACAGCGGGTGGGTTGTAACTGCAGGGATTAACCGAAACGATGGACCAGCCAAAATTATAGACGGCATTGTCCATAGCATTTTGTAGCGCCTCGTTGCAGTCGTACCAATTGCTATAGGGGCCGACTACAGAACCCTGATTGCTGCTGTACCATGCAGACCCGTAATAGCCGCCACCGGCACCTGCGGGCAGAGCTGCGGATGCCAGTTGTGTTGCGGATATCAGCGCGATGGCCAGAACTGCTTTACACTTCTTCATTTGAATCTCCGTTGTATGTGATGAAACGTTCTTGGAAACGGTTTGGGTGCCGACTTCTTACGGCTGCAGTCAGGTTAGGCAGGGGAATGTCTCTGGGCCAGACAAACTCAGGGCAAAGCCGGGAGGCTTGGGTAAAAATGGGTAGAAATGGGCTGTGCCAACGCATGGCTCTGGCAGTCATGCTGTTATCGGGGCTTGGAACGACCTGTGGGCAAAGTGTGCCGGACGCCTGCGAGCAATATGTGCTTACGAACGCGTATGCGGATGCAATTCAGGCCTGCGACCAGTTTCGGCGTACGTTAAGCCCCGTAACTCAGGCCGATGAATACACCACCGCCAGCCTGCGTCTGGCGACCAGCTACTCGGCGCTTGGAGACTATGACGCGGCAACCAAGGTGTTAAATGACCTAGAGGGTGCCGTCTCGGACCGTTTGTCTATCGATCAGCGCTACCGACTACTGCGCCGACGTGGCGCAGTGTTGTTTCATCAAGAGCATCACGGTGCCGCAATCGAAGCATTCGAGGATGCGTTGCTGCTTGCGCAGCGTATGGGCGACTCGCTAAAGCAGGGAAAATCCCACAACGATCTTGGCGCAGCTTACCGGGCACAGGGTCTTTTCAATCAGTCGCTGGAGCATCTGTTAGAAAGTCTTGCGCTCAAGCGTGAAGAAAACGATTTTCATGCCATTGGCACGACCATTAACAATATTGGCAATGTCTATCGAGACATGGGGGAGTACTCGTCTGCACTTGAGCAATACGATGAGGCCATCGCCGTCTTTGAGAAGGATCTGATCGGATCAAATGATCAGCGCGCCAAGATAAATATCGCCCATACTCTGGAGAATATTGGGCTGTCTTACGCAGCGCTGGGGGATGGAACGGCGGCCCGTGAAAGCCTGGAACAATCGCTGCAGCGGTTTGCCGAATTCCAGCGCGTCAAAGATCAGTTCAGGCTCCATGTTTCTCTTTCCAGTACCTTGCTCGATCAACAGGAACTCGCCGCTGCAAATACCCAATTGGCTCGTGCCAGGCAATTGGCAGAAGACCACAAGTTGGGCCTATCACTGGCTTATTGGGCAAGCCTGACGAGATTTGCCGAGATGCAGCAGCAACCAGACGATATGCTGGTTGCGGCCCAGTCTGGCTATGACCAGGCTACTGCGGCTGGAAATGATCTGCGCCGGGCAGAGTTTGCTGCGTACAAAGCAACTGCCCTGGCAGAACAGGGCGATTTCACTTCAGCCTATCAATGGCTACAGCAACATCGCGAACTTGAACAACAGATCGCCTCGGCGCGCTTCGACGAGGCTGTGGCGAAAAACCGCGCAATCTATGACCTCCAGCGACGGGAAGAGCAAATCAGTTTACTGCAGAAGGATCTGCAGATAGAGCGACTACATGATCGTCAGAGACTGATTGTCATTATTGTGTTCGTACTTGTGTTGGCCGCTGTTGTTTCGGTTCTCTGGCGCCGTCGCAGTGCGCAGCAAAAAATCATGCAGCGCCAAATCGAAAATCACCGCGAACGCGAAGCTAACCTGAAGTCTTCTTACGCAAGACTGGATGCCGCACTGGACGCTACCGACGAGCCCATAGCGGTTGTGGATCAGACAGATCATCTGGTACAGGCCAACTCCGCATTCCTGCGGGAAACCGACATGCGCATGGAGACTGCGCCGGCATCGCTTTCCAATATCTTCCCCGACCTGATGAATTCACAAGAATATCGAGCCCTGAGTGAGTCCCATCCAGACTGTGAAATCAATACGGTTATGGATCGTCAGGATCAGAGAGTGCCGGTTACCATCGCTTGTCTGCTGCAATCGGACGGCAGTGTTGTAATGAGCCTGCGCACCGCTTCTGGCGAAGAAAAGGATCGAACCCGGGCGTCGTTTTTGGCCTCTCTGAAACAGCTGGAGGGATTAAAAAATCGGCTTTCCATCCTGCAACATCGTCTCGACAGGCTGCCCGGCGACGCTCCTGACAGGGGTGATGTGCTGAATGAACTGGAAGACATTTCAAGAAAACTGGATTCGGTGCTGGATCAGGGGAAGGTGGATGACGTGGACCAGCGCTATCGCAGCATGTTGGTGTCCATAATGCAGAACGCGTTAGATGCGTGGGAAGTGGCGACTGGAGAAAGCAAGTTGGAGCTGGCCGAACAAAGCGGCATCTGGCGGGTAAGTATCGACGATGGGCGTTTGCGCACCCGATCCATGGATCGATACTTTCAGTTACAAAAACTTCCCGCCAACCCCCGCTGGCGGGAAGTGCTTCGAACAGCGCATTTTGTCCTGGGCCACTGCACGCTGAGCGAAGACCGCCGAAAGTCGCTTAGAGAAATGATCAATCGCTTCGAGGTGCTCCAGCAGGCCATGCTGTAATGCGCCTCAAGACCTGACCTAGCGATCAATCGGTTGTGGTTGGATGGTTGCACATACATAACACCCAAATTCGATGCCCTGGTCTACTGAATACAAGACATGGTGTTTTGCAACCTTCATCCCGGCAATCGGCTCGTCATTCAGAAACGTGTCCGGGCCAAAGAATATGGCTTTCGCTGCGCCACTCAGTGATTCACAGTGAGCGCCGGCTGCCGACCGGGTAAAGCTATAGTCATCATGATCGAGCTGGCCACACGACTTGGTCATCGCATCGCAACCGACCGGTGTCGCAGCGATGATATCTGCCTCACTCCAGTTTTGGTGTTGCAGCAAAACCAACTGTTCGCCTCTGCCTGAACACCATTCGGAATCCAGCGTCGTTTCGTGCGCGCCTGCCGCGCTCGATAGCAACGCAGCCCCTGCCAGTAACCACTTCTTCATAAACCCTCTTCCGCCGTCTACAAGTGAGAGCGGCAAATTAACAGAACCCTGTGTTCTGTGCACGAAATAACCCGGGCGATTTGGGGAGAAATGGAATAAAACATATTTAAAGCAGTAATTTAGGTGGGTTCCAGGCTGACGAATGCCACCGGCCAGATACAGGCCGGTGGCTAGTGGTTTGGTACGAGCAAAGTCTGGCTTTGCCAGCTAGTTCTCTTCCAGCGTTTGCAGTAGCTGCGCGTGAATTTCCAATACCTGCTGCGCCGGGAACAGTGCGGGCAGCTCGGCTGCCTGAGAAACTGCAAGCATTTCGGCTTCCCGTTTTTGATCGGTCAATAAGGAGTTCACCGCGCCTTTTCCTGATGGACCGGACTGCGTATTGTCGGCAACCGCGCGAAAATGCGATCCCGCTCCAACTGGAGACTCCCCATCATCCAAAAGCCAATACCGGCCGAACATGGTCGCGTTGGTTCCGGCAATCATATAGAACACATCAGTCGTATCATTAAATTCCACCAACATGCCGTAGACAAAATCATCTGTGAAGTAGGCCAATGCACCCTGGCGTCCGTCTTCTTCAGAAAACACGGTTGTGTTGGGTGTTCCATTGTTGGACTCAAAGCGACTTTGGCTAATGTTGTACGTATCGCTAAAGGTAGAAGATGCGGGGTTTCTAACGATAAACCAGTCGCCGCCGGCAAAAACGTCAAGTGGGTCGGCTTCTGCATATTGGAACCGTTGCAAGACGAGGTCTTGTCGAGACAGGATAGTGGATGAGATGTCGATTTCCGCACCGATCTGACCTGAAACGATAAAGGCGGCCAAATTGAAACTACCAATATCCTGCGTACTATTGCCATCATCGTTGGTGATGAACACGTCTCCAGCAAAGCGCACGGGTCTCGAGTTGGTCTTAGTACCAATCAACGTGATGAAAACTGCATCTCCATTGCTGTCGTAGCCATAGATAGCGCCGAACAGGATGTCCTTTTGCACATCTATGGCAAAACCCCAGCCCGGAAGCACCGCCGGATTCCAGAATATTCCTTGATTGAATTGATGCGTTATTTCAGTAGCATTGATGGCGTCTCCAAAGCTATTGTCTTGGCTCCGGCTATCGGTAGCGATTGTCAGCAGAATTGCTGCACACAGCGCGTAACATGCCCATCTAATCATGATCCCCTCCTGTTGATGTAGCAGTCGTACCACTATACGCCGCTGATAGTATGTTAGGAACGCGCTCACCCAAGCCAGAACGTAAGAAAACACCGGTAATTGGTGTAATCGATGCTAGTCAGGCGAGAATCCGTCTGATAGAGATCACAAGAAGTGGCTTTTGGTCCTTGCGGCAAAAGTCTTGGGTTAGGGAAGCTGCGGTGTAGATTGATGGTGTTTGAAAGCATCAAGTCGCTCCCGCTGAGGCGGGAGCTTGGTCAGTCTGAAAACACGCGAAAATTGGGTTTTGCACCCGAACGCCCAGTCGGTTAGCAGGCTTTGGCAAGAGCTACTTAACGTGTTTTCCGCCGGTCCAGCCACCGGACTTGAGTACGCGATCGCCCATGGCTTTTGGAGATTCTTCCAGGTCTGTAGCCATGGAGTCATTCCAGCGGTTCAAGAATCCATACAAACACACGGCCCCCAAGATCTCGCAGATCTGATTTTCCGTCCAGTGCTCGCGCATGCGTTCCATCAGTGGTTCATCTACCGCGTTTGGCACAGAGCCAGCGGCCAGCGCATAGTCTAGCGCGGCGCGCTCTGCGTCGGTGTATAGCGCACTGTTTTGATACTCCCAAATAGCATCAATCTTCTCTTGGCTGATGCCATGAATTTCTGCGGCGATCAGCGAGTGCGCTTCGCAATACTGGCAGCCAACCGCACGACTTGCGAAGTGGGCGATGAGTCGCTTGAAACCCAGATCTACCTCGCCATCGGGAGACATTACCGCCTTGGTCAAAACGCCAAAGCCCTTCACAATCTCCGGCTTGCGCTGCATGGTGAGCAGGCTATTGGGGACAAAACCCAATATTTGCTCAAAAATCTTAAAATGTTCTGCGAGTTCCGGCGTGTGGGACGCGGGCAAAGGCTTCATATGGGCCATTAGGTTCTCCTGATCCGAAAAAGGATCGAGTATATCTGTTCAGTGGCGTGTACTCACATTACTTCTCGTTGCTGGCGCAGCGTTGTTCAATTGCCTGCTTCAGCGCGGACGCAAAATAGTCAGCACGTATACCATTCTTCCAAGTAGATGGATTGAACTGCTGGCCGACGTGTGCTCTTGCAACTTCACTGGTAGGTTCGGGGAGATTAGTAAGCTTCATATACTCTTCAAATAGCCCTTCAGAAAAGTTGTATGGAGTCAATGGCGTTTCGGTCAACTGCAAATGCTTGGTTGAATTTCGTACTGTCCAAGCCTCGGTTATTGCCAATCCAATACTTGAGTTAATCAACGGCAAACTATTCCAATACTCGTATAAGAGTAAGTCCTGTTTCCACTGGTAGGTCACAAGATACTGTCTATGACTGGCGAGAAACTTTGGTTTGCACCACTCGCCCAGGGAGACCTTAAGCTCCACGATGTCATTCGCAGCGGCAATACCCCAAATTGGTTCGGCAATTCGAAGTTTAACCACTTCAATTCCACATGAATTGCCCCTTTTGTACTTAGCATCATGAAATCGATCTACTGAGATCAAACTGGCTCTGGCCAGAGCTACCTGGGGTTCGCAAAACCCT
>CAZVYE010000179.1:6959-7220 GCA_964630895.1 uncultured Gammaproteobacteria bacterium | reverse complement strand
AAAAATACGCCAAATTCGGTAGCCGCAAACAGCAAGTCGCGCTTCTCATGATCCTGCAACATGCGCCAAACCAGATGATCCTTGGGCAAATCTCCCGCTATAGATTTGAAACTTTTTCCGCGGTTGGTGCTTTTTAACAGGTACGGCTTAAAGTCTCCGTATTTGTGATTATCCAAGGCCACGTAGACCGTGTCAGCATCAAACAGGTCCGCTTTTATGTCGTTAACGAAAGCGCGATCAGGCACGCCGGGCAGATGACCA
>CAZVYE010000179.1:0-6949 GCA_964630895.1 uncultured Gammaproteobacteria bacterium | reverse complement strand
GTCCTTCTTGCACGGGGGATTCTGCCAGTGAGGTGATGGTGCTGTACTGCGACATGGCATACATATCCCAGGGCGCATCCCAACTCTGGCGCGATCCCATGATCGGCATGTTCAGCCGATCTTCGTCGCGCGTCAGGTCTCCAGAAATAGCCCGCCATTCATCACCACGATTGTCTGAACGCCAAACGCGCTGAGAAGCAAAATACAGGCGGGTCGGCTCATGGGGGCTGACTAAGATTGGCGCGTCCCAGTTAAACCGTTCCGGTGGGTCGCCTGGCTCGCCTTGAGGTTTGATATAGACAAACTCGCCCACGGTTCGGTCGTAGCGCACCAGATTGCCCTGCTGCCACTCGGCATAAACGATATCGGGATTACCAGGCTCAGTAGCCGACTGGTGTCCATCCCCAAACAGTGTGATGAACCAATCCGAATTGCGAATGCCGTGGTTGTTATCTGTGCGCGAAGGTCCACCCTGTGAGTTGTTGTCCTGGGTGCCGCCGTAAATGTTGTAAAACGGCTCATCGTCATCGACGGCCACTTTATAGAATTGGGTCACTGGCAGGTTAGCAATGTAGCGCCAGGTTTTGGTGTGATCGAACGATTCATATAGGCCGCCGTCACTGCCGAGAATGACATAATCCGGGTCGTCCTCTCGAAACGCGATCGCGTGGTCGTCTCCATGCTTGAACTCGTTGTTCATGTTGGTAAACGTCTTGCCGCCATCGTACGAAATCTGCGTAGTGTTGCTCATCAAGTAGAGGCGTCCCGGATAGTGCGGACTGACATAAAGCTCCTGGTAGTAGTGCGGCCCCGTACCACCGGACACCGTGTCAGACTGCTTTTCCCAAGACGCGCCGCGATCGACGGACTTCCAGATACCGCCCTTGCGGCGATCCAGCTCAATTGCGGCGTACAGGATGTCCGGATTATGCGGCGATATGGCTAAACCGATCTTACCCATGTTGCCTTCCGGCAAACCCTGAGTCAGTTCATCCCATGTCTTGCCGCCGTCGGTAGATTTATACAGGCCGGTCTCAGGGCCACCGCCCATGTACGCGGCAACCGTGCGATGGTGCTGCCAGCTAGCCGCGTAAACGGTATTGGGGTCTCGCGGATCGATGGCGATATCGGTCACCCCGGTAAATTCGTCATCACCCAGGGTCTTTTCCCAAGACTCTCCACCGTCGGTACTGAGAAAAAAGCCTCGATCGCCGCCCTCCGACCAAAGTGGTCCCTGACTTGCCACATAAATAGTGTCGGAATCTTCAGGGTGCACAATGATTTTGGAAATGTGCTCGGACTCTGCCAAACCCATGTTCTTCCAGTTAGCTCCCCCGTCCTTGCTCAGGTAAATACCGTCGCCCCAGGCAACATGTCTGCCGCCGACGTTCTCGCCGGTGCCCACCCAAACTGTGGCAGGGTTATTGGGATCAATGGCGATTGATCCAATGGAGTAAACCGGCTGCTGGTCAAATACGGGTGTCCATGTGGTAGCCGCATTGGTGGTTTTCCAGACGCCACCAGAGCCAACCGCCACATACCAGGTGTTGGGGTCTTCGGGGTGTATGACGATGTCGGCAATCCGACCAGACATCAAAGCGGGGCCAACGTTACGCCATTCAAGCCCTTTGAAGGTTTTGCTCGAAAGCGGCCCCTGATCTTCCTCGTCCTTCTGTTGGGCACCAACGGGCAGCGCAGCCAGAAAAACAAGCAGCCCCAAACCACCAATCAGTACACGGTACAACCTACTGTGTTGCATGAAAAACCCTCCACCATTGCAGACAATGAGCTTGCGCTCGACAATTAATTCCCACCAGATTCTCCAGACCAGGGAAGTAACAAACTCCTTTCGTCTAGAAGTGCCACATTAAGCCGCGCGATGCCGCGTTTTGCAAATCACCCCATGCCAAAGGCCAACAAAAAAAGCCGGGACTATGCCCGGCTTTTGTCTAGAAGAATTGTGGCAACAGATTATTGGTTAACGCGCGATTCCAGCAGGCGCACCATGGCGTTCAGTTTAGTCTGCATGGCTTCATCCAATCCGTCGCGAACGCTGCGATCGTGTTTCGGCGCCGGACGCATTCCGGCGTTTGCTTTCGCCTTCGCACCGATGCCATTGAGCTGCTCGGCAAACGTCCGATCCGACAGTCGATACCCATAGGCAGGATAGCCGTCACCAGAAATATTGGTGCCAGGCTGATAGCGCTCGGCCAGTCCGCGAAATTCGTTGGTACCAAAATCGTTGCCAAAGAAATAATAGGCCAAGAATTGTCCCTGCTGCTCGGCCACGATGATCACATAAAAGTCATCGTTAGGATCGTACGCGCCGGATACATCGATGTTAGTGCCTGGCCTGAAACCGTCGGCGGTAGTCTGGCCACCGCTGGTATTTCTATCAAAGATCTCCAGCAGATCGCCCTGGAACGGCTGCAGGTTAAAGTCGCTTTCGAAGCAGTCGTTGGGTCCCGATACCGAGGTGCAGTCACCAACGATGATCCACTGACCCAGCATGGCGAGATTGGCGTCCTGGATCGATGGGGAGTACCAAAAACGCTGCAGATTGATCTGCTCGCCATCAATAAACATGGTCGCACGAGTTGCTGATGAAAACGTTATGTCAACCGGGATACCAGTATCCGTAGTGATGGGCTCGATATACGTCTCACCCAGAGCTTGACCGTCTTCTGAGAAAAACAAAGTGCCCAAAAACTCGTACTGCGTGTTGTCGCCCTGACCGCTTACGGTGATGTCGCCGCTGGTGGTATACCAGCGCGGTTCGCCAGCCGAGGCTTCATTGGACTCGCTGTAGACATAGGCTGCCATAAACAAAGTGCGGTCTTGAATTTCAATGGCAAAGCCACGGCCTGATTCGGTAGGATCCCAATAAAAGCCACTTTCCGGAACAAATACCTGGGTGGGTACCTGCGCTCCTACCGTGGCGGCAAATAAAAAGGCCGAGGCGGCCAGCAACTTACCGATTCGCATTCCATCTCTCCAATATTTGATAAGACGATCCTGCCAGATCGTCAATGAATGGGATGTTAACCGGGGTCCAGAGTTCCCCGCACCATGTAGTTTAGGCCAGTACCGCCTTCAGAAATCCTTGAATATCCTGCAGTTCTTCATGACACACTGAGTGAGGCATGGTGTAGGTTTTGAATGTCGCGCTGTAGCCGTTGCGCTCCAGCAACTGGTGAGACATTTCGCCGAGCTGCATCGGCACAACCATGTCCTGATTGCCGTGACCAATAAATATGGAGGTATCTTGATTGGCCTCGCTGCGCTCTGCCTCCCAGGTTTCGTGCAGCGGCAGGTAGCTGGATAGCGCAATTATGCCAGCAAACTTATTCGGCCAGCGAGTGCCCATGTGTAGCGCAACTGCCCCACCCTGGGAAAACCCGGCCATCACGATTCGATCCGTTGCCATACCGCGGCTCTGCTCGTGTTCAATCAACTCCGACACCTTTTCGTAGGAATCGGCTATACCTTCAGCATCCTGCTTTTGATCAATGTTGACACCTTTGATGTCGTACCACGCGCGCATCACCATGCCTTGATTGATGGTGACCGGTCGCCGCGGCGCATGAGGAAAAATAAACCGGATCCCCGGCAATCCGTTGCCCCTAAAGTACGGAACGACCGGCTCGAAGTCATGGCCATCAGCCCCCAATCCATGTAACCAGATGACGCTGGCGGTTGGGTTTTCTGCGGTTTCGATTTCGATTGTTTCAAGCTGGGGCATCAATAATTCCTGGTGCGTTGGTCGGTGAATCGCTGATCACCGTAAGTTCATTTCACGAGCAAAATTGCAACGGGGGGCAAAATTGCACGAGAATAGCGGGCTGTGCAAGAGTGAATACAAAAAAATGTGGAAACGATGGCTACTTTTCACCCTGATTCTTGGGCTTTTGAGCTTAAGTTCCGTTGGGTGCGGCAATAAGGGCGATCTGTATATACCCGAACCAGAAACAGCAACGGCTGACGCGTCGGCAGCAGCAGATTCAGACGAACAATCCGACGACGAAGACGAAGATCAGGACGAGGACGCCCCAAACTCTTGACCATAGCATTCGCCAAAATGCACGGCTTAGGCAACGACTTTATGGTCGTGCATGATCCGCTGCAAACCATTACCTGGCAGGCTGCAGATGTTGTCCGACTTGCTGACCGCCGCCGCGGCGTTGGTTTTGATCAGTTGCTCGTCATATCTGACGGCGATCACAACAATCATTTTGGTTACGCAATCTTCAATGCTGATGGTACGGAAGTAGGTCAATGCGGCAATGGTGCCAGGTGCGTTGCAAAGTGGCTTTGGCATCAGGGCATAGCGGAATCGCAGGAACTTACGCTAACCAGTTCCAGCACCTCCATGCGAGCACGGTCTGCTCCAGACGGCCTGATTGCAGTGGATATGGGTCAACCTATGTTTGATCCCGCTCAAATACCGCTCAAAGAAAAAGAACAAGCCACCCGATACGCTCTGGAATGCCCTCCAGAAATCTCGCAACTCATGGGCAATAACGATTATCTGGAATTTGGTGCCGTAAGCGTCGGCAATCCCCACGCAGTCATGGTGGTAGACAACGTAGAGCAAACTAATGTGGCACTGCTTGGACCATGGATTCAGCAAAGCGGTCGCTTTCCAGAAGGAGTCAACGCAGGGTTCATGCAGGTTGAATCCTCCACAAATATTCGCCTGCGCGTATACGAACGCGGTGCGGGCGAAACCCAGGCTTGTGGCTCTGGGGCCTGCGCGGCAGTGGCAGTTGGTCAACAAAATGATCAGCTTGAATCGCGCGTAGCCGTTGAACTTCGCGGTGGCCGGCTCATAATAGAGCGCGACGAACAAGACCATTTATGGATGACAGGTCCAGCGGTGCACGTATTCGACGGAAGAATAGAATTATGACAGCTCAAGAACAGCTTCACGAAGAAACCACGGAGATCTCCCACGAAGAGGTCCTTAAATATCTTCAGGCCAATCCGGAATTTATCGCTGATCATCCCGAGCTACTGGACGTTTTGAGCTTGCCGCATGCAACCAGCACGACTTCGCTGGTAGAGCATCAGGTCTCGGTGCTGCAAGACAAAAACCGTATGCTGCGCAAACAGCTGGACGAGTATCGCGATCTCGCGGCGCAAAATGAGCAGCGCCTGGAAAAGCTGTTTGCTTTGTCGCTCGATTTATTCACCCTCGACAGTATGGAAGCCCTGAAATCTGCGGCAGAGTCTCGCTTGCGCAGCGACTTCGAGTGCGACGCAGTTTGTATCGCCTACTTTTCTGATCAGCCAGAATCTCTGTTTCAAACCGTATCGCCAGCCGACAGCCAGCACTGGCGGGATGTTTTCGAGCGCGATGGGGCTATCTGTGGCCGTATCAAAACCGAGCGACTGCGGGGGCTGTTTGGAGATGCAGTAGAAGACATTAGTTCTGCCGTGGTAGCGCCTCTGGATCACGCCAGTGATTTGGGCTTGCTTGCCCTGGGCTCCCGTGACGAGAATCGATTCCATCCAGGCTTAGGCACGCTGTTTCCCTCCCTGCTCGCTCAGGTGTTAGGCCAGTGCATGGAAAACCTGAATGCGCGATGACGCATTAGCTCTTGCCAAGTTTTGACCAGACAAGCGATCGCTTTATTGAATATCTGCAAAGTGAACGCAGGCTGTCGCCCCACACGGTAAGCGCATATCGTCGCGACATTGCCAAACTTCGCAGCTATCTGCCGGAAAAAAGCCTGCAGGACATTACCCAGATACCGACTGAAATGGTGCAAGGACTGGTGGGATCTCTGCGCCGGCAGGGGCAGTCACCGAAAAGCATCCAGCGCATCGTATCGGGTATTCGGGCCATGTTTCGTTTTGCCCAGCGGGAAAGTTGGATCAAAGACAATCCCGCAGCACACATCAATACGCCCAAGGCTGGGAGAAAACTGCCTGCAACGCTGGACGTAGACGAAATTAACAGCCTGCTGGATATACCCACCGATACCGCAATCGCACGGCGCGATCTCGCCATGCTAGAGCTCTTTTATTCTTCGGGGCTCAGGCTGTCCGAACTGGCCGCTCTGCGTTGGACTGATCTGGACCTCAATCACGGCCAGGTTCGAGTCACCGGAAAAGGATCAAAAACGCGGCAGGTGCCCGTGGGCCGCAAAGCGGTCTCGGCACTGGAGGACTGGCGCAAGGACTGGCCGGATCAAGCCGATCCAGAAACCGATTCGGTCTTTGTGAGTAATCGAGGCAGCGAGCTTAGCGTCCGATCTATTCAAAATCGCGTTGCCCACTGGGCCAAGCAAAAAGGCTTATGGAAACGCGTCTATCCACATTTGCTGCGGCACTCGTTTGCCAGCCACATGCTGGAATCCAGCGGCGAGCTGCGCGCGGTACAAGAGCTGCTTGGTCACGCAGACCTCAGCACCACGCAAATCTATACCCACCTGGATTTTCAGCACCTGGCCAAAGTCTACGACTCGGCCCATCCGCGCGCGAAAAAACGTAGCTCCGAAGACGATTAGCGCCTGGTCGCCGCCGCAATCGAAGCAAAATCCTGCTTTTCAAACCGCCACTCGTGCGGCTGCATTAGTACGTTGCCATGGGACTCGCGCCAGTCATAGTGGAGTGCCAGAGAGGGATCGGCTTCGGCACGAAAGATGACGGTATAGAGCTCATCTCGCTTGCCAGGCAGCGCCATATTGCGAGCGTAGTGAAAGTTGTCCACCAAATTGATATGCGGCAGCAAATCCACGTGGGTAACCTGCTTAGTCTTTTCGTTGATGACTTCCGCAGTGATTTTCAAATAAGGGACAAAGCCGTTCGGCACGCCACCTTTGGGTAGGTTCTTTTCGGCCCAATTCACCCGTGCTTCGATATGTACGTCGGTTTTTTCCTCCGCCAGATGCAGTGAGTTCGGTGATACATCGTCTTTTACCGCGCCTTCGAAGATAAATACGAT
>CAZVYE010000178.1:0-7226 GCA_964630895.1 uncultured Gammaproteobacteria bacterium | reverse complement strand
TGATACACAGTGGCTGGGCCCGCCAAACCACACCTTTCCTTCTTGGTCCGAAGCGACCGTCCAAACTTCTCGGCCTGACCATTGGCTGCTGGTGCGTTCAGTCGTATCCAATGCGAGTGTCAAAGTCCCCTCCGACAGCTTCGCTATTCCAACGGAAGTACCAAACCAGACATTTCCAAGGCGGTCAGATGAGCGACCATAGAACGCAGCGTCTATAAGTTTCTGATTATCAGTTTCCACCGTTTGGATCAACATAGTCTGCGGATCAAATCGACGCAGTCCAGAACGCGTTCCCAGCAACAACTGACTATCACCGTTCTGAGCAACGAAATACGTGATGCCTGAAACGTCAATGTCAGCGGCTTGTTCTACCGACAGTAATTCGGATATTGGTTGGATATGGCGCCGCACCTCGTCGATCTGCACTAGCCCATATTGAGTCCCAGCGTAAAGGATTCCATCTGTGTGTCGGTGGAAATCGTAGGCCAGACCGGCAAAACGGGTGGGCGGCTCTGAGCGCGCGCTCCGCGGATTTGGCTGATATATGAAGTCATGCTCACACCCCCCAGTAGCAGGAACATACTTCGCAAGCCCCGTCTCGGTGCCCAACCAAAGCTGTGATCCTTCGTCAAGAATGCCGTAGATAGATGGACTCGGAAGACAAGCAATAGCGGTTGGCGAATCGTCCAAGAGTCCGAACCTAAGTGTTTCGGGGTCGATATGGCTCACTCCCGTATTGAAGGTGCCAATCCAGACTGATTTGGAGTGATCTACGTGCAGATCTAAAGCGATGTTGCTAGACAGTGATGCGCTATCACCCGCAACATATCTATAGGCCTGTATCGACTTGCCGGGCTCTAAAATGCGCACGCCATCGCTGCGCGTTCCGACCCAAAGCTGTTCACCTACCGCCGCCAGCGACAGAATTTCTTCGCCTTCCAGCTCTTCTATGAAGCGCGCGACAGAACTGGCATTTAGTTTAAACAGGCCTTTATTGGTGCCGACATACAATAAGTTAGAGGCCGTGCGCACCAAGGCACGCACACGGTGAGTTGTAGCTCCTTTGCCGCCAACCAGTGGTACTCGACGAAGCTCGTTTGTGACTAAATCATATCGCCACAATCCTGATTCGCTACCGACCCATAAAATTTTATCGGGTCCATCAAACAATAGTTCAAAGATTGTACCCACGCCATTTACAATCTTTTCGAATGTATATTCTGGAGCGCTCGCCATAGAAGACGTCGATTGCTTCGCTTCCCATAGTTCTGAGCCTTTGGCAATCCAGACGGTTCCATTCTTATCGCCCGTTATGGCTCGAATGGACGGAACACTTAGCTCTCCTGTAGAGCTTGCCTCAGTTTGAAACGCATTGTGGGTCAAGTGGGACGAACGAAGGTCCAGTCTGATTAGCCCATCTGCGAGCGTTCCGACCCAGAGGTTGTTCTGTTCGTCTGCATATAACGCGCGTACCGACGGCTCAGGTTCTAACCGCTTTCCATTTGCCTCAAACGATTCGCCGTGCTGACGTATTGAAGTTGGTGTAAATGTGTACCCGTCGAATCGAGTAATGCCAGAGCCAGTTCCAAACCAAATAAAGCCAAGCTGGTCTTGGGTCATGGCCCAAACTGCCTTACCAGGCAGGCCATCGTCGACCCAGTAGGTGTCAAATTTTGCAGCAGCCCAGACATTGCCTGCGCACGCGTACACCAGCAACCAGAAAACAGCCGTTCGCCATGCCGAAGAATACGGCCTGCAAATTGGTCTCATTGATATAAAAAAACTGCGTAGAGGTGGGTACAGATCAAGAAATACATTTACGAAGCGTCACCAGTAGGGACATAGTCGGACCAAACGCTTGGCTTGGTCCGACTTTCTCTTAATACCATTCAGAGACTTCGCCTTCCGCACTAGCTCGGTGGTAACTGGGGGTCGAAAATTTCTCTCACCGTAATGCACTCAGGTCCGCTTTGGCCACCTCCGGAACCGCCCGAACCACCATTATTGCCAGAATTATGGCTGTGCGGCGGTGGTAAGGGACAAGGCTCGTAAATCGAAACGACGGCATACCAGCTGGTCCAATGAAATCCGCATTCTTTCATACGGGTGTTATTTTCAAACGCTTCAGCAGGTGTTGCTTGCAACACAATAGCGCCAACACCCACACTCCCGGCAAGCGCAAGTAAAGCTAATTTTTTTGATATGTTCATTTGAACTTCCTTGGGCAATTCTTATTCAAGCTCTAATCAGGGTCTTTCCAAAAGCGAAACTCGTAGCAGTTATAATTTTCAGTCTGGCGGGTTAGACACAGCCTCAAACAGGCGCGTGGTTATACATTCGGGACCACTTTCATCCCTGTAATTCCCCCACCCACGCCAGCCATGAGTATGTTCTGGGGGTAGCGGACACGCATCGTCAGGGAATACGACAGCGTACCAATTCGCCCAGTGATATCCACACTCTTTCATTTGAATGACCTGCTGAGTCGCCATGGCTGACGGAATAGCAATTAGCGCCCCTACTATCGCGCTTGCACAAATTGCCAATACAAAAACTCTGAGCTTGTTTTTCATCTGCTTAATCTCTGCTGGTAGCGAAAAATTTAATCGAACTTTTCTCGTTGCAAAATGCCGCGAAACCTGGCCACCTAGTCTTGCAATAGCGTTTCAAGGCAGGTTTTCGGAATGGCTCTCGTGGAGAGCCATCGCGTTGGGCTGTATGCGGTGCCAATGAACAGGAGATTACTCAGGGCGTTGGATCGCCATCGTTGGTGAACTTAATAATGATGCATTCCGGGCCACTCGGTTCATGGAGCTGTTCAAACTTGCCCGAGACTATTACGCGGTGCGGCGGCGGCAGCGGGCAGCTTTGGAACATTCCGACAGTAGCGTAAGGGCCGCCACCGGCATGGCTGTAACACTCTTTCATACGAGCTTGACCACCAAATGCTTCAACCGGTGAAATTTGAAACAATGCTAATCCGAACACCGCGCACCCTGCGAGCGCCAGCGACAGTAACTTTTTTGAAATTTTCATATGCTTCCTCCTTGGGCAAATCCCGACCCGATGGCGGGACTGGAGCGGAGAATAGGCTCTAACCCCAGACGCATCAAGCGCCTGTCCTGTTTTTGATAGCGTTTGTCTCGAAATCCGAAGCAGAAACGCCAAAAACAGTGCAAATCGCGCATTCCGAGCCTAGTTGCAGGATTCTGTGCTGTGTCCGAACGTCACCATTCTTAGTCTCTTTTGCGCTTTTTCACGCCCCGATTTCTCTTCCCACTGTCCTTTTCTCGATACCCAAATTTTGCCACTGGCTTGCAGGATAAGCGCCGCGACTGGTTAGCGGTCGCTTTCGCAAACGCATAGTTCATTGGAGAACAAACATGAAAAAATTGCTCATTAAAGTCAGCCTGCCCCTGATCGCACTTGCTGCTCTTTCAGCCAGCCTCCCCAGCGTAGCAACCGGTGATCCAGGCCTTTGTCGTGACTGCTACATCGCAGGAGACGGCACCGTTTTTTGCAAACTACGTCCTTGTAAAGATCCCGAGTAAAAGGTTCTAGCCCGGCCAAGAACGGGCCGGGCACCCTTTGCATCGCCCAATCATTAAGTATCAGGAATTAATCATGTCATTCATTCAAAAAGCCATCGCACCAGTTGCCCTCGCAGCAACCGCTATCCTCGCGCCCCAAGTCTCAAACGCGGCAACAGCCGAGCAACTGCGCCAAGATCCTCGCTGGGAGGAAGTTTCACCGGACGTTTTCGTAGCCGAGTTGCCAAACGGGATACGTATGACCCACATGTTTGGGGTCAATGGGTTGCGTGCAGCCTTGGCGGACCTAAAGGGTAAGGCGAACTCGATGGTGTCGGGCAAGTCGATGAAAGAACAGGAAGATGTTCAACATCAAATTGCAGAAATCCAGGACATGCTTAAAGAGGCGACTGCACCTCGCGCTAAAGGTCATCCACCCAAGTACGCATATACCTGCGGCGTGAATTGGAGTTTGGCGACTAACCACCGGGTTGAGAACTTCGCGTATTATGGCGTAACTGCGACAGGGAACTTCAATCCAGGTGCTGCTGGCGGCCAGGGTGGAATGATGTCCACTTCGGTCCTAAGTAGCATTACTTCAACGAGCGGCAACACCTATACCGATCGAGACTTCAAGTGGTCGTTTGGCGTTCCAAACTATAGCTACACGCTGAACGCGTATATGTCTGTCCCCACTTGGACCGGCTCATGGTATTCGTCCGCATCGCTTCGAATAAAGACACCGGGTTGCTCCGATTACCAAGTTCTTATGCATGAAGGAACAATCTAATCCGCTTGGTTCCAACCCAAGTATTCCAACAAATACATAGAACTAAGGTTTCAAGGAAGAAAGCTTGGGGATGTGACTCGGCCAGCACAACGCTGGCCGAGTTTTTTTTGGAAGACTTACTTAGCGAGCAATAGACCGCTCGAACTGATTCATAACATCCTGATATGCGCTCAGATTGTAGTGCTGCTGCAGTTCAGCTAGCTCTTTCTGATAGCTGGGGATATCAAACTCGTGGAGGATACTTACTGCCTCTCGGTAGTGATCGTCCGGGTAGATTCGGCTCAGAATATCTTCGTTGATACGGCCGCAAACCAGGCAATCGTCCCAAGGGATGTCATCTACCAGTACCGGCAATTCTTCGAATATGCGACGGCATGAGTGGGTTTTGCCATAGTCTACTGCTGCCCCTGCTGGCGGATTATTGATAGCCTGGTTGTACATATTTACGCAGGTAGACAACGTAGGCGTGATACCACCGGTTGAGGTGCCGTCGGTGTAACCAACACTGTAAGACCAACCAAAATAGATAGTTTGTGCAGATGCGAACAGCGGGGCTGCCAGCAGTACCAAAGCGATAAATAGTGTATTGCGAGTTTTCATAATGTGCTCCATGTGTTTGAAGATCGACGACTTCAACGTCGCCTATCTAAACCAATGGATCGCAATCACCAAACCGAACAGGATTTGTCACCGCTTACAGCACAACACCACAATTTCCTACAGAAATGCCGTACCTGCATGGGTAGAGTATGAGTGCCTAAAAAGACCTGGCCAATTGCCCAAAAGCCTATGTCTAAACAACTCAGCACAACTACCCAGTTAATCCGCCGCTATCAAAATGGCGATAACGAAGCCCGCAACGAACTGATGACACGCTACTGGTCACGGTTGCGACGCTGGGCCCACTCTCGTCTCCCCGCGACAGCCCGCGATCTCTCAGACACCGATGATTTGGTCCAAGTTACCTTTACGCGGGCCAGCGGTCGCCTGGACCAATTTCAGGCCGAACGACCGGGCGCATTTCTCGCCTATCTACGATGCATTCTGCGCAACCTGATTCGCGAAGAGCTGCGCAAGGCCAACGCCCGGCCAGATGTTGTGCATCTGGATCACTCGCTGCCGAGCACACAACTGACGCCAGCGGAAATTGCGGCGAATGGTCAATCATTGGATGCATACGAGCAGGCACTTAATGCCATGAGCGACACCAAACGTCTGGCCATAATGATGCGGCTTGAATTCGGTATGAGCTATCGCGAGATTGCCAACGAGTTAGAACAACCGTCCGAGGATTCCACCAGGATGCTGACCACGCGAGCCATCGCGGATCTGGTTGAGTACATGCGTCATGAACGAAGCGCTGCATAGGGCCGCACAGGCAGTAGCAGATCGCGAGCCGTTGGGCGACGCGGACGATTTATCGGCCAGTCAGATTGAATCCGTTCTACAGCTGCAGGAGATTGCTGCGGTTTTCAGCGCAGCCCACGGTGATCACCTCCAGGCCAACCGCACGCCGTTGTTCCATTGGCGGCACCTGCAAGTTCTCGAGCTTATCGGCAGCGGCAGCTTTGGTGATGTGTATCGTGCCTTTGATCCCATGCTACAACGAGACGTTGCGCTCAAGCTGATACGGCGTGAAATAGACGATCCGGCTGAGCGAGACGCCATCGCCGCCGAAGCTCGGCGCATGGCCCAGGTTCGTCACCCAAATGTGCTGGCAATTCACGGAGCGGGCGAGGACCTGAATCAGCTGGGGATCTGGTTTGACTTACTGGATGGGGAAACCTTGGAAACCCATGTAGATCGCGCTGGAAAGCTTTCCTCCGACACAGTGTTGAAGCTGGCGCTGGACCTGAGTGACGCCCTCAGTGCAGTCCACAAACAGCAGCTGGTGCATGGGGATTTTAAACCGGCGAACATTTTGCTGGACCGCGGTAAGCGTCCCGTGTTGATGGATTTCGGGGCGGCGCGTGAGCAGTACGAGCGCGCCTCCAGCGTGGGCTCACCGCGATTTATGGCTCCAGAACAGATGCTCCACGGGCACAGCTCACAAGCGGCCGACATGTATGCTTTTGGCGTAGTGCTGTTTCGCCTGTTGACGGGACAGTACCCTGCCCCGGTTGATACCCTTTCGGATCTTCAAACGTGGCACCAGGAAGGCAATTCACCAAACTATTCCCGGCTGCCGCGGCGGTGGCGCAACATTGTGCGATCCCTGTTGGACACGAATCCGGATAAAAGGCCGTCCACGCCTGTTCTGGCACTGCGTTTACGGCGACTACAAGGCGCGAGACAGCGCACTTTGAGGCGCTTTGCGGTTGGCGCGGTACTCGTATCATTAGCGGCTGGCTTGCTGGGTACCACATTGGGTCACCGGACCGCACAGCAGGAGCTGGCACGCGCCAAGGCCACAACAGTGGCGCTGTTGGACGTTTTCAAGTCGCCGCGCCCCAGCCGCAGCGGGCGCGCTCTACTGGCCCTGGACCTCATCGAGGAATTTGAGCCACGGCTGCAGACCACGCTAACCGATTATCCATCATCGCAGGCAACGGTGATGCAAGAACTGGCGGGGACCTATCTGTATTTTGATCAGTATGACGCGGTAGAACGACTGAGCTCGCAAGCCTTGGATCTTTGCCAGGCCTGCGATCCAGCCGAGCAAGCCAATATCAAACTGAAGCATCACTACTTACTTACGGAAGTGAATCTTATTCAACGTGACCTGGACACGGCGCAGCAGCATGCCACCAGCGCCTTGGACATCGCCCGCAGTCATTACTCTGATTCATCCAGCGAAGTGACATATGCGCTGGCGCGGCTGGGTGACGCACTGTTAACGCAGCGCAAACCAACCCAGGCGAGACCTTATCTAGAGCAAGCCATGGCCAATGTGGATGATGTGAAGT
>CAZVYE010000177.1:0-7259 GCA_964630895.1 uncultured Gammaproteobacteria bacterium | reverse complement strand
TGCGCAGTATTGACCGCCTGTTCGACCCATCGTACTGCCACGGTTTCTGCATCTGCATCGGAGAGATTGCGGCAAGAAGTCCCCGCCCTGCTGGACAACGCTGAGGTTCCAGGGCTCCAAATCGCTGTTATTGAGAACGGCGCGCTGTCGTGGACCGGCAGTTTTGGAGTCGCAAATGCCTCTACGGGCGAAGACGTTGAACAAGACACACTGTTTGAAGGGGCGTCCTTAAGTAAACCTGTGTTTGCCTATCTCGTGATGCTATTGGTGGATCAGGGCAAGCTGGATTTAGATACGCCGCTGTATACGCTTTTAGAAAACGATCGGCTAACCCATGATGACCGGCATCGCCTGATCACCCCGCGCATGGTTTTGACTCACTCAAGTGGCCTGCCAAACTGTGGTGGCACACCGCTGGAGTTTCGATTTGATCCAGATAGTTCATTTGGATATTCGGGCGAAGGCTATGTGTACCTCCAACAGGTTGTGGAACAGATCACCGGGAAGCCACTACAGCAACTTGCTCAAGAGCTGGTTTTCGCCCCGTTGGGAATGGACAACTCCCAATTCGTTCTTGCTGATGATGCGCCCAACCGTGCCTACGGACACAATCGTGTAGGGATGGTAGATCGCCCTGTCAATTCGGGTTCGGCAAACGCTGCAGCCAGCCTGACTACCACTGCCCAAGACTATGCAAAGTTCGTTGCCACGTTGATTCAGAAATCGACTGATGACGACAGTGCGGTGCAAGAAATGCTGCGAGCCCAGACTGTTGCTAGCCACCCGTTCAATCCGGGTGAGCCGGGGCGCACCCCCATGGCATGGTCTTTGGGTCTTGGTGTGGATGAATCAGATGACAACACTACACTTTGGCACTGGGGCGACAATGGTGTATTCCGCGCCTTTGTCGAATTCTCTCCCGCCCAACAGCGAGGGTTTGTTTATTTTGCCAATTCCCAGTTGGGTCTAACCGTTATCGACGATATTCGCGCTTTTGTATTCGAATCAGATTCAAACGCCACCAGGTGGCTGGATATCGCTCAGTGGGACGACCCTACCGTACAACAGCGCCGCGAGCTGCTGCACAAGTTTCGACAAGACGGTGAGGCCGCGCTGATGGCTGAACTGGAGGCGATAGACCCCACCGACGTGCCGCAATTCAATGAATACGTGCTTTGGTCGCTGACCGAGTCTCTGCAATTTCTGGGCGCCAACGAAACCAAACTCAAAGTCCTGCAACACGCCAGTACGATTTCTCCAGTACACGCTGGTATAAAAAGTACCCTCGCAGAAGCTCTGCTAGCCATCGGCGATTATCAAGGCGCGATACAGGCCTGGCAGGACGCGGTGCAACTGGCCGATCCTGAAGACAAATCAAGCTATCAACAACGTATTGAATGGACCAGTGTGTATCTTGATGCCAGCCCTCGCGTCTCCCCGGATCCAGAGCGATTAGTTGGTACATTTGGGCCTAGAAGAATCTGGTTAGAAGATGGAGAGCTTTTCTATCAACGCGGCCAAGGCGGAGTGCATCAGCTACGCCCCCTTGCAACCAACCTGTACTCAGTCGGTGACCTTACGAATTTTCGGTTGGAATTTAACCTGGACGAGAGTGGCGTCGCTCAATCGCTGACGGGGCACTATATCGATGGTCGCACAGATGAGTCGATTCGGGATGGGTAATTTCTGTTTCGAACAAACCAAGCATTAGGTCCAACCTGAACCTGGGCTAATTCCCCAACCGCAGAAGTTCAGGCAGATCCAATAGTCTTGGCCAACCTGATCCCTCACAACGACCCTTAGAACCGTTCGATTTTTTGCATTTCGGCATTGTTGGAAAGTAGAACAAGACCTACTCTAGGCTGCGCAACGATAATGCAAACATTATGAAGGGGATCGAAAAAATGTCGTCGGAACGTTTAGCGTCTTTGCAGGCTGCGCTTGAGCATCAACGAGCCGATGCCATTAAGGCGCTGATTCAGCGCAGCATTTTTAGCCTTGCCGTGGTCGGATTCACAGCTTGGCTATCGCTACAATTTATCACTCCGACACGCAGCAGCGATTGGTGGTTCTTTGGCGGGTTGTTCCTGATAATCCTGGCATTCTTCGCATTGTGGGCCTTTGCGCCGTGCATTGTTGTCTGGACCAAGCTAAAAAAGTTTGTACTGCCAGAGCTCGTCGCCGCTACCTCAGGATTGGATTTTGGCTGGATGGACAACGTGGATGTGGAGCGATTTCGGGAATGGGGAATTTTCCCCTATTTCGAAAGCGCAGGCGTAACCGATGTGCTGCACGGGTCCATAGGTGACAGCGACTTTATTTTCTCAGAGCTGAATCTTCGTTATCGAAAACGTTCCGTCGGGTCCAACAATCGCAGCCGTACTATCACTACATTTCGCGGCCTCTATATTCAGGCCGAGTTGCCTTCGCTGGCAAATGATTTGCTGATTGTGGAAACACAAGACCGGCCCGAAAGCAAAGATCGAAAGGCCTCCCTACGCAAACAGACACTTGGCCAGTCCGGGTTTGTTTACCTCTATCCACAGCAGTCCGCCACTCCCAAAATACCCCCGGGTCTGTCGGATGATATGCGAGATATAAAGCGTCGGTTCAAAGCGCAGCATGTGGGGCTTGCGTTCCATGATAGCCACCTCATTATGCTCATCGAAACCAAGGCCAATCCGTTCGAAATTTCACTTAAGCAAGACTTTGATTTTCACGCTGCCACAAAGCAAATCGAACGGCAGATAGATGATGTGATCAAGACGCTACGGCAGCTCGGTTTCGACGGTGAAGTTGGCCCGCCCAACAAATCAGGAAGCGCCGTGAAATGCGACTTTGCCGAGGACACTAACATCCGAGCAGGCGCGGGCTGCCTGCCAGCGTTACTGGCATTTTGTCTTATCTATAGTGCCGTATTGGTACTTACAAAGCATTTTGTGCTGGCCGCGCTGGTCGCCTTTGCCATTGGAATCGTAATCGCGATCTTGTTAAAAGACAGCAAACGCATAGACCCAATTTAGTATGTGGGATCACCCAAATATTTGGGCCTTTTGCGTTAGAAAAAATCTGCTCACACCACAAGACTTCGGTGTAAACAGACAAGGCAAAATTGCGTTCGAAACGCATTTTGCGCAATATGTCCGCGGGGAAAAAGTATCGTTTGCTTCGCGGCTTTCGAAAACTACCGAAACTCCATCTTGCAGTCAGCTCGGTTCCCGGTCGAATTTGTGCGGCTGCAATCAGAATCGTTTAGAAACTGAGGTAGCAAATTGAACACCGAAAACATGAGTAGCTCTACCGAAATTGCCCTGGCATCCATCAAATGCTTTACCAACGACGGCAAGCTGGACGAGGCAGAATTAGATCACCTAATCAGCCTCGCCATGCGGGATGGAGCCATCGATGAAGATGAAAGAAGCGTTCTGGCCAACATCTTCAGCAAGATTTCCGAGGACGAAGTCTCCTCTACCGTGTGGTTCAAAATCGAAACAATTAAGCGCAAGCACGGCGTTTAGCAAGCTATTTGGAGCGGTTAAGCTACCATCGCGTTTGCCAGGGGTTGTATTGGTCTACTCACACTGAGTAAACACCGATCGATCTGACGTTTCGAAACCATCGGTAAACAGGTTGCCGGTTTCCAGTGTGCGAATATGCAAATCAGTTCCCATGGAGCCGACACGCGGGCCGATAAATACGGCATGTTGCTCACCCCTGTTGTTTGACAACAAGCATGCATCCACGGGGCCACCTACGCCATCGAGCGGATAGCTAGTATCGACCGTACCACTGTTCTTAAACCGAGCATCATAGACCGACAGGTTCAACCAGTAGAGATAGACGATAGTTGCCGCGGTATTAACATCGAACAGTGGCAACAGCCCACCGGTCACGAAGGAAAATTGCGATCCTCCGCTGGCTAATGCATCTAACACCATACTTACAAACTGTGCCGGATCGTTGACGGGGACAATGGCGAGTCGAATGTTTCCATCGACGTTGTAGGTGAAATAGATCTCGTCACCAACTGATCTTGCGCTGGACTCTTTGACGAACTGAAATGAACCCGGTGGCGGAGCCGTCTGAGTCACATTCGTATGGGTAATGGCTGGCGGGTTTTGGGCAGTATCTATTCGTGTTGCCCGTATTTGGCCATCCATACGCTGGTTAAGTCCCACCGCGTACCGACTCCCGAATGTGGTTGCCAGCGGTTCGCGCATGGAGCCATCAAATGGACCAGCCACGTTGCCATACCTCTCATAAAACGTGAATGAAGAACCGGAATCCGTAGAGCGAAATAGCTCCGTTTCAGAATCGGTGAGGTCGTGTCCAGCCACCAAAATGCCTGCTTGCGTGACCACACAATCAGCGCTATCAAAATTGTTAGTAACCGTTTCTGGAATGGTCAAGAAGGTCCAGTTTGACCCATCATAACGCGCGGTTTGGATGTTGAAGTCTTTTATGTATGGCACAACAACCTGATCGCCCACAGTACAAATATCGCCTAGCGCAAAGAGTGTCGGTGTGATTTCTAAACCTCGAACGGTCACGCCGGTACCGTCGTATGGGGGCGGAATGGTAATCGCGTCCAACCGGTTGTTACTACCATCATTCCAGAGCACCATCCCCAGGGCATCAGGATCTGGTCCTTCCGAGAAAACACCGAGTTTTGCTTCTAGTGGTTCCCTAGAAAAAACGGGAATGCTCTCCCAAATCCCACCACCGCCAGCAAAAGAAGGCGGGATCAAAAGAAGCGATATAGCTATTGCGAGCGTATATTTTCGAAACATGACTTACCCCTGATATTGAGATATCAGAAGTACATGCGTCGACGGTGGCAAAAGTACGCCAAATTCTTTTAAGCTGGCTTTGACTGATACTCGCTTGGAGTCATACCGTAGCGGCCTTTAAACGCGTAGGAAAAATGGGATGGGGAGCCAAACCCACAGGCGTCGGCGACCTGCGCGATGCGAATCCCGTCCGCAAGCATTTCTGCGGCCTTCTTCAACCGAAACTCTCTTAGCATGTCCGCGGGATTCTGACTGGTCAGTGCGTGGAGCTTACGCTGCAACTGGCGCTCGCTCACCGCAAGCATGTCTGCCAATCGAGCGCGATTGAATGCGGCATCATCGTAATGTTTTTCTATGGCTGCCTGGACCTTTTGCACAAAGGCCTGGTCCACTTTGTTGAGTCGACTTGGCGCTTCTCCTCTGGCCAGGTCTCCGGCAGTCTGTCGCTGCAGAATTTGCCGAATACTCAGAATATTATCGATACGCTCGAGTAATTCTTCTCGATCAAACGGCTTTGTAAGGTACTCATCTACCTGGTCGCGCCAGCCCTGAATACGCGCTTTCTTATCGCCACGCGCCGTTAACAATATGATGGGAATATGCGAAGTGTTCGGGTCACCGCGTAGCGTGCGCGCCACTTCAAAACCATCCGCTTCAGGCATCATTACATCAGAGATCACGATATCTGGAACGTCGCTTATGGCCAATGCGATTCCAGCTTTGCCGTCAGGTGCCAGCGAGCACTGATAGGAACTACTCAGGCAGGATTGCAAATACTCCCGCATGTCCGGACTATCCTCGATGATCAATACTCTTGGCTGGCCTGAATCGGCCTGCTCATGCTGGTCAGTTTGGTCAGACCGTCGGTCCACCGCCTGCTCTAGCGCAGCGTTTGGCGTTGCTTGAGATGCGTGCTTGGGTGCATTGGTATCGGTTGACATTGCGCGCGGAAATGCTGCCCAGAACGTAGCCCCATTCCCGGGTTCACTTTGCACACCACAGCTACCACCCTGAGCCTGCATGAGCTCTTTGACCAGCGCCAGGCCAATCCCGCTACCGGGCAGATTGCCAGCGGAATCCAGGCGGACAAATCGTTCGAATATTCGGCTGGCCTCCTCAGGATTCATGCCTGGGCCAGTGTCTGCAACTTCCATCCTGACTTCATCTTCTAGCTCAGTGCACCGAGCCACCACCTTGCCGCCGTTTGGCGTGTATTTCAGCGCGTTCGAAAGCAGATTATCAGCAACGGTTTCGATGCTGTCAGGAATCGCATTTGCCATACAGCCGGACGATAATTCGCAGCTCAAATCAATGTGCTTTTCCATGGCAATCGCTTCGAATGAGGCAACGCGACTGCGTAATATGTCTGTCAGGTTTTGGGTTTGAGTCTGCGGCTGCTCGTCACGATCCAGGCGCGCCAACTCCAACAGTTGGTCCACCAGGTTGAGCAGTCGCAGCGCGTTACGACGTATCATCTCAACGGCACCCTGCTCAGATTTCAGTGCAGGATGTTGGCGTAGCTTTTCCACCGGCCCCAGAATTAACGTGAGTGGCGTTCTGAACTCGTGGGATACGTTCGCAAAAATGTCATTTTTGCGCTGTAGAAGCTGCTTGATCGTATCCCGCTGCTCCGCCACCTCCCGGGTGCGCTGAGACACTTCCTTTTCTAATTCAGCCGCTCGCAAAATCGCATTGCGTGAGCGCCACTGAACAATCCCGACTACCAGCAGAATCAGTAGCGTTGCGTACAGACAGTAGGCCCAAATGCTAAACCAGGGCGCAGGGTTTACCTGTATACGCAAAGTCGCGGGAGTCTCGCTCCAGACCCCATCACTACTGGCTGACTCTACTTCAAACACGTACTCACCCGGTGCAAGGTTGCTATAAACCGCATGGCGAGATTTGGCATCGGCAATCAACCAGTCGCTGTTGAAGTTTCGCAGTCGATAGCGATATTGATTGGCCGCAGAATCAGCAAAGTGTAATCCCGTGAATTCAATACCCACAACGTAGTCGCGATGACTAAGCTCAACTGCATCTAAAAATGGGACGGCTTCAGTCAGGCCCAATGGATTGCCTGGATCAGTGGAATCAACCCACTCATCAAAACGACTGATACGCGTAATCTGTGGACGAGGTGCAATGCGATTGAGTGTTATTTGCCGAGGATCAAAGCGATTAAGACCACGTCGACCGCCAAAGACGAGCAAACCATCAGCATCGAAGGCAACAGATCCCCGGGTAAATACATCGCTTTGTAATCCGTCAGAGGCGCTGAAATGGTGCAGTGTCCTGGAACGCAGATCGAGTCGTTTGAGCCCATGCTCTGTGCTTACCCAAAGCTCGTTTTCCGCGGTTGCAACAATCGCCACGCAAGTTGCTACCGCGTGGTCGTCGTTTGATACCGGACGGTGCCGACGGTTGAAGGCCGAAAGATACTCAGGCAGGGAGTCGGCGAGGACATCGTCA
>CAZVYE010000176.1:0-7318 GCA_964630895.1 uncultured Gammaproteobacteria bacterium | reverse complement strand
ATATCTGACCAATTTCATCCGTAGTGTAATCCACCACAGGCTTGCGGATATTCGTGCCAGTGTTGTTTATCAGCCCATCAAGACCGCCCCATTGTTCTGCAACCCATTGGCCGACCGCGCCTAATGACTCGGGGTACGCAAGGTCCATGGCCAAACCAATGACTTCTGATCGAGGATACTCGGTACTCAAATTCTCGACCACTTCTCGGAGACGATTTTCAGCGCGGGCGACTAGCGCCACGTTTGCACCCAGTTGCAAAGCCACTTGTGCGCAAGCCAGGCCAATACCCCGAGTACCGCCGGTGACGAGGACTGACTGACCTTCCAGGCTAAATGGATTAGTACTCATTGGTTAATTGGTCCAGGCCTGCCAAAGCGAAATCCTTGCAGCAGGTCCACCCCAGCCGCAGTGCAAAAATCCGCTTCCGCGTCGGTTGCTACGCCCTCCGCAATGACCTGGATATCGTATCGCTTACTGATCTCAACCAGCATGCGCACCATATCCTGTTTGGCCGCTGGGGCACGATCAATGTCTCGAATGAGCGCCATATCAATTTTGACGTAGTCGGGCGGGAAGTCAGCCAACTCCACCAGCCGGGATTGGCCCACCCCAAAGTCGTCATAAGCCACTTTGATATTCAATGCCTTAAGTTTATCCAGCAGCTGCGACAGCACATCATGGGCCGCGACCGTCTTCTCATGCACTTCCAGGACCAGATCCAGGTCCGTAAATCGTCGGCGCACGGCCTCCAGGTGCTCGTAGAGGTTTTCGGCATCGTCGACTTCGGCCGGATGAATATTGATAAAATACCGCGCATCGGGCTGCAAAGTGTTGGCCAACTCCAGTCCAACCTGGCGGAACACCTGGCTAAGATAGACCTCCATACCCAGGCTTTCGGCAATTCGAAACAGCTCCACGGGGGATTCCGATAAGTCTGGCGAAGTGCCACGCCCTAAAATTTCAAACGCATGATGTTCGTGGTCATGCACGGCAACGATGGGCTGAAAAACCGCTGTTACTTCACTATTTAAAAGCAGCGCCTGAAATTCGCGACTCCCAGCCGGCATACGCTCGGAAAGATCGAGAATGCCCTGTTGTGTTTGTTTGAGTTCTCTTCGAGTTGCTTTGCGCTCCGCGAGCAATCGAAACTCTTCATCCGCAAAATGAATAATATCGCCGTGCTGAATGGGGAGCGTGCCCCGCATTTGTTCGCGATTCAGGAAGGTCCCGTTGGTGCTGTCCAAATCAGTCAACGTCAAACCCTCGGCCGTCACGTTTATTTCTGCGTGCAGTCGCGAGATGCCGCCTGAATCTAGCGACAACTCCAGGTCTTCTTGACGGCCAATACGAAACGGAAACTGGGCCAAGCGCAAACGCTGTATGGCCCCGCGCGGTCCAGTAAAGCCCTCCAGATACCAGATTTCCACCCGCTTCTACGTCCGCAAAATTCGCCCAAGGAAGACCTGTGAGTTTAGCACGCAAAACCAATTTGTGATCCAGGCTCGCAATTCATACTCGCTTGCGGTTCAATAGCCCGCTTGCTCTAGCAAATTGTCTTTGGAATATCCCGTTTATGAACACTCAGTTGATCCTAGAACCTCAGCAAGTCGCCAGCTCAATTCCCGCCGACCAGCCGGTCGCGTTGGTGCTGGAATTTGAAGTAGAAGGACCCATAGCCTTCGATGTAAATGTCGGCTTAGAACTGGCTCACGGAGACGAGCGCATCCGGCGCAGCTTTGCAGATAGCAATCTCGATGTTTCCTGGCTGCCTCAGGGCCGCTATCGTGCCACCTGGTTCGCTCCTCGACTTGGCCACACTGGTTCCGAGCTACGAGTGTTTTGGAACATTCAACAAAAGATTGCCAACCAGTGGCGGCAAACCGATGCCCAGGCGTTCACTGCTGCGGTAGCACACGCCGACAGCGTGCAAGGCGACATACCAGAAGGCCACTGGGAACTGGAAACGCTGGATGGTGGCGTACCCATTGACGAACTCAGTTGGCGGCGCAGTCATGAGGACTGGTTCTTCCGCCACTTTGATCACGCCGCCCGAACCATCATCAGCTATATGCTTGGGGATTCACCATTGCTGCAAGGTGACATACTCGATGTTGGCTGTGGTGACGGCATTACAGATGTAGGTGTTGCGCTACGCTGCCAGCCAAAATCATTCGTCGGGGTCGACCCCTTCAAAGGCTTCGAGCGGTTGCCGGACGTGCTGCAGGAAAACCATATTTGCTCTGAAGAGGTTCTATCTGCGGTAGATTTTCGCGCCGAAGACGGCAATCACCTGCCCTTTGCCGACAACAGCTTTGATGTGGTGCTTTCCTGGGGCTCCCTGGAGCATATCGCTGGCGGTTACTTGCAGACTATGCGGGAAATCAAGCGGGTGCTGCGTCCCAATGGTTTGTTCTTTGTTCACCCCGGTTTGTATTACTCCAACATTGGTCATCACATCGGGGAGTTCACAGATGAGCCCTTTGTTCACCTGACCCATACACCTGAAGAGATCCACAAACTGTTAATGACAAGCCCACCGGACCTTATGGATCGAGCTGGCGATGTCGCCACACCGGAACAATATTGGCAGTGGTATAACGAGCTCAATCCCATGACTATTACGGGATTTGAAGCGGAACTTCGGGCTCTAGAATTTGATTTGTACCGCGTTGCGATGCGTACGCAGGATCTGGTGGAGTACCACCATCCGAACCTGCAAAATTACCCAATGCAAGATTTGGCTACCACCGAACTCTACGTGACGGCGATTAACCGAAAAGTGGTGAAACAGGAGTCGTAGCGCGAAGCTACGACTCCTGTTTGTATTCGGGGCAGGCTTTACTCAATAGTGCAGAAGCAATACGCATAGGTACCCAGGCGCTGCGTGCGCTGGGCCATCAATAGCTCGATATCACTACCGGCCTGACGCTCCATATCGCCGATCAAACGCAGCAAGACGCTATCCTCGCCTACATTAATGGAGGGTAACGTTGCGCTCATATCAATGATGAACTGCTCAAACGGAGTCGGCTTCTTCTCCAAATAGTTGGTCTCAAAATCCTCAAGCTCCGCCAGCTCAGCTGCGGCAGTCAAAGCCTCTTCAATCCCACCTAGCTCATCCACCAATCCACGCTCCAGCGCTTGACGGCCAGTCCACACCCGCCCCCGAGCTACCTGGTCCACGCTATCCACTTCCATGGAGCGAGCTTCGGCCACCTTGGTAATGAATTTCTCGTATCCATCTTCGATTATCTGCTGGATGACATTTGAAATCTGCGGCTGCAGAGGACGATCCGGGCGCAGTGCACCCGCCATCTCCGTGGTACCCACACCGTCGGTGTAAATTCCTACTTTCTCCAGCGTTCTCGGGAAATTGGTAAAGAGGCCAAAAATACCGATAGAGCCTGTGATAGTGGTTGGATTGGCCAGGATTCGATCCGCGTCCATGGAGATCCAGTATCCACCAGAGGCAGCTACGCTACTCATGGAAACTACCACCGGCTTTCCTGCATCTCGCAGCAGCTCCACTTCGCGCCTGATCTGTTCAGATGGCAGTACCGCACCACCAGGACTGTCAACCCGCAGCACGACCGCTTTAATAGCATCGTCGTTTCTGGCATCGCGCAGTAGTCTGGAAGCGGAGTCACCGCCAACGGTTCCGGGCGGCTGCTCGCCATACATGATCGGCCCTTGCGCAACTACGACCGCTATCTGGTCTGCCAGAGGTGATGGCAGTTCCGGTGAGATGCGTAGGTAAACGCTAGCGTCTACTTGCTTGAAGCTCACTTCTTCATCATCGATTTCGCCAAACGCGATCATCGCCTCACGAAACGCTTCCTCATCCGCTATTTGGTCAACCAAACCGGATTCCAAAGCCATTTGCGCGGGAGAACCACCTGCCTGTTCCAACAGTGCCGGATACTCGTCAACAATTTGGCTCAGACCTGCCGTATCCATACCGCGCAGACTTGCCACGTCGGTCAGGTAGTCATCCCAAAGCCCATTGAGCAAATACAGATTTGCTGCCTTTGATTCCTCAGACATGTCATTGCGAATATACGGCTCGGCGGCGGATTTGAATTCGCCGACCCGGAAAAGATGGACATCTACCGCCAGTTTTTCCAAGCCTTCTGCATAGTAATTACGGTAAGCACCAAAGCCTTCCAATAAAGCGAGACCTTCCGGGTGCATCCAAATCTCATCAGCTAGCGCAGCTAGATAATATTGCTGCTGCATCATGCCAACCGAATACGCGTACACGGGCTTACCGGTGGCCTTAAAGCGTTCTACCGCCTTTTTCAGCTCCTGTAGTTTGCTCAGCCCAATCCCGAAGAGATAATCGGGACGGATGACCATATGGGAAATGTTGTCGTCTTCCGCGCCTCGGTCGATGGCCGCAATCAAATCACGCAGTCGCGTTTCCGGAATTTGCTGGTCCATTAGGCTATTGAGCGCACGCTCTACCGGATCGCTGGAGAATTGCTCTACAACAACACCCACCGGTGCTACTACCAGCGCCGTCTTTTCCGTAATTACCAGCTTGTCACCAGTGAACATTGCCACCAGCAAAAAGATAACCAAAAACAGGAATATCAGATTGAAGATTAATCGCCGGGTACCATCTATCGCACGCCATACGCCCTTCAGCATGCGCACAAACCAGGTGTCCTGTCGTTGCTTTGGATGCGGGTGAGATTCTTGCCAGATATTTTCTTGAGCCATCGTTATAAGACTTTTTCGTAAATCAACACGCCATAATATGGGGTTTCGTATTCCTGGCGCAATGTGCAGAAAGTTCAATTGGCTCAGGTCTACTCAATTTAGTGTTGGCCAATTTCGCCACCTTTTAGCGCCAGCAGCGTAGCTGCCTTGATAGAAGATCGCAAACAACGTTTATAATCAACTACTTATATATTTGGCACGGTTCCTGTAAGTGGTAAGCCTACAATCAATGATCAGGAGCAGCCATGAGCAGCCTTTCTCGTTTCAAAACAATTTTCTCTGCCAACATTCATGCTTTACTGGACAAAGCAGAAGACCCCGTGAAAATGCGCGCAGCGCTGTTAAGGGAAATGGCGGATGCCATGGATCACGCCAAAAAAGCAGAATCTGAGTTACGTGCGGAAGGCAAACGCCTGGATCGAGAGTCTGCCCAGTTGAAGGAACGCATTGACAGCCTGACTGATCGCGCAGAACAGTCCATGCAAGCGGGCAACGAAGATGCGGCGCGCAAACTGTTAGACGAGAAAATAAAAGCAGACAATGCCCTGCAGCGAACACAGCAGTCTCAGCAGGCGCTACACGACGACTTGTCCAGACTGGATAGCGACGTAGCCCGCCTTAAAGAACGAATGGCACAGGCGCAACAGCTATTTCAGAAGGATAATGTTAAGCAAGCTAAAGCAGCTCCATCGGCCGCTGACAGGACGCTTTCAAGAGTTCATGATCGATTTGAAACTTTAGAGCGGCGCATGGATCAAATGGAAGCGCAGATTGAGGCGTATGAGACGCGCCCCCATCTCACCATAGAGCAGCATGCTGCGGTAGATCAGGAATTAGACGCCTTACGCAAGCGCGTAGCAGTGAAAAGTACCACTCAGGAGTAAACATGTCGTACAACAGCCCATCGTATCCACCAGAAAATCACCGCCAAGTGCCGCGGTCGGTGCTTGGTGGTGTGGTCGCGAAAATGGCGCATTTGTTGAACTGGCCGGTCACCACGCTGCGTGTGATCACAGTGATAGCGGCAATGATCTGGACCATTCCTGTTGTGATGGCGTACATCCTGCTGTCTATATTCTGGAAGGGATCGCCGAAGCAATCAGGAGCAAGAAAACAAGATTTGTCAGCGCAACCGCCACCACTACCAAAGCAGCTAGCTAGTCAACAGGATTTGGACGCGGAAATCGCCGCGGTCAGACAGCGCATCCGTGAATACGAGGCGCAGCGCCTGAAGTATTAAATTATTCCCATCCAGCCCCCGTCCCGGAGGGCTGGACGCGACTGCCTGTGGGCGGCATAGTGCCGTTATGACAAGGTGGTTCATCATTGGAGCTGCAATTGCAGGCGGGTTAATCGCGGGATGCGCGAGCCAGCAGACGGCGTGGTCCCCGGACAGGTCTCAGTTTGCAATTGCGACACAGTCTCTGGCTTCTGTGAGCTGCCACATTCAAGTATTCACCCGACTGCCTGGTGCGGATATTCCCCGCCCTCAGTTCTCCGAAACTGTAAGCACACAAATTTGTGACTATCTTGGCAACCGCTACAAGGCAGCAATTTCGCCAATCGACGCGACGGATGCCGCGCTAGCCAAACGCGTTCTGTCGGGGCACTTGGCTGCATTGCCGCCGCAGAAAAATCGCATTTTTGCAAACCATGAGCGAGTTCCACGCAGACTCATTGTGGTGGGCGACGTACTGGTAGCAGAGGTAGCCCATCCTGTGAATACGGAACAAGGCCAGCTATTGTTGGGGGTATTTGATGTCAACGAACCCGTGGCCGTAGCGGGGTTGACCACAATCTTTTTCCAGGTGCCAATAGATCCGACGCTTGGCGAACAAGCATTAAAGTTCTTGCCGTGAGAATATTGCTGTGTGCACTTTCGCTGTACGCAGTATCTGTCGAATCCACTGAACGTGGCTGGCGTGATGAGGGTTTAGCCCGACTGGCCGACGCCACCCATGAGACGCTTGCCAACCAATACTTACTGGAAGCCAATCAGACCCTGTCAATATGGCTGTCTCAGCTGATCGACTTAGCTCAAACGCCAGTGGTATATCAAATTCACTCTGCCGAGCCGCGCGCATTTGCGCTGCCACCCAATCGGATTTATATCAGCGACGGCTTTTTGATACGTGTTCACAAGCCGGAAGAGCTGGCCTTTGTGCTGGCCCATGAATTGGGCCATTTAGTAAAAGCACACCATCAAAAGCGTCTTGGCGGGTTCGAGTTGGCCGCTGAAAATGCGGCCGACAGATTTGCACAAGAAACACTGGGAATTGGCTATAGCGAGTTTCCAGTTGCGCTCTCGGAGCGATTAGAATCCACATGGGCTGCGCAGCCAGGTCGCCGCGACAATAAAATGGAACTGGCGTCCATGGCCGGATCCGAAGGACCGTTGAGAATCCTGCAGGACTTTCTAACTTCCCAGGCGCAGCACATTGAATCCCACACGATCCAGGAATGGCTCGAATGGGAGCATCCAGAAAGTGTTCTGTCCGCATTGGGCAGTGGAGTAGTGCCAGGACAACTGTCGTTATTCCACTGGCAAGCCTCGGTCCGTCGGATTCAAGATGGTTGCACCGCAGTGGATTCAAA
>CAZVYE010000175.1:0-7418 GCA_964630895.1 uncultured Gammaproteobacteria bacterium | reverse complement strand
ATCATTCTTTGCCGCGTCGCGACCATAGCCGGTAATTTCGCAAATAGCCGTATCTGTGCCGGCCTTTCTGATTGCCCGCGCAACTTCAAACCCATCAATGTCAGGTAAGCCAATATCCAGCAAGATAAGATCAAAGTGCTCAGCGGTTGCGGCTTCGATACCCGCCCCGCCAGTAAACACGGGCTTAACATGCGCGCCTACATTCTGCATCAACGCAACCATGGATTCTGCGGCATTCTCATTGTCATCTACGATCAATATTCGTTGATCCTCAAACAACGTCTCCAAATCTTCGTCCGGAGGCCCAGGGTCTTTGACCGCCGCTGCGCGGCCTTGACCTTCTTGATAAATAGGGATGGATACGACAAAAGTACTGCCTTTGCCCAGGCCGTCACTGCTTACGGATACGCTACCATCGTGCAGCTTCGCTAATTGCCGCACCAATGAAAGCCCTATTCCCAGGCCGCCGGTAGGAAAATCCTGGTCGTGCAACTGAGCAAAGGGCTCAAAAATCGTCCTTTGCGCGTCCGGATCAAGACCGCGCCCGTTGTCCGTCACCGAGAATTTAACTTGGTCGTTTTCATATTCAGTACGCAGCGCTATTTTGCCTTTGTTCGGTGTGAACTTTATGGCGTTGGTCAACAAATTGACCAAAATTTGTTCCATACGGGTGGGATCGACGTTAACTAGCACGTCTTCATCCTGAAGGTCGATCGTAACGTCGTGCTCTTTTTCTTCCACTTGATTGCGCACTGCGTCGCAGGCTCTGTCTATTAAATCATTGAGATGCACAACCTTCTTGGTTAACTGCAGCTTGCCGCGACTGATACGGCTTACGTCCAACAGGTCATCTACCAGCGAGCACAACTGTCGAACCTGATCGTCCACCAGCTGATGTGCCCAATCCACCTGCTTTTGATCTTCGGTAGCCGCAGATAAATCCAAACCGCTGCGAATAGCTGCCAACGGGTTGCGAAGTTCGTGTCCAAGCAACGCAAGAAACTGATTTTTGCGCTCGTCGGTTTGCTGGAGTCGCTCCATGGCGCTTTCCAGCTGTGCCCGCATCGTGACCTCTGCAGTAACCTCAAAGGCAAAGCAGATGGTTCCTACAATCTCGTTTTGATCTCGAACAGGTTGTACGACCAGATTCACGTGGTGTTCGCCAGAGCGGTCCCCGCTTTCTCGCAGGTCCAAAGGTACATGGCGCCGACGCAATGTTTGACCGCTGCGCAGTACTTCGTCAAAACTATTGGTCAGGTCTGATCCATTGAGTTCTTTTAAGGCGCGACCCAGTGGCATGCCGATCAAGTTGCGATCTTCCAAAAGCTTTCGGATGGTCCGATTGGCAAAGGTTATTTCGTGGCGATTGCCTTTGGTTAAAATAATAATGGCTGGTGCGGCATTGAAAAGCTGATCCAGCCGATTGCGTTCGCGCTCGGCTATATGTTTTGCTTTCTCCGCCGCTGCCAGTAGCTCTGTGCGTTCTGCTTCTGCTTCTTTAAGATCCGTAATATCCGAGAACGCAGCGACCGCACCGCGGGGCTTTTTCTGGTCATCCAGCAAAGGTGCCACGGAACCGAACAGATAGCGTGTATCTCCGCTATCAAATCGCACTTCAAGCTCAATGTCTTCAATCAACCGTCCAGTTCGTGCTGACTTTTGCACCGGCATATCGGCGGTTTCGAGCTTGCGCCCGTTGTGATACAGCTCGTAATGCATGGCGTCTGAGTCATCGTCATTGGACTTGGATATGTTGACCCCGCTGGGCAACCGAATAAATTTCTCGGCTGCGCGATTTCCGGTAATCACCTTGCCTTCATTATCTTCGGTGGCCAACACAACGACCGGCACCGTATCCATCAGAACTTTTAGCTCTTGGGCTTGGCGGCGCTCGCGCTGTTCCGAGATTTCCAGCGCTTTGCCCCGTGCTCGGTGTGCAATCGCTGCTGCGATTACGTTGGAAATACTCTCTACAAAAGCGATATCCGCCTGGCTAAACTCACGGGCTTGCTGTGAGTGGATACCCAGTACGCCATAGGGATTAGAGTCTTCGCCGCGAATAACTACTGATATGCCGCTGATAATGCCATGGTCGTTAAGCAGTGGTGGTCCGGAAAAACGGGTTTCTTCTGCCAGATTCTCTACTACCACCGGTGCATCCACGTGCAGCGTGTAGCCAGCCTGAGAATCCAAGCCCCCGGGTACGTGTGCTGTTCGGACCAACCCCTCTTCCCAGCCGACGCCGGCAACCATTTCGAGCAGATGCTCGTCGGGGTTGAGTTTGAGTACCTTGGCAAATTGCACCTGGAGTGTCTGCGCTGCCGATCGTACGCAGCCATCCAAAAACTTCTCCAGAGAGCCGCCGCGCAAGGCGCGCATGCTAATGTCTTTGATTACTTCCTGCTGCTGGGCTCTCGTTTCAACTTCAATCTGCGTAACCTTCAGCCTGGTAATATCCGCAAAGGTAACAACCACGCCCTCAATGCGGTCATCGTCAGTCCGGTAAGGTAGGATGCGCCGCATAAACCAGCGCCCTTCGCTAGAATGCAGTTCAGTCTCATGCGGGGTGAGGTCTGACAATACCTGCTTCGCCGCGGCTTGCATTCCATCATCTTCAAAGACACTGGCCACATCGGTAACAGGTCTGCCAACATCAGACGGGATGAGGCGGAACAACACCGTAGCTGCCGGCGTATACCGCTTGATTTGAAGATGATTGTTGAGGAATAACGTAGCCAGTTTGGTACTGGACAGGAAGTTATTAATATCGTCGTTGGCATTTTCCAGCTGTTCGAGCTTTTCTCGCAGCTGCGAATTGACCGTCGTGAGCTCCTCGTTTAGGGAGCGCATTTCTTCGGTGGACGTTTCCAGCTCTTCGTTGGTTGACTGCAGCTCCTCATTCATCGACACCACTTCTTCATGGGCCGAGCGAAGTTCTTCATTTGAGCTTTCCAGCTCTTCAACCGTACTGCGTAAATCTTCTCGAGTAGCCTCTAATTCCTTTTCCAACTCTTCGGTGATCGCCTCGGCACCTGGAGGTGGCTCCGATTCTTGCTCGCCGTCGGTAGACTCTATTTCCTGGAAAGAGATTACGTATAACTTATCTTGTCCTGCGCGGGGCTGGGTTGGCGTTGCGGTGACGCAGACGCGTCGCACGTCACCCTCGGATGCGCCTAACCCACGAATAATTGCCGTGGCAGGTACGTTCTCGCGCTTTGCTTTAAACAGGACGGCGCGTACTCGAGTGCGCAGCTCGTTCCGCAGCATTGGCAATAGCGACAGTAGAGCTTCGCCTTTGGGTAAATCAACATATGCAGACAAATCGCCATGCAAATAGAGCACTTTGTCGCTGTCTGTTACTACCAGCGCCTTGGGTGCAAAGGCTTCTACCAGCGCGCGCTCCGAGGCAGAGATTCGCGATGAATTTGAACTGGGCGTGGTGGCCATAGGCTGATTTGCGTAGACTCGTCCAACCTGTTTATCTCGGACCGAAATGGGGAAGTCGATCTGTGGATCTCTGACCGACTGCCTGCGGTCATACAACCGGTGTTTGGCGGATATTGGAGTAAACAACTCCGAGCGATTGGCAATGCTTTCTGAGTTGCCCAAGAACAACATGCCCCCAGGCTTAAGCGCAAAATGAAACAGGGGAATGAGCCGACGCTGTGCTTCGTCAGTAAAGTAAATTAGTAAGTTTCGGCAGCTAATGAGATCGATTCTGGAAAACGGTGGATCTACCAACAGGTCTTGTCGGGCGAAAGAGATGCACTCGCGCACGTCTTTGCTAATTTCAAAGTGCGATTCGTCCAACGGCTTAAAGTAGTCTGTCAATAGCGCTTTTGGAACTTTCTCGACCATGCTGGTGGGATAAATGGCCCGGCGCGCGAATTTTAAGGCGGTGACATCTACATCCGTGGCGAAGGTATGCACCTCCAGCTTTTTCTCGGAGTCTTTTATTGCCTGCATTATTAGCATGGTGATGCTGTAAGCTTCTTCGCCAGTGGCGCAACCGGCGCACCAAACACGCAAAGTTTGTCCGGCTTCTGCTTCTTCTACCAGACGAGCTATGCCGGCCTCGGCTAGCGTTTCAAAGGCTTTAGGGTCACGGAAAAAGTCGGTGACACCGATCAACATGTCGTTGAGCAAATGGTTGACCTCTTCATCCGAGGAACGGATAAAGTCCAGGTACTCTTGAGCCGAACTCAGGTGATTGAGGACTATGCGTCGATAAATGCGACGCTGGATGGTGCTTGGTTTGTAATGCCTAAGATCGGTTTCTGTCTTCGCCAGCACATAGGCCAATACTTTTTCCACGAATGGTTGTTCGTCGTCTTTGGGACTACGACGTTTCAAATACGGATGATTTCCGACTTGCTTTAATGCCCCTGGAATCTGCGCGACCGGGAGCACGAAGTCTATGTTTCCAGACGCAATTGCGTTGGTTGGCATGCCGGTTTGAATGGCATCGTCCGGTTCTTGTGCGATGGTGAGTCCGCCTACTGCCTTGACCGACCGCACGCCCGCAGTGCCATCTGTGCCGGTACCAGAAAGTACAACAGCGACAGAAAATTGCCCACAGGCTTCGGCGAGAGATCGGAAAAAGTGATCAATGGCCATGCGCTGGCCGCGTGGGGCGTCCGGCGATTCCAACTTCAGAAAGTTATCTTCAATCACCAGGTATTTACCCGGCGGAATAATATAAACCTGGTTGGGGGTTAGCAGAATTTCTTTGTCCACCTGGAGAACAGGCATTTCTGTGTGGGTCGAAAGCAACTCTGCCATCATGCTTTCGTGGGTGGGATCCAGGTGCTGAATCAGCACAAATGCCATACCGGTATCTACCGGTGTGGCTTTTAGAAACTGTCGATAGGTCTCCAAACCACCAGCGGATGCTCCAACACCAACCACCGGAAAGTCCACGCAGGGTTGAATATCAGTCGGCGTGCGGCAGTCTTCAACCACCGGCTCCGACTTCTTTTTCTTCGCCCTGCTCTTCGAATCATTCATTAGGATTGGTTCGCCTCCCACCGGCAATACCGCGAACTATAAATAGCGAGAAGCCAAAGCAGCCGAATAGTCGATTGACCATCTAAACGGATCGCCTTTGGGTTCCTAACTACGTGATCGCTCATACTACACCACAATGGGCAGAAACCCCCGTTTGCGACGGATTATTTTTGCGATAATTAACCTATGATAAGCTGCGCGCCGATAAATGAGGTTTCCACCACTCAAGAGCCGCTTAGAACTGCTAGAACGGCATACCAAAGGACTAGTCAAAACAGTCAGTCGATTTGCCTGCAACTAAGCAATTACAGAAAAACGTAGCGCAATCTCTGTGAAGGATTTTGGAATGACACTGCTTTAGGTAGTGGTAGGAAACGAATAAATTTAATTCGCAATTCCGGAACGCGCTTTTAAGATTCTCGGAATGTCGACGGATTAGGGATGCCATAGCATGGGTTAGCGGGCTTACCCAGGTTTGAAATCAGCGCGTGATTAACTATTATCATTAGTTCGGCGGGCCTGAAATAGACAGGACACGGGATTCTCATACCAAGGGTAGGTTAGTTTGCTTTCCAGCTAAGGATTACATCGGAAATTCTTAGTTGGTGACGGGCTAAGAATGACTGCTGGTTCTGACCGCGCAATCTGACTAGAATGCTGTTATTAGAAGGGTTCGATACTAATCCGGCATGTGCCAACAGGGGTCTCTTTGTTTACTGAATCTAAATTCAGCGCTTACGATGTGTGCAAGCGAATCGTATTTTGCTTTCTGATTGCATGCTTTTGGCTTGGTGGTTTGGCGAATGCCGAAACCGAGGCGGGTCAATCTGAAAGAATTCTGAATCTCAAACCTCACATGCGGTATCTGCCTGACGCAGAGTACAAATACAGCGTCGAGCAGGCTTTCGCGCTATCAGATCAGTTTGTTGATTACGATGAGTCTCTTGAGTCCGACTTCTCCCCCGGATGGCTCATTATAGATTTCAAACGATTCAATCTGGACGAAGCATCTGGTGCGTTGATTATCAAGCGGAGGTACTTTCAAAGATTAGATCTTTGGACCTATGTAGATAATGAGCTTGAATTGGTTTGGAATTACGGGGTCGAGAATTATAGTCCTATCAATCGAATTGGACAGACAATTCAGATGCCGCTGCCTAGTCCAGATAGTGAAGTTATACTTTATTTGGACAATGTGCAGGATTCTCTTGCAGCGTTTGACATCGCGCTTTCGACTGACTCCAAAGTAATAGACGCTAAACGAAATCTGGAGTGGGTTTTTGCGTTGTATTTTGGGGCCATGATGGCAATGGTTATATACAATGCGTTTCTCTTCTTTTCGTTGCGCAACCTTGGTCATGCACTTTATGTGCTATCTATGACCTTAACCACCATTTGGATCGCATACGACGCAGGCATAGCGGAAAATTTGGCAGTATCTCCTGATCTTTTACGGCACGGTCCGCGATCTGAGGTTTTTTTCGCGGCGTTAATGCTGGCGGCAGTAACAATGTTCTTTGAGATTTTCGCGAGGATCAAGACATACGCACCAAGATTTTTGTTCTGGCTTCGTATAGGCGCAGTTCTTTTTACAATATCTGGAATAACGGCGTTACTACTGCCGAGTGCGCTAGTGCCGTACCACGCGTTACTCGTGCAGTTTCTATCTGTCGCAGTTTTCGGACTTATCGTGTTTACTGGTCTTCTAGCCGGTAAAAGGGGGTCTAAAGAGTCTTATATTTTCGTCCTGGCATGGAGCATACAAATTGCGGGTTTTGTTGGGCGTTCATTAGCTTCTGCAAATGCAATTGAAGTCAGCGTTGTTATTGAGTTCTTTCCCTACATAGGCAGCGTTGCTGAAGCAATGTTGCTCTCCTTGGGCCTTGCCTACAAGATTCGGCAACTTCGCGATGAACGCAATGAGGCGATCAAGCGCCAATTGGAAGTGGCGAAACTTGCGAATCTCGACAGCCTAACAGGCGCCTACAATCGCCGTTTCGCAGAGTCTTACTTCGATCATTGGAGTGAGGGCAATTCAGGAAGCGACATCTCTTTAGCCTTGTGCGACATCGATCACTTTAAGGCAATAAACGATAAGTATGGTCATCCAATTGGAGACGAAGTTTTGAAGAAGTTTGTTTCAAGCTCCAAAGAAGCAATGGGTGAAACTGGATTCGTAGCCAGGGTTGGTGGCGAGGAATTCGTACTTGTTTTTCCGAAAGTGGACGGCTTGATAGCGAGAATGAGGACCGAAAATTTGAGGAATTCAGTCGCTCATTCGCCATTAAGGATAGAGGGGTACACCATTACTACTACATTTAGCGCTGGAGTTGCGTCGGCAAAAGGCGCAGACCAAGATTTGTTCCACAAACTGTTCTCGGTGGCAGATCGATTTTTATATCGGGCTAAGA
>CAZVYE010000174.1:2862-7480 GCA_964630895.1 uncultured Gammaproteobacteria bacterium | reverse complement strand
GCGTTGAGCCGGTTTTGCCAGGACGAGGGAAGCTGCAGCTCATAGAAGCCAAACATCGACAGCGCCAGCAGGACGAAGATGATGCAAAAGCTGCCGATCACCCAGGGGTTCTGAAACGCAGCCTGAAGATTTACGCCGAATAGTCCTGCAATCACGCCGGCCACGGTGTAGGTGAGTGCCATTGCCAGGACGTATACCAATGAAAGCACGAAGGCTTTACCGGTTGAAATATTCTTGCCCTGACCTGCGATTATTCCGGAAAGTATTGGCACCATGGGAAAGACGCAGGGAGTAAATGCCAACAGCAACCCAAGACCGAAGAATGTCAGCAGCGTCATAAAGCTGTCTCGGTCCAAAGCTGCGGCGAGGCGATCCTGCTCCGGAACGATCCGGGTAGTTTGCTCAGCCTCCGTCGTGGCAATCTCAGGCATGTCACCCAGTGGCCCTGTGTAAGAGGGCATAGCCACGACAATTTGTCTGGTCATTGGCGGGTAACAGATGCCCGCATCTTTGCACCCTTGATAGTGCGCGGTAAGCGTCAGATTGAAGGCGTCCGCACTTTGCCGCTCTACCGGAACCGGGACCTCAATTTGTCCGTAATAGACTTTTACGGCGCCGAAATGCTCATCAGTCTTATCTTCTCCGGGCGGAAGCTGTGGCGCGCCCAAGGCAGCCTCTGATGCATCTGTTGATACGGCTATCTTGTCCCGATACAGATAGTAGCCGTCTGCAATTGTCCACCGCATCAACACTTCGGTGGCAGACGTGGCAATAGCCTCAAAGACAAACGCCTGATCTGGAGGCAATGCGCCGCCGCTCAGATCGAAACTGGATGGCAAGCCAGTATTACTGGAGAGGTTTAAATCACTCTGACCTGCGAGACTGCGCGCCAGTCCACCCTGGTCAATCCCAGTGATTGAGGGCGCGGAACTCGTGTTACTTTTCGCCGGCAGGGCCACCGTTATCGAGTTGCGTTGCGGCGGATAACAAATACCCAGATCGGCACAACCCTGATGCCTGATCTCTAATTCAAACTCTGATGCGCCGTTGTGCACATATGGAATCTGGACGCGAAGCACGTCCCGGTACGTTTCGACTTCCCCAAAAAACTCGTCAGTTTTTTCTTCACCTTTGGGAATAATAGGCGCATCTATCACCAGACCAGGCGTCAAGGATGCGAATCCGAGTCGATGGCGATACAGATAGTAGCCGTCTGCAATCTCCCATTGCACCTGAATTAGGTCTTCAGAAATCGCTTCGGCACTGTAGCGAAACGCCTGTTCGACCGGTAGCAAGTCAGACTCATCGATCGCAAAACTGGCAGTGGTAACCGCCCAGGCCAGCAGTACAGTAAAGAATCGGGTCATAGTTTATCTAATCGTATTTTCGCGGAGCCAAGCCAGATAGTCCGGCGCGCCCAGATCAATGCGCACGGCAATAATTTCCGGCACCTCATATGGGTGTTGGTCAAGAATTGCCGCTTCCAGTTCCCCATATTGTGCACGATCGGTTTTTATCAAGAGCAAACATTCTTGATCCTGCTTCACTTCACCTTCCCATCGATACACGCTAGAGACGTTTTCGAGAATGTTCACGCAAGCGGCAAGATGATCTGCAACCAAGCGCTTGGCAATGACGTCGGCGGTTTCCCGATCCGGGCACGAGCAGTAAATCAATAGCGAATCGGTTTCCACCAAATCTCTCCTTTTAACTTCAAGCAGGGCGTTCAGGGTCGCCGATTCTAGCAGGACCGAAAATCTGACGCTGAATTTTCTCTGCGGCTATTGAAAGACCGATTTCCGGACCTATTTATCGCAACGGCGGTGTTTCGGGCGATTAGCACTTGAAATCGCTCTGCTTGACACCATTTAAGCACTCACTCTTAAAGAGTGCTAATTAGCATTTTTAACCCATTGATTTAACAAGCCGATTGATTTTTTCATCGGCACGCAATTTCCCGGAGGGAGCAAACATGAATATTCGTCCGTTACACGATCGTGTGATTGTGAAGCGCATGGAAGAAGAGCGTACTTCTCCTGGCGGCATTGTCATTCCTGACAGCGCTACCGAAAAGCCCATCAAGGGCCAGGTCATGGCTGTAGGCAACGGCAAAATCACCGATAACGGCGACGTTCGAGCGCTGGATGTCAAAGTTGGCGACAAAGTGCTGTTCGGAAAGTATTCCGGCACCGAAGTCAAGGTTGACGGCGACGAGCTGTTGGTCATGCGCGAAGACGACATCATGGCGGTTATCGAAGGCTAAGCCTTGCGGCTCCTTTAATGACACCTGTTGACCGTTTGTAATCAAAAGATTTTTTAGAGGTTTACTACCATGAGTGCGAAAGAAGTACGATTTTCTGAAGACGCTCGCGCCCGCATGATCAAAGGCGTGAATGTTCTGGCAGACGCGGTAAAAGTAACGTTGGGCCCGAAGGGTCGTAACGTTGTATTGGATAAGAGCTTCGGCGCGCCGACCGTTACCAAGGATGGCGTTTCTGTAGCAAAAGAAATCGAGCTGGAAAACAAGTTCGAAAACATGGGCGCGCAGATGGTGAAGGAAGTTGCTTCACAGACTTCTGACGTGGCCGGCGACGGTACCACTACTGCAACCGTATTGGCTCAAGCCATGTTGCGCGAAGGCCTGAAGGCAGTCGCGGCTGGCATGAACCCGATGGATCTTAAGCGCGGCATCGACAAGGCAGTAACTGCTGCAGTTGCGCAGCTTAAAGAACTGTCAAAGCCTTGCAAAGACAACAAAGCAATTGCCCAGGTTGGCACCATCTCTGCCAACTCTGATGACTCTATTGGCAACATCATCGCTGATGCAATGGAGAAAGTTGGCAAAGAAGGCGTTATCACCGTAGAAGAAGGTTCTACTCTGGATAACGAGCTGGACGTAGTTGAAGGTATGCAGTTCGATCGTGGCTACCTGTCTCCTTACTTCGTAACCAATCAGCAAAGCATGAGCGTTGAGCTGGAGAACCCTTACGTGCTTCTGCACGACAAGAAGATCTCTAATGTACGCGACCTGCTGCCGATTCTGGAAGGCGTAGCGAAAGCTGGCAAGAGCCTGCTGATCGTTGCAGAAGACATTGAAGGCGAAGCGCTGGCGACCCTGGTTGTGAACAACATCCGCGGCATCGTTAAGGTAGCTGCAGTTAAGGCACCTGGCTTTGGCGATCGTCGTAAGGCGATGTTGGAAGACATTGCTGTTTTGACTGGCGGTACCGTTATTTCTGAAGAAGTAGGTTTGTCTTTGGAGAAAGCTACGCTGGAAGATCTGGGTTCTGCGAAAAAGATTCAGATCACCAAAGAAAACACTACCGTCATTGATGGTGCCGGTGATGCAGATCAAATCAAGAGCCGTGTCGACCAGATCCGTGCACAAATTGAAGACGCATCTTCTGACTACGACCGCGAGAAGCTGCAAGAGCGCGTTGCCAAGCTGGCTGGCGGTGTTGCAGTAATCAAAGTTGGCGCTGCTACCGAAGTCGAGATGAAAGAGAAGAAGGCTCGCGTAGAAGACGCATTGCACGCTACTCGTGCTGCTGTGGAAGAGGGTGTAGTGCCTGGCGGTGGTACCGCACTGGTTCGCGCCTTGTCTGCAATCGAAGGCATCGAGGGTGACAACGAAGACCAGAACATGGGTATCGTTATTGCACGTCGCTCTATGGAAGAGCCGCTGCGACAGATCGTTAGCAACGCTGGCGAAGAAGCATCTGTTGTATTGAACAACGTCAAGAACGGCGAAGGCCAGTATGGCTACAACGCTGCCACTGGCGAATATGGCGACATGGTGGAAATGGGTATTTTGGATCCAACCAAAGTAACTCGTTCCGCGCTGCAAAACGCTGCTTCTGTAGCTGGTCTGATGATCACCACTGAAGCCATGGTTGCTGAGCTGCCTAAGGAAGATGCCCCAGCGGGTCCTCCTGGTGGCGGCATGGGCGGCATGGGTGGCATGGACTTCTAAGTCCCTCACCCAGTTGGTTCGAAAAACCCCGCTTCGGCGGGGTTTTTTTTGCCTATAACTTCCGCGCCGTAGCGAAACAACGCATCACAGGCGCGCCACATCTCGGTAAAATTTCGCAGCACTAATCGCAACAGCGTGGAGCAATATTTGTACCACGAAGACTGTCGTACAAAGATAATCTAATCCTTTGTGACAGGGGAACAATCATGAATAGAAGGGTTGTGTGCCAGACACCCACGCCAAACAAGGAGCCAGTTCGAATTGATCTGTGGAAGTACGAGGCAATTCGTCAGGCGATTCTGGCTATCATTCCAGCGGACGACTTCGGATTGACCTTTGCAGAACTCCCCAAGCAGGTGCAGGCCAGGCTGGACGCAAACGACCTGGCAAAGCTAGGCTCCGTCAATTGGTACACAACCGTAGTTAAGCTGGATATGGAAGTACGTGGAGAGCTGGAACGCGTCCCCAACTCTTCACCCCAGCGCCTGCGCCTGCCAGACCGCTGAGCGGCCCGACATTCTCTTAAGCGTGCGCTTTCGCCACTTCTGCTTCAAGAAAATCTGCCACTTGTGCAATCATGGCTCGACTCATACGCCGAGCGTCCTCGCTACGACCGTCCAACATGGCTTTGAGCAGGGCGTGATG
>CAZVYE010000174.1:0-2762 GCA_964630895.1 uncultured Gammaproteobacteria bacterium | reverse complement strand
TACGCCGAGCGTCCTCGCTACGACCGTCCAACATGGCTTTGAGCAGGGCGTGATGCTCTTCCGCATCAATTTTCCGCACCACGGCACAGGCTTCGAAAAGATCAGGACTTTCGTAAGCAAATTCCAAGGTAGTATTTAACAGTGGCTTAAATTGCCGGAAGAAGCGATTGCCCGTCGCCTCCATGATCCCCAAATGAAATGCTCGATCAGCGATGAGTAGCTCCTCGTCGCTGGACTCCGCATCTTCCATAACCTGCACCGCTTCTCCCAGCGGTCTAAAGTCGACAAACTCTCGTCGCTTCGCCACCACAGCGCAAGCCTCCGGCTCCAATGCGAGACGAACCTGCGCCATCTCATGCAGTAGCTGATGAGAATATTCGACGCGTTTGAGCCATTCGAGAATATCGGGATCAAGAAAGTTCCACTGCTCGGGGAAGTTTACGATGGTGCCTTCCCGCCGTCGCGCGTGCACCAAACCCTTTGCTGTCAAAACCTTGATTGCCTCACGCACAGCACTACGACTGACCTCAAAATGCTTGGCCAAGCTGTGCTCCGTGGGGAGCGTAGTATCTGGTGGGAACTCGCCGCGTATAATCGCCGATCCCAACCGCGCACCAATCCGGGTGCCTAAATTTTCCTTTCCAGAGGTCACATGCGAGCCTTTTTCGCTGTTCCCTCTCCCGCCGGGGGTGCATTTTCCATGAAATTATTGTGAAGCACAATTGTTTGTGGTAGTTTTCCCTGCGCTTTGTCAGACAAATAACTATAAATGGCCTCTAGCCCGGTCAAATAAAGTCGACAAACCTGGGCACACTGCCCGCATGCGGTTATGGAATATCGCATTGATTATTCAAGGAGAAACCAAGAACCATTTTGTATGGGAGGAGATCCTAGTGAGTCAAACGACCCGCTTCGGCAAATTGGGTTGGCTTGCTGGTGTAGCAATTTCAGCGTCTATCGGCGCTGGTAGTGTTTACGCAGCTAACAACCAAAAATTACGCGCAATGGATTCGGAAAAACGTGTTCCGGGTCAATACATTGTTGTACTGAAAGACCAGCCACTGGCAGCAAACGCAGAAGCCTATGTAAATTGGCACGCTGACAACAAAGCCAAGGCCCTCGGCGGTAAATTGGGATTGCGATTCAGCAAAGCCCTGAAAGGTTACGTCATCAACGGCATTAGCGATAAGCAAATTGCCAAGCTCGCAGCCGATCCTGATGTTGCATACATCGAAGCAGACCAAACGGTAAGCATCAACGCGACCCAGTCGCCGGCTACCTGGGGCTTGGATCGCATTGATCAGGCCAACCTGCCTCTGAACAACGCATACACTTACACCGAAGACGGTGCTGGCGTTCACGCTTACATCGTCGACACCGGTATTCGTACCACCCACAACGATTTCGGCGGCCGTGCACAGCCTGGTTACACCGCAATCAATGATGGCCGTGGTTCAGAAGACTGTAATGGTCATGGTACTCACGTCGCAGGTACCGTTGGTTCAAATACCTACGGTGTAGCCAAGGCAGTTACCCTGCACGCAGTTCGCGTACTGGGTTGTAACGGTTCTGGCACCAACTCTGGCGTAATCGGTGGTATCGACTGGGTAGCCCAGAACTTTCAGGCCCCGGCTGTTGCCAACATGAGCCTGGGTGGCGGTGCTAGCTCTGCGGTAGATTCCGCAGTGCAGAGCGCTCACGCTGCTGGTGTAACCATGGTTGTTGCTGCTGGTAATGACAACAGCAATGCATGTAACTACTCGCCAGCGCGTGCTGCAAACGCAGTTACCGTTGGCTCTACCACCAGCTCAGATTCTCGTTCGTCTTTCTCGAACTATGGAACCTGCCTGGATATCTATGCACCAGGTTCTAGCATCACCTCAACCTGGTCAACCAGCAACACCTCTACCAACACCATTTCTGGTACGTCAATGGCGTCACCGCATGTTGCTGGTGTAGCTGCCTTATATCTGGCGACCGACCCAACAGCGACCCCGACCGAAGTAACCAACTACCTGGTGGCTACTGCGGTACAGGGCGTCGTGAGCGATGCAAGAAGTGGCTCTCCAAACTTGCTGCTGCAAAGCGGCGGTGACGGCACGCCTCCACCACCTCCTCCACCACCAGGCGATACCGACCTGGAGAACGGTGAGAGCGTAGGCAGCCTGTCTGGCTCTACCGGAGACTGGAGATACTACACAGTCCAGATTCCATCTGGTGCCACGAACTTCTCTGCATCTATTTCAGGTGGTTCCGGCGACGCGGACTTGTACACACGGTTTGGCTCTCAGCCCACCACGAGCAGCTATAACTGCCGTCCGTACCGCAATGGCAACAATGAGACCTGTACTGAGTCCAACCCAAGCTCTGGCACCTGGCACATCGGTGTGCGCGCCTACTCTAGCTACTCTGGTGTAACGCTGGCTGTGAGCTGGGATGATCCGAGCACTCCACCACCTCCGGGCAATGATCCAATCACCTGGGATCTGGACAACCTGTCTGCCAGTCGAGGCAATTGGTTGCACTACACCCTGGAAGTTCCAGCTGGCTACTCTGAGTTGGATGTGAACATTGGCGGTGGTTCCGGTGATGCGGATCTGTACGTACGCTACGGCGCACAACCAACCACCAGCAGCTATGATTGTCGCCCGTATCGCAACGGCAACAATGAGAACTGCTCATTCAACAACCCGACCGCTGGTACCTGCCGTCTTCTTCTGCAATGGTCTGTACGATCTCATGTACTTTGGCCTGATCGTCCT
>CAZVYE010000173.1:0-7497 GCA_964630895.1 uncultured Gammaproteobacteria bacterium | reverse complement strand
TCATCGCAATTGCCGCTTCGACTTCTTCATCCTCATCCGAAACGGCATTTTCGTCTTCAGCCGGCTGGTCTTCGGCAATATTGGTCTCTGGTCGATTCAACACATCCAGTAGCGTGTCGTCAGAGATACTCCCTTTACCTGCAGTGACGATTTCCTGACCTAAATCCAGCCCACTGGTAATCTCTATAGAATCACCAGTGGAATAGCCTACTGCTACTGGGACTCGAACAGCACGGTCCTCCGATACGCGATAAACGAATGCAGCAGCATCTTCGAAAATAACTGAATCTCGAGGCACGACAGGCACGTTATCGTGGATGTCATACACAATGCTTACGCGTCCAAACATACCTGGTTTCAATGCAGGATCGGGTTGATCAATTTCCACAGTTGCCTTAAAAGTACCTGACTGGGGGTCAACGACAGGACTGATGCGATCCAGGCGCCCTTCTACTTTCTTGTCGCCCATGGCATCGATTTCTATGATGGCTGTCTGGCCCGCACGTAAGGAAGCGAGCTGCTTTTCAGGCACGTGCATGATTGCCAGCAGAGGATCGAAGTCGTCCACTCTGAACAGCGGCTCGTTGAGATTGATCAACTTACCCTCTTTCACCAGACGCTCGGTCACTACGCCGTCTATAGGAGAACGCACTTTGCTGTAGCTCAACTCGAGCTTGGCCAGTTCTACCGTCGCTTTTTGTTGCTCCAGATCAAACCGCGCTTTTTCGTACGCGTCTGAGCTGATCAACTTCTTGCCATACAGCTCACCGGTACGCTTAAACTCGCTTTCCAGTTTGCGCAACATGGTGTCGGCCCGCTCAACTTCCAGACGCAGTCTTTCGTCATCCAATTGGGCTACAACATCACCGGCAGCAACTCGATCGCCCTCTTCCACCAGCAGCTTTAAAATAATGCCAGAGGTTTTGGCGACGATATCTGCCTCTCGATCAGCTTCCAAAGTCGTAGTGCCAGAATACGCCGCATAAACGGTGCCTTCCGTAACCGTGGCACTTTCGACAGGTACCGGTATCTCCTCCTCCTCTTTTCCGTTCTCCGCGATTGTTGCGCCTCCATCACTGCAGCCAGCGAGGAAAGCAGATAATCCTATGAGCAAAAAGAGCAGCCAAAACTTTTTCATGATGCAATCTCAATTAAGCATGTTGGTGTTGTAGTTAACTATAACGCTATAACTGTACGTTTCGCATAGCGCACAAGTCATGCCCGGGAAAAATAATTTCAAAATACCGCCGGGAAACCCGCAAAAATGACCTATGCACGTAGCTTGCCAACATCCTGCCCTCCTTTGCTACCGCTAAAAGTCACTACCGGATTACCTTAAGAAACGCATAAGAAGTGTGTTTTGTTACCGAATCGTGGCGAATATCACCATGCGGCCGCAATACATCGCGAGGTTTAAACAGAAATTTGGTTGAGAAGGTTTCTTGCGCGGTGCTGGGCAGGTATACTTGCCGGCTTGTGTCAATCCGAGAATTCTTTCGTTGATGAAACGCGCAATCATATCTACCGCGCTGCTTTGCCTCACCAGCACTTTTGCTTTAGCTGCTGGCGACCCTGAAGCAGGCGCTGAGAAAGCTTACACATGCACGGGCTGCCACGGCATCCCGGCTTATATGAATGTCTATCCCACATACCATGTGCCAAAAATTGGTGGTCAGAATTACGAATATATCGTGGCTGCTCTGAAAGCCTATCGCAATGGCGAGCGACAGCATCCGACCATGACGGCACAGGCATCACGTTTAGATGACCAGGCTATTGAAGACATAGCAGCTTACTTTGTGAGCCTGAGTAAAGAACAGGGGGCAGTGGAATGAAACGCACAGCTATTGCATTAGCCTTATTGTTTGCTTTGCATCAGGCAGTCGCAGCCGAGGCCGACGTAGAGCGCGGCGCAGAACTGGCAGCTCAGGTTTGCCAAGCATGCCATGGTGCGGACGGGAATGGGATTTTGCCTACCTACCCAAGGCTTGCGGGCCAGTACGCTGATTACATGGTAAAGGCACTTAAAGACTACAAAGAAGGAAAGCGTGGCGGGGCAAACGGTGCCCTAATGACTGGATTGGCGGCCACCTTATCTGAACAGGACATGCAGGATTTAGCTGCCTACTATGCAAACATGGAAGGCCTCAAGGATCTTACGATTAAGTAAATCCTGCCTGCACAAACAGCATCAGACGGCGTCGTTTACGGCGCCGTTTTTTTATGCTGGTTCAAAATACGGGTTTTCACCGCTGGCATGATCCGTGGCATCAATAATTTGGCCTAAGCCAGAGATCTTTTCTCGCAAGGTCTTCTCGATGCCCTGCTTTAAAGTAACGCCGACCATGCCGCAGCCGTGGCAACCACCGCCAAAGCGAAGCACCACGTCGTTGTCTTCGGTTATTTTCTCCAGACCCACCATGCCACCGTGAGCGGCAACCATGGGGTTAATTTCGGCGTCCAACCAATACTCTACCTGCTCGCGCAGCGGCGCATCGGAGGCAGGTACCTTGCCCTTAATGTCAGGCGCACGAACGACCAACTGTCCGCCAGTTTGATCGCTGACAAATTCCAGCTCTGCACTTTCAAGATACGGGGCACTGGAATGAGCCATGCTGAGGCTTAGCTGATCTAGCTGTATCGCTACGTCGTCCGATGGACATTCGCCTTGTTCCACGAAAGCCAGTTCGCACTCTGCTCTGGGCGTACCAGGATTGAGCACCTCAATACGCAGCACGTGCCCTTCCAGCCCCTGATCAGTTAGCAGCCTGGAAAAATAGTTTTGTGCTGATGAGTAAATTTTTATCATGGATTTTCTAAAGGTCCGAAATAGCGTGAACGACTGCGGGCAAAATATGATCCCAACGATGATCAATACCTGAATGCGTACCGGAAAACTCGGTATACGTATAGTCGACCTCCAGATTGTCTAAACATTCCGCAAGGCGACGACATCCAAACTGAATGTGGTATTGGTCTTTATCTCCACATTCGATATGGACTAATTGAAGCGCTTTCAATGCCTGAGCGCGATCAGCGGCCCAATTGAGCGGATCAAACCGCAGCCATCGCTCCCATCGGTCCTGGTCCAGTTGCAAAGTATTTATGTCAAAAGGCAGCACAAACCCCATCTGTTCATCAGGCTCCGGATCGTAGCTCGCCGCAAGGGCGCAAATCATAATCGTGTGAAAATCGTCTCTTCTACGCGCCTGCCCAGACCAGAACGCGCGCAGAAACTCCTCCACATCACCTTCGTATTGCGCCAGTACGCGCGCAGCCTTGGGAAAATCGCAGCGATAAACCCACTCAAAACCCACATCGCCAGCCAACGATGCAACGGCACTAAATCGATTGGGATTTCGACTACCTAACCAAAGTGCGCCAAAACCACCTGACGACTTACCCACCAGAGCACGACGGGCAACGCCATATTTTGCGTCCAATGCCTCCAGCAATTCCGAAGCAATAAATGATTCGTAGTTTCCCAACACCGAGGAATCCACAAACTGGGTACCACCTAGACCAGTAAAACTGTCCGGTAATACAACCCTGCAAGGCGGTAACACCTCTGATTCGATCAGTCGATCTATACGCGCCAGCAGGTTCTCATCAAACCCCTTCCAATTGGACGCTGACAATCCGCTATTGGTAAAAGCCGCCAGATATATGACCTGCGGCAGCGATTTGCCAGCGCATCCTGCAGGTGTATAAACCAGAACGTCTTTATCCGAAGTGTCCCCAAAGCGCGTCTTCACGCTATCTGAGCGCACAACTAAATGATCGACCGTTCCGTCGCAGCGGGTGGCAGGTCTTGCGAGATCTAAATCCCCTGGCGTCAAAATCAACTCCAAATTTGAGATGCAATAAAATTCAATCGAAAAATGGGCGCGCTGGAACATTTCCTGCAAAAGCCAATTTCTACGAACTCGGCTGAATGTTACACTGCGCGGCCCGAGGAACAAGCTGGATTTGGAATGAATGATCTAACCGATAAAAAATGTGTCCCCTGCGAGGGCGGCGTCGACCCATTAAGTCGGCAGGATGCGGAAGCGATGTTAGCGCAGATTCCTGGCTGGAACTTGTCAGACGACGGCAAGATGATTTCCAGAGACTTTAAATTTAAGGGATTCTACAAAACCATGGGCTTTGTAAACGCCATGGCATGGATCGCCAACCAAGAAGTGCACCACCCAGATTTTGAAGTTGGATATGATCATTGCCTGGTCAACTTTACGACCCACGCTATCGATGGTTTGTCAGAAAATGATTTTATCTGTGCCGCCAAAGTCAACGCGCTGATAGAAGACTAGCGTTTTCTGGATTGCAGTCGATCAAGCACTGCTGTCAGCTCTTCTGGCAGCGGTGCATGAAGCAAAACTTTGTTATCCCCGTAGTCCCAGCTCATTCGTCCACAATGTAAAAACATCCGGTCGAGTTTCGCTCGCGCAAAGCGCTTATTTGCGGCTTCGTCGCCATATTTCTCGTCGCCCGCGATCGGCATTTCCATAAATGCAGCGTGGGCGCGTATTTGATGTGTGCGTCCTGTCTCTAGCGTAGCTTCCGCAAAACTCCACTCGAAACCGTGCTCCAACTCCACGAAATGTGTGACCGCCCGCTTCCCATTTTTTTCGTCCACTGAAATCCGCTGCTCTGGACCTTGTTTATCCTTGCTCAACGGCGCATCCACTGTCCAATGCTGATGCATGGGGCGCCCAGCCAGCAGCGTCAAATATTTCTTCTCTATGGTGTTGCCCTTGCTTGCCTGCTGAAATGCCAGCAACGCATCGCGATGTTTACCAAACACCAGCACGCCAGAAGTACCGCGATCCAGACGATGAGCAAGATCCAGGTGATCCCCCTTTAAAGCCTTAACCAGGTCCACTGCGCCCCAGTTCAAACCAGAGCCGCCGTGCGCCGCCATCCCAGCAGGCTTATCTACCGCAAGGTAGTTCTCGTCTTCATATATAATGCGGTCCGCCATTCGGCGAACTTGCTCAGGCGACACGCGCACCTGGTTTTGATCGTCATAAAACCATGGCGGCAGTCGCACTTCATCACCCGATTGGACCCGCGTTTGGGGTTTGCACCGTGAACCGTTTACTCGTACCTGCCCCTTTCTGATGAGTTTATAGATGGCCGACTTAGCCAGCGTGCGATTGAGTCGCATCAGCAGATTATCCAAGCGCTGACCATCCCGATCGGCCGGTACTTGATAGATATTTTTGCCAGACTTGGGACTATCCGCCTGTTTTGGGTCATTTAATTCCATGTTGGAGACTGCCACTCATTGATGCGAAAGCTTCTGATTGCTATATTACCGGGCTGAGGAACCGCGCTGTGCGGGCTCTTTCAGATCGTGCCTTTCTACGACTGCATTCCTGCACAGAAAAAGGGTCCGCATAATAACGTGCTGATCCTCGTTAAACCACCTGATTTGATAGCTTGTCACAATAAATTTGTAGACAGGCCGATTGCTGGAAGATGCGGTTTCTCATCGCAGAATGTCGCGGTCAAAGTACCCGAACAATTCTAAATAGATAATGAATGTTAGCGCTCGCTGCTGGCTATTTGGTCTCGAGCGCGAGTATTTACGTTTTGTCGTTGGCATATTCAGCGACTAAATATATTTGTGCGCTCCCGCGAGCATGCTATCGAGAATAGCTAGCTGCTCAGGTTGAGCGCGCTAGGAAAAAATTATAATGAAAAGAATGCTGATCAACGCGACTCAGCCTGAAGAGTTGCGTGTGGCCATTGTTGATGGTCAAACCCTTTATGATCTTGATATTGAAATCCCCTCGCGCGAACAGAAAAAGGGCAACATTTATAAGGCCCGCGTAACCCGAGTTGAACCCAGCCTGGAAGCCTGCTTTGTAGACTACGGTTCCGAACGCCACGGTTTCCTCCCACTAAAAGAAATCTCTCGCGACTATTTTAGCGATGCTGCCCTGAAGTCAGATGGTCGCCCGAATATCAAGGACGCCATTAAAGAAGGCCAGGAACTTATCATTCAGGTAGAGAAAGAGGAGCGCGGTAATAAGGGCGCCGCTCTGACCACCTTTATTTCACTGGCCGGTCGCTACCTGGTACTGATGCCCAACAATCCGCGCGCTGGCGGCGTTTCTCGCAGAATCGAAGGTGATGATCGCGCTGCCATCAAAGAGGCGCTGTCTAAACTGGATGTTCCAAAAGGCTCAGGTCTGATCGTCCGTACCGCCGGTTTGGGCCGCGACGAGGAAGAATTGCGCTGGGATCTGGGCTACCTGGAACAGCTATGGCAGGCCATTGGTACAGCCGCGGCGGATCGTGCTGCACCGTTTCTGATTTATCAGGAAAGTAATCTGATTATTCGCGCGCTGAGAGATTACCTGCGCAGCGATATCGGCGAGATTCAGATCGACAACGAGCCGTTGTTTAACGATGCACGTGAGTTCGTACAGCAAGTTATGCCGCACAACCTGGGCAAACTGAAGCTGTACCGCGATTCAACGCCGCTATTCTCACGCTATCAAATTGAAAGCCAGATTGAATCGGCGTTTTCACGCCAGGTGCATTTGTCGTCAGGCGGATCCGTGGTCATCGATCACACCGAGGCCCTCATATCTATAGATATCAACTCAGCCCGAGCAACCAAGGGCGCGGATATCGAAGAAACCGCATTGACCACCAACCTCGAGGCCGCGGAAGAAATTGCCCGCCAATTGCGTATTCGCGACATCGGCGGACTGGTTGTTATTGATTTCATCGATATGATGGAAAACCGCAATCAGCGCAAGGTAGAAGAGCGCTTAAGAAGCTCGTTAAAGCTTGATCGTGCGCGCGTACAGGTTGGCAGAATTTCCCGGTTTGGATTGCTGGAAATGTCGCGCCAACGCTTGCGACCTTCTTTGGAAGAATCAAGCCAGAACATTTGCCCACGCTGTGAAGGACACGGCGTAATTCGATCTGTAGAGTCGCTCTCGCTTTCTATGCTACGTCTGATCGAAGAAGAGGCCATGAAGGAATTCACCGGCAAAGTGGACGTAATGGTCCCGAACAAGGTGGCCAACTTTATCCACAACGAAAAGCGTGATGCGCTGAATAAAATCGAAGCACGACGTGGCATTCCAATTACGCTGGTAGCAAACGAGCATATGGATGTACCGAACTTTGAAATTCGACGCATCCGGGTTGGCGAGGCTGAAGCCAGCAACGTTGTAAGTTATCGGATGGTGAATACTCCGGACCCAGAACTGGTAGAACCTACACAGGCGCAAGCCCCAAGCGGTCAGGCACCTGTTGTTACGCGTGTCTCACCAAACCGCCCCGCCCCAGCGCGAGCAGAGGCTAAAAGCGTTGGCTTCATGGGCTGGATGCGAAAAATATTTGGCGGCGACGATACGGACAAAGAAACCAAAGCCAAGAAGAAGACCGCAAGAAAAACAGCCGGCGACGGCGGCAAGGATAAAAGCCGGGATCAAAGCACATCCGGCAAGGGTGGAGGCCGCAAAGGACAACGAT
>CAZVYE010000172.1:0-7567 GCA_964630895.1 uncultured Gammaproteobacteria bacterium | reverse complement strand
AAACGCCAATGGTGAGAAGCGAAACAGCAATGGCAATCCTTGGGCTGGCAATAAAGCCGGTACCGCGAACAAGGCTCGCAACAGCAGAGGCAACCAGAAGCGATCCCAGGCACGCGCAGCCTAAGCGTTAAGGATAAGTCTAGTTACACAGCAGGGCCACCCACCGGCCCTGCTACTCGTTTATAGCCGTAATCACACTCGCAACCTCCAGCCGTCGGGGTTTCTCAGAACTTTCTGCCGAATTTAGCCACACCGTAAATTTGCGTCACAAGTCAATGGATTGCGTTGACCCCACCTTCTCGCGCCATGCAGACTCGATTCAAAGCAAACAAATCGACAGGCGCTGCGCATAAGCCGTAACCGGTTGCCTCAGCAGCCATGACGGGTGGGTAGTAAAGCATGCCATGCAAATTCACGACCTTTGGATTCACTGCAGGAATCGTTATCGTGCTGTTGTGCGCGTGTGCAACACACACGGATAAAAGACAACCGCCCGCCGCTGATCTTCACTGCAGCAATGCGCTTAAAATCCATTCACTTGCAGTGGGCTCTGGACAAAGCACGCTTATTTCCGGTCCGAACGGCACCAACGTACTGATCGATTTTCCCAATTCAGAAAGTAACAATGGATTGGGGACAGCCCTGCAGGAGCTTGGGTTTCCCGGTGGATCAAGCTTCAAGTATGGCTTCGTCTCCCATAACCACGTGCAAAAGTATGGGGGACTGCAAGCGCTGTTGGGACAGGGTTTCTCAATCGAACAAGTTGTGGTTAACGGCAGCCCGTTTAAACCAGATTCCTTTCCCAACGATATCCAGACAAGCCCCGCAGAAGTGGGCAACAAAATTGATCTAGGCTGTGGAGCTGAAATTGTTATCGCAGCGAGTAACGGCGCCCTGGTAGATCAACAGGTGGCTGACAGCATTTCGCGCCAGCAACTGGCCACGGAACACGACCGGTCCATAGCGTTTTTGGTGCGTCAATCCTTTCCGCAGTCACAATTTTCCATGCTTATAAACGGAGATTTGGGAATAACCAGCGGGTCCTGTGAGCAACAGGATGTCCCCGTCAACGGGTTACAAATTGAGTTGATGCATAAGCTAATCCGAGCTGGGTTATTGTCGGACCGTGAGGGCGTCGATGTACTGCAAATAAACCAGAGTGCCTGTCAGACGCCAGTAATAGGACCTGACGTGAATTTCGCGCTGGCAGAAACGGCAATTGTTTCTGCTAAGCCACCACTGACTTCTCCGACCGGCACCAGCCAGGCAGATTCCGTGGCGCAGTACCCAGAGCGGATTTATCGGCTTCATCGTGGTACTACCGACGCAGGATATTCGAGAATAAGCGTCCGGGATGATCAAACCTATTGTATAGATTCATCACTTGGCGGCATTGAAGACTTAGATTGCTATACATTCGACGAATTCACAGACTCATCAAAGCAGTTAAAAAATGTGGCAGCGATGCGTTCGAATGCCGATTCTGAGCACCAGTCGGACCAACACACGGCTAAGGAGCCGGTACATCAAGGCCGTCAAGCGACTGAAGCAGAGCAAACAAACGCTATATCGGCGGAAAGAATCACCGACCTCGCGCCATTCTTCGACCAAGTAGAAGGCCCATATTTCTCAGGAGCAGATCTGACACCTGCATTGCCGGCATCAAATGCGTTTGACCATGCCGTGCTGGCACTTTGTGGGACTTTTCCCCAGCCCATTAAAAAGTCTGCCAGGAGGCTGGAACAGCTGCTGCGGGATTTCCCGGAAGTCTCCAGCTTTCTACAGAGCAACCTGCGATCCCGTGGCGTTCGATTCTCGGATTCGCCTATGTTTGAGACTGAGCTTGCAACCATCTGGACCAGAACCCACGGTTTTCAGCATATCATGTGCGGTGAGGTAGGCGAAAATGACAAGCTTGGCGGCCTGCATTTTGCCCCAAGATATGAGGAGTTGCATAAAGCCGGCATCATAGGCATGTGGACTGACAACATGGCCAAGGCAGAGGCCATTGACGGGCTGCTGTATACCATTCCGGTCATCGCCAACTGCCCGAACAAACTGTGTAAATCATCTCGCAAAGGGTACCGGCTAGACTGGGATGCCGCGGATCTTCTGCTACACGGCGCAATAGGCTGGGCAGCGTTCAAACCAGACAGCTATAAGAGCGCGTGCCGGTACGAAGACGAACTCGGTATCTCTGGCGTTTTTGTCATCCGCGACGACGCGATTCTCACCCAGTACTCCACAGTGACACCCAATACCAAGCTTCCTGACTGTTTTCCAGGTGGCAAACATCCCAGCATAAACACCACTTGGGACAACCGTTTTGAAACACACGGAGATTCCTGCCACTAAATCAGGCTAGGAAATCAGCCTTTCGATTCAATTTGTGCGAGAGACACACTCGGCACTGTTTCTTGTAGTGCTCGCAACTGATTGATCTTGGTCTCGTGCCAGAGCCACCAGTACGAAAGAAATGTACATCAACAGATACCAGGAACCGAGTTTCTGTGGTGAAACCATCTGCCACTCGCCGCTTTGATTGGGGTAGACCCAGGCATTGGCAAACGTACCGACATTCTCTGCAAACCAGATAAATACGGCAACCAAAAACCATCCTACGATAAGTGGCATCCAACGGGGTTCGCGCCATATCGTAAACGTAATTCGCGTGCGCAAAAACAGGACAAAGAGCACGGCAAAAAGCAGCCAACGGATGTCTGGCAACCAATGGTGCGCAAAAAAATTGATGTAGATCGCCAGAGCCAATAGCTGCGCCCAGATAGTCTTTGGATAGTGATCGAAACGAAACGCAAAGATTCGCCAGACTCGCGCGATATAGCTCCCCACTGCTGCGTACATGAAGCCACTGAACAGGGGGACATCCGCAATTCGCAGAACGCTTGGTTCAGGATATATCCATGAGCCTTGGGCCGTTTTGAATATCTCCATTACTGTTCCCACGCCGTGGAAGATCAGAATCACCCGCGCCTCCGCAAGCGTTTCCAGTCGCATTACGAGCATAGCCAACTGAATGCCAATGGCACCCAAGGTAAGAAAATCATAGCGCGCCAGCCAGTAGTCTTCGGGGTAGTACAAGTGAGTGCATAGCAGCAGCGCCAGCATTAAACCGCCAAACAAAGACGCCCAGGCCTGCTTTATTCCAAACAGCAAAAGCTCATACAGGAAACACACAGCTGAACCCGACGGTTGGTATGACTCCAGCCTTCGGCGCAACTGCAAAAACAAAGATTGCGGTTGAGATTTCAAGGTCGGTTGTCTTCTCTTCTTTTCCATCCAAGCTGCAGATTTCGAATGTCGCTCCACAACAGACGCAAAACTTAGCGCTGCATGGGGTACATCAGATGGCCATTCGCTGTCCGATTTCTGGCGAATGCCGGGGTCATGATCTGGGCGCCCGAAAGTGCAAGCGCCAGCGCAAATCTAGCGCCTGTTGCTTCTTGCACTTTCCCCAAACCAACAATTCATCGCATAATGAACGTCTATCAGGAAGGACGGGATGCAATGACTATAGAATATTGGCATTGGCTGGTTTTTGGCCTTGCTTTAATCATCGTCGAACTATTCATTCCCAGTTTTTTCGCCCTCTGGTTTGGCGTTGGTGCCCTGCTAGTTGGGGGCCTGCTGTTTCTCTCTCCCGATATGTCACTACCGTGGCAAATCTTTCTCTGGACGGTATTGTCCAGCGTTATTACGGGATTCTGGTTCCAGTACCTGCGACCAATGTCTCGCGACAAATTAAAGATAAGCCAGACGCCCGAGGCCATTGTTGGTCAAAGCGCTCAGGTGGTTCGCGTTCCTGTTGGTGATGGACAGGGAGAGCTGCGGTTCTCGGTACCTATTTTGGGAGCAGAAGAGTGGGATTTCGTTTGCGATTCTCCTGTAGAGCTCGGGGATCGGGTTTGGGTAACTGCAGTGGAAGGCAATGCATTGCGGGTAGAAAAGCGAAACTAATATCGCCCTAACGGGCTTAGCGGATACAAGGGGAGTTCAATGGAAGGCATTACAATTTTGGTTCTGGCGTTCTTGGCGTTCGTGGTTTTCACGGTGTTCAAAGGCGTTCGTTTGGTACCTCAAGGCAGTAAATGGGTAGTACAGCGACTGGGTAAATACAGTTCCACGCTAAATCCCGGGATTAATCTGCTTATCCCATACGTGGATGTTGTGGCCTACAAGGTCACCACGAAAGATATAGTCCTCGACATCCCATCTCAGGAAGTCATTACCAAAGACAACGCGGTGATCATTGCCAATGCGGTTGCGTACATCAATATCGCCACACCAGAGCGCGCCGTGTATGGCGTAGAAGACTACAGCTTTGCGATTCAAACGCTGGTGCAGACATCGCTGCGTTCCATTGTCGGTGAAATGGACCTGGATGATGCATTGTCCTCTCGGGACCAAATCAAAGCGAAGCTGAAAGCATCGATCTCGGAAGATATCGCAGACTGGGGAATTACGCTAAAAACCGTTGAAATTCAGGATATTAACCCATCTCCAACCATGCAAAACGCGATGGAGCAGCAGGCCGCTGCAGAACGCGCCAGACGTGCCACCATCACCCGCGCAGACGGTGAAAAGCAGGCGGCAATTTTAGAATCGGAAGGCCGCTTAGAAGCTTCGCGCAAAGACGCCGAGGCGCAGGTTGTGTTGGCGAATGCGTCTCGCGAAGCCATCGAAATGGTGACAGACGCAGTTCAGACCAACGAGCTGCCAGTGATGTATTTGCTAGGCGAGCGCTATGTGGACTCGATGCGGGACCTGGCCCAGTCGGACAATAGTAAAGTTGTGGTTGTGCCTTCGGATATTGCCGGCGCGGTGCGCGGAATTCTTGGAACCACCAAATCTTAAACTATTAAAGAATTGCCGGCCTGTGAGCGGCCGGCAAATCTTCTAACTGTGCAGTGTTACTGGGCTTTTGGTGTGAGCTTCAACAGCCGCCCTTCACTCCCTCTGCGCTCGTCTTCCAGCACCCAGAGGTTGCCTTCTGGCCCCTCTTCAACGCTGCGAATTCGCGCCCCCATTGGATAGCGCGCCAGCTCTGAGACATTGCCATCTTCCAAACCAATACGGACGATCGCATTGGACGAGAGACCTGCCGCCAGAGCGTTACCTTTCCATGCAGAAAACTTGTCACCACCGTAGACGATTAGATTGCCCGGCGAAATAACCGGCGTCCACCACAATTCCGGCGCTATAAACTCAGGACGAGTGTCGTGATCGGGAATGTCGCGCCCGTCGTAGTGATCACCATTGGAAACAACGGGATAGCCATAGTTGCCTCCACGCTGGATGCGGTTTAGCTCATCTCCGCCTTTCGGCCCCATCTCTGCGACCCAAAGTTGTCCATCCAGGTCTAGCGCGAGGCCTAACGGATTGCGGTGTCCAAGAGACCAAATCTGACCGTAAATACCTTCATCATCAACAAATGCATCATCACTTCGATAGTCTACAAAGGGATTGTCTTCAGGTATCGAGCCGTCATCATGGAGACGTAGTATTTTTCCTGAATTGGACTGCATGTCCTGCGACGGCGTGAACTTCTGTCGATCACCAGACGATACCCAAAGGAAACCATCATCATCGAACAACAAACGGTGCCCGTAGTGACCACGGCCCACAAACTTTGGATACTGCCGCCAGATCACCTCCAAGTCAGAAATACTCGACCTTCTCTCACCCAGATTTAACTTGCCGCGAGCCACTGCAGCGCCTCTGGTATTGCTAGGTCCAGGTTCCACATAGCTCAAATAGATCATGTTATTACTGGCAAACTCGGGGTGTAGTGCCACATCGCCCAGTCCGCCTTGGCCACCATAATCCACATCAGGGACACCAGCGACCGGTCCGGACTTATCGCCATCCTGAGTCACGATCCGCAGCGTGCCCTTTTTTTCCGTAACCAACATGCGCCCATCCGGCAAAAATGTCATTGCCCACGGCTCATCGAATTGGGCTAATGGTTCGACATTAAACGGTAATTCCGATTGCGCATGACTGGCGGATAGAGCCACCGCCGAAACCAATAAAGCGAAGAATTTAAAAGGCATTGCCCCACCTCAGTCTGTGAATGATCCAAAGATTCTTACAAACTGATGGTGGACACAGCGTTCACAAGTCAAAGTACTTAATAAACGCAATGTGAAGTCCGTTATAGCGCGGCCCAATGCGAGAGCCATGATGGTCAAAACGGAGAGCCAGGTCTATCGACTATCTATCCATTCCTTGAACTCTGGCGAGTTGACGAATGGAACATACACTGGATTCTCGGCTTGCCATTGTGGATCGTCGAATACTTCTCGATCATATTCGTAACCAAATCGAGTTTCAGTCATTTGGTAATGCTCTACTGCACAGGCGTAGTCCTCAAGATCTACGCAAATTTGTACCATGGAAAAATACGGTTCTTCATAGGTAGGCTCTATCTTTATGGCATTCTGGGCTGCCCGACGTGCCTGTTCTAATTCGCCGGCAAATATGTAAGTTGCAGCCCGAAGATTGGTAGTTGCACCATCCACACCAACGCGTTTTTCCATCGCACTGATGCCTTCCATAGCCGCATCATATTGTCCGGTTAGCAGATAATGATCGATCAACATAAATGCCGTCGAAGGATGATCACCATGTTTTTCAGCTAGCTCGTTGAGGTAACCAAGCCATTGCGATTCGTCATCCATTAGACCCGCAATCTGGCTCGCGAGCACCAGGAATTGGCGAGTATCCTGAACTTTGGGAGGCAAGCTCTCGTAGGCATCTAGCGCAGCCTCAAGTTTTCCAGCGCGGTAGAGCCTTACAAAACTCAGGATTTTGTCACGCGCACTGGCGTCTACACTGCCCCCAAAAATTCGTTCTAACAAAGAGGGAGATGGCGTATTCATCACTTGGGCCACGCCCGTCATTGTTTCCGAGAGCAGTTCACCGTTGGTAAGCGAATACAGATCAGCGACGACGAAGTCTCCATCGCTGTTCTTCTTAATTAATAAATCTACATAATTGAGGCCTTCAGTCTCAAAGTCGATCCGGACCAAGCCAAATGTTTCGCCGCCCAGCTGGCGTACCCTCAAAAACTTGGCCTGCCCGTCTGCAGCCCCTCCAAGTGAAGCAAGGCTTTGATAAACATTCGGCGCGGCTTCTCGGAAGCCGCTAAGGAATGCTTCTACATTGCGGTCTGAAGGACTATCAAAAATGCGAACAGCGACGCGTTTCCCCAAAGCATCCACATCCAGCAGGCCCTTCATCGCGTTTGCATCGCGATCATTGAGTGCTTGGGCAAATGCTCGGGTTACCTCCTCAGGTGAAGACTCTGCAGAAAGAGTAATTGTCGGTAACAGGCCAAAAACAAGAATTAGAATTTTCTTCATACCGCATCCCCTTGCACACATAGTCATTCGCATTGCTACCACATCTAACACTGGCATATTGGCAGCCAATCAACATCACCCAGCCTAATCCCATAACCGCCGGAACGCCAGAACACCCAGGGACCAACTGTTAAGCGAACCAGGGCAGCAGCCCTGAGCTGGCCATGCACCTGATACCCCTAAAC
>CAZVYE010000171.1:0-7669 GCA_964630895.1 uncultured Gammaproteobacteria bacterium | reverse complement strand
CGATTCAGAGCGGCGACTATTTCTTTTACGTCCCAGTCTATCTTGCTATTCGGGAAGACGGTCGCAACCGACGAGATGTGCGTGACTTTTTGCGATTTGTCAGTGGCTCCAGCGCCAAACGCGTACTACGACGCAATGGCGTTGTACCGTACACCGAAGGCATTGCGTTGGCGTCACGGCAGGTGGATCGCGTACAAACGCTGGATCAGATGCGCCGCGCCTCGGAATAGCATCCACTTAGTACAATGATCAAAGCAATCAGTTTTGATCTGGACGACACCCTGTGGCCGGTCGCTCCGGCCATTGAAAAAGCCGAGCAAGCCTTGCTGGATTGGTTCGTCGAGCATGCACCCAACGTCGCCAATACGGGAATGGATGGGCTAAAAGCCTATCGCGATAAAGTGTGGGAGCAAATGCCTGAGCTTGCGCACGATTTCTCTGCATTACGACTACACGCCATCCGCAGCGCACTCAAAGATCACGAATATCCCGAAGACCTGGCCCACGCCGGCTTTGCGGCCTTTTTTGCGGCACGTAATCAGGTCACGCTTTTTAAGCCGGTACTGCCAGTGCTGGCAGAGCTGCAAAAAACCTATCGTCTGGCTGCCTTGACCAACGGCAATGCAGATATCGAAGAAATTGGCATTGGTCAGTTTTTTGATGTGCACGTAAGAGCAGCACAGGTGGGCGCGGCCAAACCAGACCGACAAATTTTCCAACACCTGATTTCTACACTGGATCTGCAGCCAGACCAAATTCTGCACGTGGGCGATAGTCTGGAGCACGATGTTGCCGGAGCGCAGGCGGTTGGGATGCCCTGTGTCTGGCTGACCGCTGAGCGTGATCCCGCTCGTAATCTGCACCAGATCACCTGCATTTCGGAACTTCCTCAACTGCTCGATCAGTTCTAAATCCTCTGCCCAAAGAACTGCGGTTGGAAGCGGTTTGGACTTCGCAAGGTCTAGTCCTGTAATGAAATACGAACGAGTAGGATATGCCGCTATTCAAAAGATTGAGTTCGAAGTCGCTCTTGGTAACGCTATTCATCTTGTCGGCGACTTTAGCCGCGCAAGCCAAAGAGATGCCGGAGTTTCCCCAAGTCGGTGAGCAGGCATGGCTCAATAGCCCGCCGCTTAGCGCGGCAGATCTGCGAGGCTCTGTCGTGCTGCTGGAAATATGGACTTACGACTGCTGGAACTGCTATCGCTCTTTGCCGTGGGTCAACGAGTTGCACAATCGCTTTGCAGCAGACGGGCTGAGGGTGATTGGGATACACGCGCCCGAGTTTGAGCGCGAGAAGAACCGCGATAATGTGGTGGAGAAGTTAGGCCAGTTTGATGTTCAGTATCCGGTCATGATGGATAACAATATGGCCTATTGGCGGGCTTTAAATAACCGATACTGGCCCACCTTCTATGTGGTCGACGCTGAAGGCGACATTCAAGGTACATTCATTGGGGAGACCCACGCCGGCGATGCTCAAGCCAAGAAAGTGGAGTCCCTTATTGCGTCTCTGCTGGCAGATGTGAATCCAAAAACGAAAGCACATAGCGACTAACAGGTGCTACGCCTTCAAACCGGCCAGACAGCGCCAGCACGATTCGAATATGGCCAATGCCCGGCACATCAGTAAAGGTCGCGCTGCCGCCCTTGCGGTTGACTTCGGCGGCCAGATTGCGGCTGTTGCGCGGCCAGACGGTTTCGTCCTTGCTGCCGTGCAGCAACAGCGCCGGAGGTTCGGTGCCATCGACAAAGTTGATGGGCTGCGAATCTGGTCGATCCTCCTTGGGGAAAATCGTACGTAATTTTGGGTTTACCAAGGGCAAAAAATCGTAGGGGCCAGCAAGCCCGACAAACGCTGATAGTTGCTCCGGTGATTTTCCGTGTTCAGCAAGGTAGTTTTCGTCGTATGCCAAGAGGCCCGCAATATGCGCACCGGCAGAGTGGCCTACCAGAAACACTGGGCCTTCCGCATTTTCCAAAACGTAGGCCAGTGCGGTGGCCCCATCTTCTACAAACACCGGAAAGCGAATTTCCGGAAAGAGCCGGTAATCCGGAATTACTACATCAAAGCCCGCTTCTGCGAATGGGTTGACCACCCAGCGGTAGTCTTTCCGATTGCCAGAGTCCCAGCCGCCACCGTAAAAAAACACCACCGTGCCGCGTTTTTCTTCTACCGTGTGGAGCCAATCCAGCCGTTGCCGCACATGATCGCCGTAGCGAATGTCTTCGTTCACGCGATACGAGCCATCGGGTGACACTGCGTTCACTACGTCCAGCGCACCACAGCCGCACAGGCTGCCAAGGGCAATCATCACACTCAGCATTCTTACAACAGTCAGATACGCATTCACTATGAGTAGGTCCTAAATGGTAAACCATACTTGCATGCTTTGGGTCAAAACCAATCGGCATTGACGGCAATCTTGGTACACTCGCTGTTTTATTGATTTTGCATGCTACGGAGACCCGAGATTTATGAGTGATCCAGCCACGTCCATCGCCACACCAATTACCACCGTCAACAGTGATCAACTGGAGGCATTTCTGGAAAGCCTGGATGAGTTTGGTGCCAGCTGGGCCAGGTCCAGCGGATTTAAGGGTAACGAAGGCGATTTGCTACTGCTGCCCGATGCGGCCGGTGACCTGGCCGGCGTGGCCTGTGGTCTTGGGAGTTCTGATACCCACAATGACATGTACGCGCTGGCGTCGGTGCCCAATCAACTACCGGGTGGTCTATATCGATTTGAAGATACGGCAGACGAATCTCGCTTTGCCATGGGCATGTTGTTATCTAAATACCGCTTTGATCGCTACCAGTCAGTGACGCCATCAGAGTTTGAGCTAGAGCTTACCGATGAAACTCGAATCCAGCGACTGGTAAACGCGGTGTTCAGGGTACGCGATCTGGTGAATACCCCGGCAGAGCATATGGGCCCAGAGGATCTGGAGCACGTTGCTCGAGATATGGCCGAGCAGTTCGACGCCGATTTATCGGTGACCACGGGCGAAAACCTGCTACGGGAGAATTTCCCTGCGATCCATGCGGTGGGTCGGGCCGCAGACTTTGCGCCGCGCTTGATTGACCTGTCCTGGGGCCGCGAGGACGCGCCGAAAGTGACCCTGGTAGGCAAGGGCGTTTGTTTTGACTCAGGTGGTCTGGATATTAAAGGCGCAACGGGAATGCTCCTGATGAAAAAGGATATGGGCGGAGCAGCCCACGTCCTGGCCTTGGGGCATCTGATTATGGAGTCTGGCTTGGATGTGCGCCTGCGCGTGTTGGTGCCTGCTGTGGAAAATGCCATTTCCGGTAATGCGTATCGACCCGGCGATGTGGTCGCAACCCGAGCTGGCCTAAGCATTGAAATTGGTAACACCGACGCGGAAGGGCGCATGGTTCTGAGCGATGCGCTGACTCTGGCTTGCGAAGAATCTCCCGATTTGCTGATTGATTTTGCCACCCTGACAGGCGCGGCAAGGGTCGCGCTGGGTCCAGACCTTCCGCCGATTTTTGGTCGACAGGACAACACGGTTGAGGGAATTATTGCAGCTGGCCAAACGGAACAAGATCCACTGTGGCGCATGCCGCTATATGAGCCATATCGAGAAATGCTCAAGAGCCCCATTGCAGATATGTCCAATGTGGGTGGCCCTATGGCAGGTTGCGTCACCGCCGCGCTGTTTCTCGATCGGTTTGTAGAAGCCGAGATTGATTGGTGCCATCTGGATGTATACGCGTGGAATAAGAGCGAACGTCCGGGCCGTTCTCACGGGGGCGAAGCAATGGGGCTACGCGCGGTATTTGCGTATCTGGAAAACCGCTACGGAAAGTAGCCAGAAATAGAAATCAGGGACAGTGATCAAAGGCATCGGGTGCAAACAGCGTCCGATGGGCTTCTGAGGGCTCTATCGCCTCTGGGAATCCCGCATCAAACAGCACGCGCCAGCCAGATTCCTTTGTGTGCTGCCAAATGGACTGAAACAGCCCCCAGCTTTCACTAATCTCGCCGTCTGCGCTGGTTCGCTGGATTCGAAACGGTCCACGCGACAACGCGAGCGTACCGTCCGCCGCTAATTCCACGTCTTGTGGTCGCCAAGCGATTCGTGGTGAATCGAACTGAAAAAAAGCGTCGCCCCAGGTCTCTCGCACAGCCTCACTCCCGCGTAATTTTTGCGACGAGATAAAGCGTGTCTCTGGGTGGAGAAAGTTGGTAAACGCTTCTAAGTCTTTGTGCTCAGCGGTCTGGCTGAACGCATACTCCTTGCAGGCCACTTCCACAGAGGGCTCCGCAGTTGCGGCGCCAAGGCTGACAAGTAGCAGGGTAACTGCATTAACTGGCATGATTTTCTACAAACAGTGAGACAATGGAAAAATAGTAGCAAGCACGGTGAATTCTATCGGTGCGAAAAGTGGCGATAACGCAATAGATGCAATGTTGGTTGGGTCTGATTGGTTTGGACTTTCGAGGAGTGAATATGACCATTAGAGGCGTTTTGTTTTGTGCAATCCTTTTTGTTGCTTGGGTTGGTGATGCTTTCGCGGCATCTGAGTACACTTTTGATTTCGAATCTGTGTCCTCCGACGCGCCGATTAGCGTGCCAACCGGGCAAGATGGCGTGGACATCGTGGTCTACTTCGCCACCTGGTGCCCATACTGCAAGGCACTGATGCCGCATTTGCAAAGCATCAAAGATCAATATGGCGATCAGGTAAGGATCTTTGCGATTTCCATTCGTGAAGATGGGGATGCCAATGGCTATATCCTTGAACGTGGGTATCAATTTGACTTGATGCTGGAGGGTGAGGCAGTGGCAGAGCAGCACGGCGTAAAAGGTACTCCAGCGGTATATGCGTTTGATAAAGAGCAGAAGCTGGTCTTCAACTTGTACGACCATTTTCCTAAAGCCATGGCAGACTTGAAAGACAAAAGTCATTTCGAAAGGTCTCAACGTATGGCTCCGTGGTGGGCTGCGCGTTTGAGGGAATCAATAGCCGCCACAATAGAATAAGACATTCTGATTCCACCTAAGAATCACAGGATTCGATTAAGATACGTGCAGGTTGTCTGAAGGGAACTGCCCGTGTGGCTGAAGCGACTGTTTTTCAATAACTACTGGAGCGTGCCCGCGTCCATGGTGCTGCTGTCGCTTATTGCGGCGGTGCTTTTCAATCAGGCTGATCGCTGGTTGCCCATCGGCGAAGCGCTGGAATTTCTAGGGATTCCGGCAATAAAGCCGTCTGGAGGACGCACGATTTTCTCTACCTTGAGTGCTTCAGCAATCACGGTAGCCAGTGTGGTCTTCTCCATTAACATTGCGGCCATTGCCAATGTGACTTCGCAGTTTGGCCCGAGATTGCTTACCAGTTTTATGGAAGACCGTGGCAACCAGATTACCTTGGGGATTTTCCTCGGTACGTTTGCCTATGGCATGGTCGGTCTCAGCTTCATTCGTGATCCATCCGAGTCTGCTGGCGGTGGCTATGTGTCACAAATCGCGCTATTGGTGGGCATGGTTACCGGGCTATTAAGTATCGGGGGGCTGATTTGGTTTATCCATCATGTTGCCGATAGCCTTCGCGTTCACACCCAGTTGGCGGCCATCGGCCAACGTCTGCAGTCGGAAATAGAAAAGCGGTTTCCAAAGCCGTATAGCGGCACTGAGCCCGACGCTGACTATAGTGCGTTCAATGGCGCAACGGAATATACGCTCCAGTCCGCTGGTTACGTAGATGCCATCAACTATGCCGATCTAGTCAAACACGCCAGTACGTGCGACATCCGTATTCGAATGCTGGCCGCACCAGGAGATTTCGTGTGCTCTGGGGAGGCGGTAGCGGCTGTTATAGACGGAGAGATCGATGAGGCCGTGCTAGCAGAGGCAATATCCCTGTCGCGCATGCGATCGCTCGTCCAGGACGTGACCTACATGTTTGACGAACTCTGCGAAGTAGCTATCCGAGCCTTGTCACCTGGCATAAATGATCCGTTTACGGCGGGTAGTGCATTCAACTGGATCGTCAACGGCCTGGTTTTGCTGGGTAATCGCCAAATGCCTGGTGGCGTGCGCAGCGATGACGATGGGTGCGAGCGACTCTGGTTGCGGCAGATGCATTACGCGGACGTCGCCGAGAACACGCTGGATCAGCTGCGGGATTACTTCGCCACGGATCGCAATGCTTTGCTACAAATGTTGAGCGGCTTGGCCGAATGTTGTCGCCAGATTGAGCCGACGCACAGACACGCTTTGTTTGTGCGCGCGGCGGACGAGGTGTGTCGCATTGCGCAGAATCATTTACACCCCATCGCCATTCAAGAGATGGAGCGGGCCAAGCGTCGCGTAGGCGACCATCAGAGCGATAGCAGCGAAGACGAATCTCCGCGGGCCGGCTAGTTGTTCGCGTTGGCTCGCTGTGCGGCGACCGCTTCCACCGTGGCCCGCAAATTGGGATCGCTATCCAGTAGCTGACGAAAATCTTTGGTGTAAAGCGCCAGCAGGTCGCAAAAGCCGTCCGCGTAGACGTCCACGTTTCGCGGTACATCAGAGAGCAGTGCCATTTCGCCGAAGAAGTCGCCACTGCCCAACATCACAGGTTCTGGTTCTACTGCCACCCGCGCTGCGCCGCTGGAAATAAAATACATGGCGTCGCCTGGCTCACCTTTGCGCACGATGGCATCACCCGGAAGCGCCAGGATGGGTTTGAGCATGGCGGCCACCTCAGATTGGCGCAGGTCTGGTAGCTGAGAGAAAAACGGCATTTTGGCTACCAGTCTGCGTGCATCCAGTCCCAAATCCAGCTTCGGCTTTTCGATGGAACGCTCCAGCCGTTCTTCCAGCGCCTTGTTGAGGGACTTAAATACATCCTGGTTGATCAGATTGGCGTTGAGCATGGCGCGATACTGACCGGCTTCCATACGCCCAGCGATCTGCTGTAACAGGCTGGTTTCCAGCTTGCGTGCATATTCCGGGTAGGCTGCTCGCAGCGCGTCCAGCGCTTGCTGATGTCCGTGTAGCCGATCCTCCAGAATTTCTTTGAGCCGAGTCTCTGCGGTGGGCTCGATAAGGTCATCGCCCAGACCGTGATCACGTACCTCCCGCAGGGCCATGACGTTGGCATGCAAAATCTCAAAACGCTGGGACAACCGACGTGACAAAGGCGAATCCATACCCAGTTTGCGCTGCAGTAATGCCGCCAGGCGAATTTGCCAATTGAAACCCAGAGCTCTTCGCCACGCTCGTTCGTAGCCTTGCACGCCACCTACCTTGACGCCATCGAGAATATCGTTGGTCTGGCTGAACAGTATCCGCGCCGTATCAGCGCTAACGATGCCCTGTTCGAGGTACTGGCTGTAGGCGTGGTGTTCTTGCAGCGTTAAAGACTTGAGTCCAATTCTTATCCAGTCATCCATGGGCAGCTTGTCTTCAGCCACCAGCTTGCGTTTGACCTCTGCTCGTTCATTAAACGGATTGGCAACCTGATCTGCAACCTCTGGCTCCAGGCCCTGTCGTGCGGCGCTGCTCGTGATCTTCTCGCCGATGCCACCAAGAGCTCCGGCCAGCGCGCGGTGTCTGAGCGCAATGTCTCTGGGCCCCAGTTGATCCAACCCAAAAGCGCGCATCACGAACTGCACTGTGGTCGCGTTTATGATGAGTGTGAACAAGACAAACC
>CAZVYE010000170.1:5906-7769 GCA_964630895.1 uncultured Gammaproteobacteria bacterium | reverse complement strand
CGCTGCGGTGGCGCGTATGGCCCTGACTGATAGTAAACTTCGCTCACGAGAACGCCTCATCCAGCGCTTGCTGCAGATCACTACTCAGGACTGCTTCATCTTCAATACCCACGGATATACGGACAAAGCCCGGCGGATAACCATGCGACGCATAATTTTCCGAGCCATCTAGCGCGCACATGGGATAGACCAGCGACTCAAACCCACCCCAGGAAGTTGCAATTCGAAACCGCTGCAGCGCTTCGCAAAAACGTTCCGTTACCGCTTTGTCGTCGGTGGCCAGCTCTAACGAAAATAGACCTGAATGCGGCCCGGAATCTGGGTCCGCGGAATGCACCGCTCGTATGCGTTGGTCAGCACGCAGCGAATCAATCAACTTCAGTGTCGTGCGCTGTGCTCGCTCGAGGCGCAGCGGCAGCGTGCGCAGTCCGCGCAACAGTAACCAGGCTTCAAACGGGCCAAGCGTAGCGCCCAGCGTCATGTAAGGACCATTAAATACGCGGCGAATTGCAGCTTCGGTACCACCAAGGAATCCAGCAACTAAATCGCTGTGACCGTTGAGATATTTAGTGGCAGAGTGCGCAACGAAATCAAACCCAATATCCAAAGGTCGCTGCTGCAACGGGGTAGCGTAGCTGTTGTCACACAGCGTAGTGATATTGCGGTCTTGCCCAATCTTTGCGATCCCCGATAAATCATGCTGGGCGAAGTTCATATAGCTGGGAGATTCAACGAGAATCATTTTTGTGTTGTCGCGGCAGACGCGTGCATAGTCGTCAGTAGAGGTGCCGCTGGCAAAACTGGTTTCAATACCAAAGCGAGGCAGGAACTGGGTAAACAGCTTGCCTGTCCAGCTATAGGGACTCTTGGTGCACACTACATGATCCCCTGCCCCCAAAACAGATAACACCGCGCTGGAAATAGCCGCCGTACCCGATCCAAACATCAGGCCGGCCTCGGCCCCTTCCAATGCAGCCAGCTTTTCCGCTACCAGCGCGACCGTCTGATTGTTCCCGCGTCCATAAAACGCGTTGCCCATTTCGTCAGCTACCGCATTTCGCATCTCGGCGACCGTGTCGAAATACTGCATGGTCGTCTGATGTAGCGGCGGGATGACGCTGCCTTGACCAGATTCCAGGCCTGCTTCGCCGAGTCGATGAATAATCCAGTCAAAATCGTCCACTATGGCAAGCTAGCGGTTCGATTAGCAATTAGAGAACGAGTACGCTCTTGAAGGTCAGGATGTGCTAGAGCGTAGTCCAAAGTCGCTTCGATAAAACCCAGTTTGCTGCCACAGTCATAGCGCGTGCCTTCAAATCGATAGGCCAGCACTGGCTCGTGTCGCAGCAGCTCTGCGATCGCATCAGTCAACTGAATCTCACCGCCCGCACCAGGCATGGTTTGTTGTAACAGCTCGAATATCCGTGGCGTCAACACGTATCTACCAACAACCGCCAGGTTGGACGGCGCGTCTTCCGGCGCAGGTTTTTCGACAATGCCCGTAATTTTCTCCACTCGGGGTTGGTTTTCATCAAAAGGCTCGACCGAAACGATCCCATACTTGCCAGTTTCTGTCGGGTCAACTTCTTGAACCGCCAGTACGCTGCAACCAGTCTGATGATAAATTGCCGCCATTTGCGCCATACAGCCTTGCTGTTCAGCACGGATAAGGTCGTCCGCGAGAATCACCCCAAACGGTTCGTCACCGATAGCGTGTTGTCCGCAAAGTACGGCGTGCCCCAAACCCAGTGCTTCCGGCTGTGGCACATAAGCGCGGCTGACATGACTGGGCAAAATGTCTTGCACCTGATTCAACAGTGTCTGCTTGCCCGACTCTTTCAGTTTGGACTCCAGCTCATAAGC
>CAZVYE010000170.1:2566-5896 GCA_964630895.1 uncultured Gammaproteobacteria bacterium | reverse complement strand
TCAAAGTGATCGCTTATGGCATGCTTTTTCCGACTGGTGATAAATACCAACGAGTTCGCTCCCGCCTCCACTGCTTCGTCGGCGGCATACTGAATTAGCGGCTTGTCCACGATGGGAAGCAGCTCTTTTGGCGTGCACTTGGTGGCAGGCAAAAAGCGCGTACCCATTCCAGCCACAGGAAACATGACTTTACGTAATGGTTTCATGAGTTACTGTTTTGTTTTCTTTAGATTAAGTACTTGCGCCATGGGCGCGGAGGCATCATCGCCGCTATTGACCTGGTATTCGGGCACCAGCGCGTGCAGTTTTTCATGCAGCCGACCAATATCAAAATTGGTGATCGCAGTATCTAGCTCATCAAGTCGCCGCGTAATAATTTCCCACGCCGTAGGCCGGAAACGCGCTTCTAAAATCTGCGGGTGGGAGGTCTCCTGATAGGGCTCTTGTTCGTGAAAAAGCTCTTCGTGCAGCTTTTCACCGGTACGCAGCCCGCTGTATACAATTTCAATATCCTGATTGGGTTCGCGGCCAGTAAGACGAATCATCTGTTCTGCTAAATACTGGATTCGAACAGGAGCACCCATATCCAGTACGTATATGCCCCCATCTTTTCCGATGGCTCCGGCCTGCAGAATAAGCTGACACGCCTCCGGAATTGTCATGAAGTACCGCTCCACATCCGGGTGCGTCACAGTGACCGGTCCGCCAGACTCAATTTGCTGACGGAACAAGGGCACTACGCTGCCAGCAGAATCCAATACGTTGCCAAATCGAACGGTCACTACGCGAGTCTTTGACCGAGCAGCAAAATTCTGACAAACGATCTCCGCTGCCCGCTTTGTTGCACCCATTACGTTAACCGGGTTGACGGCCTTGTCCGTCGAGATAAGCACAAACGTACCTACCTCATGGGCGTCACAGGCCTGCAGCACAGTCGCTGTACCCAAAACGTTATTCTGAATTGCTTCACGAGGCTGAGATTCCAGAAGCGGAACGTGTTTGCAGGCTGCCGCGTGTAACACCAACTGAGGTTGTCGGTCGCGCAAGATGTGGCTGACCAAACGCTCATCACACACGTCGCCCAGCACCACGTCCAGCACCAAATCTGGAAATACGTTTCGCAGCTCAAGCTCAATGCTGTAAAGATTAAATTCTGTTCGCTCCAGTATGACCAATCTGGCTGGATCCAAACGCGCAATCTGCCTGCAAAGCTCGCTACCAATTGAACCGCCGCCGCCCGTTACCAGAACGCATTTGCCAGATATGTCGGCGCTGATGCTGCTCCAGTCGATCTGAACCGGCTCGCGACCCAGCAGGTCCTCAATGGCTACTCGTTTTAGATCGCCAAACTGAGCCTCTCCTGCCACCATATCCTGGAGTCGCGGCACAGTACGAAACCGCAGGCCGCTGGCTTCACAGATACCTACGATGCGCTGCATCTGCTCATTGGTAGCAGACGGTATGGCAATAATGGCCATCTCCGCAGCAGTCCGTTCGGCCACGCTTTCTAACTGCTCCACCCCGCCGTAAACCGGCAATCCGCGTAATTTTGCGCCTCGGTGTCGAGGCTCATCATCCAGAAACCCTACCGGCTGGTAGCGGCCCTCTGCCTGCAAATCTCGCACCAGCATCTCGCCAGCGACGCCTGCACCAATAATGAGTACTCTGGTTTTGTCGACGCTGGAAATTAAACCAAGACGATGGTCTTTCCAGACCCGATATAACAACCTGGGACCGCCCAACAAGAAGACTAGCGCGATGGGATATAGCAAGAATACCGATCGAGGCACGCCCTCCAGGCGACTAAACAAAAACAGTCCCAGACTGATCAGCAGCGTGCCGTAAATACTGGCTCTGACAATATTCCAAAGATCTGGCAAGCTGGCAAAGCGCCACATCCCCTTGTAAAGACCGGTGTAATAAAGCACCAAGGACTGTGCCAGCAAAACCAGCGTCATTTCTCGCGGGAACCACTGCAACGGTGGAGAATCGGGCCACATGAGGTAACGCACCCAAAGCACGGACATCCAGGCAAGCCAAACCATGCTTAAATCGTGCAAGACGATCGCCAGCCTGGGATGCCAAATTTTGCTGCCGTGTAGACTCATTCTGCCTCTAGTTTGCTGCGCTTTGCAGTTTGGTGAATCGACCACCACAACAATGCCAATACAACATACACACCCACTAACAGCGCAATTTGAAGCTGCGGACGTTGTTGTGCCCAGTATGCCGCGGGCAATATGACCAGAATATTAACTGCCAGGTAAATTATTGAAACCTGCATATGTGTCATGCCCATGCGTATCAGTTTTTGATAGGCATGCTGGCGGTGGGGAGTATACCACCGCTGGCCTGACCACCATCGATAAACCAGGGTATAAGTCGCATCCGCCGCAAACGTCGCCGTGATCAACAAAGCCACCGCAACGCTGAGGATTTCAGTTGAAACTGCGAAGACCAGCAGCGCACCGATAAGCCCGCCCAGCATAGCGCTGCCTGCATCCCCCATAAACAGTTTTGCCTGGGGCCAGTTGAGCGGCAAAAACCCAATTACCGCAGCGGCAACGACCAAGGCCACTTTAGTCAGTTCTGGTGCGCCCACATCGGAACAAAGCCATGCAAGCAACAACAGGACAAACGTACATTGCAGCCCGGCGAGGCCGTTGCTGCCGTCCATAAAATTGTAGAGATTGATAAGCCAGATACCGGCCACAAAAAACAATGCGCCAGTGAGAACCGCTACCAGCGGGGGCACTAAATCGTTATTGAAAACGGGTACCCAATAAAACGCTGCAACTACGACCAATACGATTACAGCCTGCACGGCAAGACGCCACTGAATGGATAGATCCTGCCGATCGTCCCAGAACCCCAGCGCTGCAAGCCCAATGGCAACGAGCAAGACAACCGCGGTTAATACGCCCCATGGGAATCCAAGCAATGCACCCAGACAAATCGCCACGAGTATTGCGATACCACCACTGCTGGGAATGATTTCGGCATGAGATCGGCGCTTGCCGGGTAGATCAACCACTTGCCAGTGTAGCGCCAGCTTGCGCCATGCGAGACCGGCAAGGAAACTCACCAAGGCAACGACTGCCAGGAGCCATTCCAGCGACAGTACGTGCATGGGTTACTCCCCTGCGACGCCGTAGATAGGCTTAACGGTGTTCCAGTTTTTACAGCTTGGACACTGCCAATGTAATGCCCGCGCGCCAAAACCACAGAAATTACAACGGTAAATAGGTTTGCCTTGCAGCAATTTCCGAGTCAGGTCTCTAAGAATCAACAGATTATCTCTGGCCTCGCCATCACTATCCGACAGATTCA
>CAZVYE010000170.1:0-2466 GCA_964630895.1 uncultured Gammaproteobacteria bacterium | reverse complement strand
GCTTCATGAAACAGAGAGCCCTGCATCAGGCTGGCTCGAACACAATTCGCGTCGGTGCGAATGGCCTGCTTCAAGTGGGTATGCGCGGCTTCAGGCAAGCCGTCACGCATCGCAGACTCGGCCATCTCGCAGTAGAACTGGGCTATGACCGGTGCCATGTTGCGGCCGGAAACCTGCTGCAAACGCTTGGCATTCTCGATAGATTTGCCCCAGTCGCTTTCCTGTTGATAAATGGCAATCAAATGGCTGAGAGCAGAAGGCGTATGCGCTTCAATCTCAATCAGTTCAGAAAACAGTTTTTCCGCACGATCTAGCAGGCCTGCCCGCATAAAGTCTTCGCCAAGCTCCAACAGCGCGTGTGTGCGCTGTTCGTCACTTAAGCCGTGCCGAGAAATGAGGTTTTGATGCAGCCGGATCGCGCGATCAACCTCACCACGGCGTCGAAACAGATTACCCAGGGCGAGATGCGTTTCCACGGTGTCGCTATCTACTTCGGCGAGCTTTAAGAAAACCTCAATCGCTTTATCGGGCTGTTCATTTAGCAGGTAATTCAGCCCGCGAAAGTAGTCGCTGCTGAGACGGGTAAGACGACGATTGTCAGTTTTGTTACGGTTGCGCCCGCGCAGGTACCAGCCTGAAACTGCTGCTAACGGCAACAGAAACCAGAACAGGCCCACTTCGGTCATTGCGGGGTTTCGTCTGCGCGAAGACTTTCGAGTTTCGCGTCGCCTACATGCACCTGCTGTTCTCGCTTCACTTGACGAACCTTCTTACGCACGTGAATCAGCATGGACAAATAAACCGTGAGTGCGCCAACAATTAACCCGATCAGAAAGAAGAGCAGCAGGTTAAACGCGCCGGGGAAATTGGTTGTAAACAGGAAGTAATTAACTGACCAGGGTTCGTCATTCAAAGTACCAAAAAACAGGCCAATGGTGACAAAACCCAGAATCAATAAAATCTGAATAATGCGTCTCATGCTAGCGGCTCTATCTTCCCTGTCTGCTGACGAGCTAATCCCGTCCGATGGTGTAATTCTACGCTAGTCTTGAATCGATGCGTTAACGCGCTCGCGCAGTTCTTTGCCGGGCTTAAAGTGCGGAACGTGCTTGCCTGGCAGGGCAACTGACTCGCCAGTTTTTGGATTTCGGCCCATGCGTGGCGGACGAAAATGTAGCGAAAAACTTCCAAACCCACGAATCTCGATACGTTCTCCGTGAGCCAGTGATTGGCTCATCATTTCTAGCAGCGACCGCACCGCCATCTCCACATCCGCGTACGCCAAATGTTTTTGATGGTTAGCCAGTGCGTCGATAAGCTCAGATTTGGTCATGTCGGAACCCGATTCTCGGAATGTAATTAAAGAACGATTTGGTCGCCTGATCGGTATTGCACGTTTCCCCAGCGACCCCTATTGAACGCGACCAGGGCCGATAAGTCAATGTCTTTGCTGGAGAAATCGGCACAAAAGCACGCAATCAGAGGGAAATATCCTACAAAAAAGGGGCGCCCGCAGGCGCCCCTCGGCATACAACGATCAAGGACGAAGATTACTCGTCGTCTTTGGTCATCTTTTCTTTCAGCAGATCACCCAGGCTGGTAGTGCCACGGGCTGCATTCTGGTATTCCTCCAGTGCTTCGGCCAACTCATCGTTTTCCTTCGCACGGATAGAAAGACTCAGTACGCGGCTCTTGCGATCGATACCAACAAACTTGGCTTCAACCTTGTCGCCTTCTTTGTAGTGCTTGGTCGCATCATCAACACGCTCTTTGGCGATATCAGAAGCACGCAGATAACCTTCTACGCCCTCTTCCAATTCGATGGTTGCGCCGCGGGCTTCAACTTCACGTACAACACCGGTCACGATGCTGCCCTTCGGATTAGCTGCCATGAACTGAGCAAATGGGTCCTGCTCCAGCTGCTTCACACCAAGAGAAATACGCTCGCGCTCTGGATCAACTGCCAGAACTACGGCCTCAAGCTCATCACCCTTCTTGAAGCGTCGTACGATGTCTTCACCGCTTTCCATCCAGGAGATGGCAGACAGGTGAACCAGACCGTCGATACCGCCTTCCAGACCAACAAAGATACCGAAATCGGTGATGGACTTAATGGTACCAATGACCTTGTCGCCCTTGTTGTGGGTCGCAGAGAAAGCTTCCCACGGGTTGGACTGGCACTGCTTCATGCCTAGAGAAATACGGCGACGCTCTTCGTCGATTTCCAAAACCATAACTTCGGTTTCGTCACCAACCTGAACAACTTTAGCCGGATTAACGTTCTTGTTGGTCCAATCCATTTCGGATACGTGTACCAGACCTTCAACGCCTTCTTCGATCTCAACAAAAGCACCGTAATCGGTGATGTTGCTGACGGTACCGAAGATGCGAGTACCAACCGGGTAGCGACGTCGCTTGAGCAGGTAGAGCATCCCCTGCTGCCTGCGCGCGTTGACTTCGACGGGG
>CAZVYE010000169.1:0-7770 GCA_964630895.1 uncultured Gammaproteobacteria bacterium | reverse complement strand
GCGTTTCTTTCGTCTATTTCTTTGCGCTTCAAAGAAATGGACCCGTAGTGTGAGCACGGAAGCTCACGAAGAGCCGTTACGCTAGTAACAAACCAATTTGGGTTTACCCAAAAAACTACTTTCCTATGCAAAAGCTCGAAAAAATCTCCCCCAGCAAATCATCCGGCGTGTACTCGCCGGTAATATCGGACAAAGACTGCTGAGCCAGTCGCAGCTCTTCCGCCAGGATTTCGCCGGCAGCGTGTTCTTCCAGTTGGCGTTTGCCTTCGGCCAGACGTTCGGCAACACGGTCGAGTGCATCCAGATGGCGGGTTCTTGCTAAGAACTGACCTTCCTGGGCGGCTTCTACGCCTGCAACTTCCAGTATTCGTTGTACCAGGGCATCGATGCCATCTCCGCGTTTGGCGGAGATTGAAAGCAGCGGCTGTGGCAAGTCAGCATCAACAGTCTCGTTGTCCACCAGATCAATCTTATTTAGAAGGAAGGTGGTGGGAACCTCGGGCAGTTCAAGTTCGGATATGTCCGGTAAATCAGTAGCGTCTAACAGCACCAAAACATGATCAGCCGTGCTGATTTCGGAACGCGCTCGACGCACGCCTTCGCGCTCCACCACATCTTCGGTGTGACGAAGCCCCGCTGTATCTACCAGTTCAATGGGGATGCCGTCCAGCTGGATGTGTTCCCGTAATACATCGCGGGTTGTTCCGGCAATCTCTGTTACTATGGCCGCGTCTTTCCCAGCTAAGGCGTTGAGTAGACTGGATTTTCCGGCGTTCGGTTTGCCGACCAGGGCGAGTTTGATACCGTCGCGTAAAATCTGACCGCGCTGTGCCTGGCTGCGCAAATCGTGCAGCGTTTGGGTAACGTCCGCCAATTGCCGCGCCACTTCGCCATCACCCAGAAAGTCGATTTCTTCGTCGGGAAAATCTATGGCGGATTCCACATACATACGCAAATGAATGAGCTGCTCTTTGAGCGCATTGACGCGGCTGGAAAACTCTCCTTCCAAGCTGCGTTGGGCTGCGCGAACCGCCGTTTCGGTGCCGCTGTGAATGAGATCGGCGATGGCCTCGGCCTGGGCCAGATCCAGTTTATCGTTTAAGAATGCACGCTCGGAGAATTCGCCGGGTCTTGCAAGTCTTGCGCCCAACGCGACACAGCGTTTGAGCAGAAGATTCATGACCACCGGGCCGCCGTGGCCTTGCAGTTCGACAACATCTTCGCCGGTGAACGAGTTGGGTCCGGGAAATCGCAGCACCAGCCCCTGGTCTATGATCCTGTTTTGATCGTCCAGAAAATTGGCGAGCCGAGCAAAGCGGGGTTGGGCTAGGTCTTTTTGCGTGAGCTGCTGGGCAATGGGGTCGGCTTGCGGGCCGGAAATTCGCACCACGCCGATGCCGCCAGCCCCGGGTGGGGTGGCGACAGCGGCGATGGTATCGGTATCGGTTTGGTGTGCCATGGTCATATATTGTGCACCATGGTTCGCCCTATTCGTACTGGCCAGTCTGACTGATAGGAGTCAGACCAGCTGGGTCAGCCGTCTTGGGCTTCGATCCGCTTGGTAATGACCCACTGCTGCAATAATGACAGCGAAGCGTTCACCGCCCAGTACAACACCAGACCAGCCTGGAAGAAGGCAAACATGACGGAGAATGCCACCGGCATAAACAGCATGATCTTCTGCTGCACCGGATCCATGGATGGATTGGGCGACAGTTTGGCGGTCATAAACATGGCCGCGGCGTTGATTGCCGGCAAAATAAAGTAGGGGTCTTTAGAGCTTAAGTCATTGATCCACAAGATAAATGGTGCCTGACGTAGTTCTACACTCTCGACCAGTACCCAGTACAGGGCAATGAATACGGGGATCTGGATCAGCAACGGCAAACAGCCACCGAACGGATTGACCTTCTCTTTCTTGTAGAGGTCCATCATGGCCAGATTGAATTTTTGCTTATCGTCGCCGTAACGTTCTTTCATGGCGGTAATGCGTGGCTGCAATTTGCGCATTTTCGCCATGGACTTGTACTGAGCTTCGGTCAGCTTAAAGAAGGCAAGCTTTACCAATACGGTCAGCAGGACGATGGCCCAGCCCCAGTTGCCAACAAATCCGTGGATGAGATCCAACAGCCAGAACAGAATTTTCGAGAATGGGGTAAAAATGCCGTAGTCCACTGTAAGTTCCAGCTGCGGCGCGATTTCCTCCATGTGATCCTGGAGTTTTGGTCCCACATAGAGGCGACTATTAAACTCGTGGGTCGCGCCTGCCGCTACCGTGATGGTTGGTCCGCGGCTGCGTAGGCGATACTGGTTGTCTCCCAGTTGCTGCGCGCTCAGCTGAAAATTCTGATCCGCAGGGGGTAACCAGGCACCGATAAAGTAGTGCTCAACCATGGCTATCCAGGCTGACTCGGAGCTGACGGTGTTGAATTCGCCGGCTTCGTCAAAATCAAACTTTTCGTATTTCTCTTCTTCCGTACGACGCGCTATGCCATTAAAGCTAAAACTTTGTGGCGAACCGAAAAAGCTTCCTTCCGGCTTAGGTGGCGGCACGCGCAAGAACTGCTGGTACTGTGCGCCTTGCCAATCGGTCCCGGATTGGTTGGTAACTTGGTGATCGACCTGAATCTCGTAGCTATTGGGAGCAAAGGTAAATACCTTGGTAACTTCGACGCCGTTCGCCCCACGCCAGGTTAACGGCACCTGTAGAGTTTCTTGTCCGGGCTGCAGCGTATAGCTGTCGGCTGCTGTTTCGTATAGGGCGGTATGGTTGGGCGCATCGCTGGTAGCGACCAGGCCACTGCTGGCAGTGTAAAGACGATTGCTTTCCAGGGAAAACAAATGCACTTTTTGCTCGGGGGTTTTCAGGGCAACGGGGTAGTTCAAGAGTCGAGCCTGAACCAAAGCCCCGCCACGCTGAGAAATTTTCAGCTCTAAAACGTCGGTGGTAACCGTAACCACGTCATCGTCTTCATCGATTGCGGCGGCGACAGAGGCATTGGCTTGGCCCTCTAATGTCGGCGTATCGGCATCCATCGATGTTGAATTGTCTGGCGTATCTAGTGTTGGCTGATCGCTGACTTCCAGATCCGGTCCTGCGTCGGTCTCGACACTGGTGGTTTGATTCGTTGTGTTTTCAACAACTTGCGGCTTCGGCCCGTAATCTACCTGCCACTGTTGATATAGCAGCATTCCAACGAAGGCGAGGCTGATCAATAAGAAGATGCGTATGTTTGCCATGGTGTGACAGTATTCCTTAGCTTCGTTGCGAGGACTGGCCGCGTTTGGAGATTCGCGCCCACGCGTCGTGCAACGATTGAATCAATTGAGCATTGTCCGCTTTAGCAGCAGCGGGTTTGGGTAGTACCACCACATCGAAACTACCCAAATTATCCTGATGTAGGCGAAACGTTTCCCGTATCAAACGTTTGATACGATTGCGTCCGACCGCCCGTTTTTCAATACGCTTAGACACAGCAAAGCCCAGCCTCGGTGGTTCGTCAGGTTCGCTGGATCGATACAAAATGGTGAAGTATCGATCACTCTGACGACGGGGCTGGGCGAATACGCGGTCAAAGTCCCGCTTGCCGTTAAGACGGGCCGAGCGCGGAAACCGCCCCACGGCCAAAACCTAAACTTAAGGCGCCAGGCGCTTACGGCCCTTCGCGCGGCGTGCGTTGATGATCGCGCGGCCGCTGCGGGTGCGCATACGAGCGCGAAAACCGTGGGTCCGGGCACGCTTCAGATTGCTTGGTTGGAACGTGCGTTTCATGTGCTTATAACCTTATTTATTGTTAGTGGCCGCTTGTATTGTACAAACGGCGGAGAAAAGAGCGGGAATACTAGTGGCTGAGCGGCCTGAGGTCAAGCCCTGTAAGCATCCGATGCACAATATTTTGCCTGTTTTGATAGGCAAAGGATGGCGGGCGTGGCCTATTGTAGCGTTGGTCGCGTGCTGGGGCGAAATCTGCTAATGCATCTGGCGGCGAGTCTGCTAGACTGGCCTGTCCATCACTGCTGAGCAAACTGATCTGTGGCTGAATCTGCTGCAATATGGCCGCGCTGTGTGCGCCGTTTAGAAGCGGAACTCTCTTCCGAAGACCTGAATATGTGGGTGCGACCATTGCACGCGCAAGAGCGGGACGGTGTTCTGTGGTTATTAGCGCCCAACAGTTTTGTTCGGGATGCTGTGCGCAGGCAGCTACTGGAAGCAATTCGCGCCGCGGTGGAACAGTTAGAGCCCGGTCAGTTTAGTGTGGAAGTCGCCGTGGGCGGCATTCCCGAGCCTACCGAAGCGAAAGCGCCAGAATCTCAATCGACGCAGCGCCACGATAGTGGGCGCAACAATCGTCGACCCAGTGGCGTGGATCCTCGCTACTGTTTTGAAAACTTCGTCCAGGGTAAATCAAACCAGCTTGGTCGCGCTGCGGCGATGCAGGTTTCGGAGAATCCTGGTGATGCATCCTACAACCCGTTGTTGTTATACGGCGGCACCGGGTTGGGTAAAACCCACTTGCTGCACGCCGTTGGTAATCGGTTGCTCGCGGATGACAGTGAGCGTCGCGTGGTGTACATGCATTCGGAGCAGTTTGTGTCTGAGATGATTCAGGCGCTGCGACACAACACCATTGATGCGTTTAAGAATTTGTATCGTTCGGTGGACGCATTGCTCATCGACGATATCCAGTTTTTGGCCGGCAAAGAACGTTCGCAGGAAGAGTTTTTTCACACCTTTAATAGTTTGCTGGAAAGCAAACAGCAGATCGTTTTGACCTGTGATCGCTATCCGAAAGAGGTGGAAGGTTTAGAGTCCCGACTGAAATCTCGGTTTGGCTGGGGTTTGAGTGTGGCCATTGAGCCGCCAGATTTTGAGACTCGCGCTGCGATTTTGATCAGCAAAGCCAGCGTCATGGATGTGCCGTTGCCAGAAGAAGTCGCGTTCTTTATGGCAAAGCATATTCGATCTAACGTAAGAGATCTGGAAGGTGCGCTGAATACGCTGATGGCGAATGCGCGGTTTACCGGGCAAGGTATCGACATGCCATTTGCGCGTGAGACCCTGCGGGATTTATTGTCTGTGCATGAGAAGCTGATCACCATCGGCAACATTCAGCGCACCGTGGCAGATTATTTTGAGGTGCGTGTTGCAGATTTGTTGTCCAAGCGACGCAATCGATCCATAGCGCGACCGCGGCAGATGGCGATGGCTTTGGCGAAAGAACTGACCGATCATAGTTTGCCTGAGATAGGGGACAGTTTTGGCGGACGCGACCACACTACCGTTTTACATGCCTGTCGGAAGGTTGCAGAGTTGCGGGATGGTGACGCCAGAATTAGAGAAGATTACGCCAAATTGCTGCGTTTGTTGACGACGTAGACCTTGATCGTCGCAGCTGTGGATAAGTTGGTGGATAGATTAGCTTAAAATGAGTGGATAAATATTCGATGACGCGCGACAATCGAGTTATCCACAATTCATAGACAGGTTTTGGGCGGCATGTTCAGAGCTTTTGGTTTGTGTAAGTTATTGTTTAATAAGTGTTTTTGTGGCTTTTGCAGTGTTTTTTAGGGCACTTATTACTACTACTATTCTTTATATATAGTTATTAGAGAGCAGCGTAGCGATGAAGTTTAGCGTACAACGAGAGGTCTTTTTGAAGCCGCTTCTGCAGGTTGCAGGTGTAGTGGAGAAACGCCAGACACTGCCCGTGCTAGCAAACCTGTTGATTCAGGCCAAAGACGGTGAGGTGCGATTAACCGGTACGGATCTTGAGGTAGAGCTGACTGCTCGGGTGAGTGTGCCTATCGATCAGGAAGGCGAAACTACTGTTTCAGCCCGGAAGCTCGTAGATATCTGTAAAGCCTTACCGGATGGCACAACGGTCGATTTTGACGTTAGTGGTGAGAAGGCAACCATACGCGCGGGCCGGAGTCGATTTACGTTGGCAACGCTCTCTGCTTCAGAATTTCCCTTCATCGATAATGTTGCTACGTCCCATAGCGTTTCCGTGGCCCAAGGCGATTTGCAACGTATTATCGATCGCGCTGCTTTTGCCATGGCGAATCAGGATGTTCGTTATTACCTCAACGGGCTGCTACTCGAACTGCGATCTGGTCTGCTGCGTGCGGTAGCTACTGACGGTCATCGCCTCGCTATTGCAGATGTTGAAACGGAATTGAGCGTGGACGGCACGCAACAGATCATTATTCCTCGTAAGGGTGTTCTGGAATTGTCGCGTCTGCTAGACGTCGATGGCGATCCGGTTACTGTTGAGTTTGGTCAGAATCATTTGCGTGTGACGCTGAGCGATGGCGTATTTACTTCTAAATTGATCGACGGTCGCTTCCCGGATTACGAATCAGTGGTTCCGCTTGGTGCGGATAAGATTGTCGAAGTGGATCGGTCCGTGGTTCGCGAGGCACTGCAGCGGGCAGCAATCTTGTCCAACGAAAAATTCCGAGGCGTCCGATTTGAGCTGGATCCTGGAAAGGTTCGTTTGGTTGCACACAACCCGGAACAAGAAGAAGCCGTTGAAGAAATGGAAGTTGATTGTGAGGTTTCCAATCTGCAAGTTGGTTTCAACGTGAACTACCTTTTGGATGCGCTGAATGCGCTGGATGGTGAGTCGGTGGCATTATGCTTTAAAGACGCCAATTCCAGTTGCCTGATAAAGGAGCAAGGCAGCGAGCGCGCGCGTCATGTAGTTATGCCTTTGCGTCTGTAGATTGCTGTTTATTTTTTTTGGAGAAACGGGAGCACGGGTTGCTCCCGTTTTTCGTTCAGGGCTTGGTATTCTTACTTCTATGAGAGAACGCTTGACCGAATGAGTATTCGAGAACTAAAGATTTCTTGCGTGCGAAACTTGGAGCAGGTGTCGCTGGAGCCAAGTCCAGGAATAAATTGGCTGGTAGGCGAGAACGGCGCTGGCAAGACGAGCATACTGGAAGCGATTCATTGTCTATCTCGGGGGCGCTCGTTTCGCGGTAGTCGCGGCAATGAATATATCTCTCGAGGTGCTGAGGCAGCAAATGTGTTTGCGCGTTTGATGGACCAGACGGATCGCGAGGTTCGTTTGGGTTTTCAAAGAAACGCCAAGGAGTGGGAAGCACGGCTTAATGGAGAGAAGTTATCGCGTGTGTCTGAGCTAGTTCGAATTCTTCCGATGGTCGTGTTCGAACCGTCGATGCAAGAACTACTGGTTAACCCGCCCGAGGAAAGAAGACGCTTTTTCGATCACCTGGTGTTCCACGTGGAACATTCATTCGCAGAAGTGTGGAGTCGGTATCGTCGTTGTTTGTTGCAGCGTAATCACGCGCTTCGACAGCGACAAAGTAAAATTCTGGATTCTCTTGATCCAATATTGGTTGGTCTGGCGGACGAACTGGTCGAGCTCCGTCGTTCCGTCTTGGATAAGTTTGCGGGAAAATTGGACACTGTTCTTGCTGCTTTGTTTAGGTCTGATGTAAAAATTCATGTGCAACTGCGCGACGGGTGGCGGCAAGGGGCGGAGTTTTCTGAAGTGCTTGCGTCAAACCGAGCATCAGATTTGGAGCAGGGATTTACGCAAGCCGGACCGCATAGAATGGATCTTCAAGTCAGGGATGAGCACGGATTGTTTTCTCTGACCGGATCCAGGGGACAGCAAAGGATCGTGGTTTTGGGGATGTGTTTGGCCAGCGCGAAGCTGTTGGAGCAAGAGCTTGGTGACAGCCCTATTCTTGGTCTTGATGATTTTTGTGCAGAACTAGATTCTGATCATCAACAACTGG
>CAZVYE010000168.1:3180-7872 GCA_964630895.1 uncultured Gammaproteobacteria bacterium | reverse complement strand
CTGTCTCGACAGTCTGGTTTAGATATAGCTCATCCATGCTTTCTTGCTGCGCATTTTGAGATCTCGATACCAGCGGCAAGGAAAGTAGAGCAGCAGCAGTAAGAATATCCAGGCTATATAGATCAGAAGCACGCTGGGGCTATAGTCAGCTGGCCAATTAGACGAATTGGTGAAAACGGTAAAATGCTCGCCGTACTGAATTAAATTGCGCAGATAGGCAGTAAAGTGAATTACCGGAATATGCAAAATATAAAAGAACAAGGGAACTTGTCCAAACACCAGTAAAATTCTGGCCGGCAGACTTTTCAGCCCCTCTAGCGCCGGTAGTATCAGCAAAGCAGGCCCAAGCGTCATGCACAAAAACAACAGGGACGGCGGATACTTCGTTGTATTGAGAAACGACATGACGGAGAACAGGAAGCCTTTATCCTGTACGGCCCAATGGGCTGCGTCACCATAGAGATTGATTGAGCGAAGTCCGATAAACAGCAAGATCAGGGAAAGTCCCAATCCAATGAGAATCTGATTACGCTGCTTTGCCTCCAATAAGAACACCGATCCGAGACAATAACCAAGGGCCATAACGCCGATCCATGGTATCAAGGGATACGCAATAAACATTCCAAAGCTCTGCCCGAGCGGAGCGAATGATTGAACGTGCAAAAACTGCCAAAACGTAGAAAAGGCCCCGAGGGATTGGGGTTGCACGCTGTCTGTAAGGTTATGTCCGAATACCATCACCAGGCCAACGGTTCCAATAACCCATCGCGGCAGCCAAATAAGGCCTGCCAGACAAATCATGGACCAGCCTAGCGCCCATATAACCTGGACAAAAAGGAAGTTGAAGCCGGCTTGCCAGCTTGGGTTGATGATGAGTAATTCCAATATGACCAGCCACAGGCCGCGACTGAATAGAAACCATGACAGCGTCTTTTTACTTGTTTGCTTATTGCCATACAAGAATGCGCTAGTTCCAGCAAGGAAAACGAATATGGGCGCACAGAAGTGTGTGATCCAGCGTGTAAAAAACCACGCTGGGGATGATTGGGTTAAATCTTCGGGTTGAAATGCCGTTGGAGCCCAGAAATCGCGGGTATGATCAATCGCCATCAAGACGATCACGATGCCTCTAAGGATGTCGATCGAGACCAGGCGACCGTGCAGCTTGTCACCCATGTTATTCCCCTTGTTCTATGTTCTCCGGGCAGTATAGAGCAATTCGACTAGCCTGCTGCTGCTCAATTTGACCATGCACTTGAAAAAGCAATTTGAGCACATATTTTGGCGCTATGGGCGGCGTTTCAATGTCTTGAGAAAAGCAGAAACAACCCCATATTTTACTTAGAGTCGCCGAATGCGGGGCTCGAAATGGAACGCGTAATTGTGCCAGCGGTTTCGAGGCAAATTGCGTGAGTTTAATAAGTGCTGGGTCAATTGACCGGCATATGCAAAACAGTCAATTAAATGCTTATTGCTTCTAAGGAGAATAGTAATGACTACGTATGATCTTTCCCCCCTGTATCGTTCATCTATTGGTTTTGAGCGTCTGGCAAACATTCTGAATTCTGCTTCCCGTTCTGAGCAGGGTCAGGCATTTCCGCCATACAACATCGAAGTTGTGGGCGAAGACAAGTATCGCATCACCATGGCCGTAGCGGGATTCGGCGAAGGTGATATTGAAATCACATCTGAGCAAAACAAGCTGCAGGTGGTAGGGCGCATTGAAGGCAAGGAAAACGACCGCGAATTTTTGTATCGTGGAATCGCCGAGCGTTCATTTGAGCGACGATTCCAGCTTGCGGACCACGTCCGTGTGACTGGAGCGCGCATGGAAAATGGCTTGCTACATATCGACATGTATCGTGAGCTGCCAGAAGCCATGAAGCCTCAAACCATCAAGATTGAAGGCGGAGAAGGTCGGCTGATTGATGCCGATAGCGATCAAGAAGAAAAAGCCGCTTAAATAGAGCTCATATTTATCTCAAAACAAAGCGCTCCTCGGGGCGCTTTTTTTTTGGAAACTAGATTCCGATGCTACTTAGCATATTTACTATGCTACGAATGCTGGCCGCTAGTTCCGGGTGCTCGGCCGCAAATTCTACGATTTCTTCGTTTAATTCTTCGGCAATTTCTCTTTGATGGTCCTCTTCTATGTGCGTATCCAGGCGTGCCTCTATCTGTGCACTGAGGTCACGCAACTTGGCGCTCCGATCAGAATCGTGCAGCTCCGCTTTTTCCAGTTCGAGGCGAAGTTCTTTAATCAAGTCGTGTAGGCCAGGTCGGTCAGTCATGCTAGTCCATTGCAAAGAAGAATGCGGTCTATTGTAGCTGTTCAAATATGAAGAGTCAGTTGCATTTTGGAGCCCGGTTATCGTGAGAGTCGTTTAGCGTAAATTTCTCAGCAAAAAATGCACAAAATACGCTAAGTTCTTGGTCTTGCAACTAATTAGCATTTTGTCCACAAAAGCTGTGGATAAGTATGTTTATAAGTTTCTCCATTCACCGCATTCGGCTAGCAAATTGGTGCATGCGTCCAATATGGTTAAAAAATAGACACAAATTTTTACTATTTAAAAACAATGAGTTAGAGAATTTATGCTTCGCGGGGGACCGTGTTGCCGACAAATGTGAATGATTTATGTAGATTAATTTACCAATGTGCATAAAAGTTTTGCTAAGCACTTGACAAAGTCTGCTTCGGTTGACCTAACCAAGTAAAAATTGTGCTTCTAACTTAGCGCCTCTTTCTCAATCTTTTTGTCACAATGTCGTGTAAGTCGCTAGAACTACAGTGATTTAATGTTTTGTCCACAAATCCTGTGGATAACTCTGTGAATTATTCTGCGTAAAAATCTGTAAACAGGCTTTATTACGGCACTTTGTCCGTATTGGTGAATTTTTGAACAAACCAGAAAAAACTATTATAAACAGTGTGTTATGCCTCATGTGGTGTTTGTGGATAAGGTTAGTCAGTATCTGGTTTTGGATTACACAACATCTCCAGCACGCATGTGAATAAAAAGCTCGGCGGGTTCGGTCAAAAAGTGACTTAACTCATTGCTAGTCCTTGCTCAGAGCTATCAATTGAGATGAGAATTGCTGGCAACGTCTGCTATGATGGTGAGTATGGAGTCGGAGACATACGACATAGTTTTCAGTGGTTGCACCGTTCGCGATGCGGACCCTCAAGCAGTGCGCGCGAACGTAGCCAAACTGTTTAAGATTCCACCAGAGAAAGTAGAAGCGCTGTTCGCTGGCGGCCGCAAAGTTCTTAAGAAAAACCTCAATCGCGAGGCTGCGGAAAAATATCGAGCCGTTTTGAAACAGGCAGGCTTGATGGTTTCCATGGTCAGCGCGGCCAGTCAGGATCGAGCGGCCAATGCTCCCAGTGCGGTTGCTAAATCCAGTACACAATCCGCGCCTCCGGTTTCGACACCGTCCGCCGGCAGTCGTGCGTCTTTTGCTATTGACGATCCGAGTTCCCAGCCGAAAGCACCGGAGCCCCCAGAGGAAAGTCCTGCGAGCGTTTCTGAATTGGCTGATGTGGACTCAGCAGATGAAGACAGCGATGATCAAGTAGCACCGTTGGACCTGAGTGATCTGGCTGTGAAGCATCCGCCTGCAGAGATAGATACTTCGTCGCTTAGTGCGACGGATGAATTTGAGGGTCTGGACGACTCTCCGCGACCGCAGGCTCCTGAAATCGATGTAAACCAATACGCCGTCGATGATTCTATAGATGTCTTGGACGATACAGAGCGCCCTAGCGCCCCGATAGTGTCAACCGACCATCTCGACGTCTCCGAGCCGGGAGCGGTGATGTCTGAGAAAACCCAGGTTCCAGAGCCAGAGTTCGATCTGTCTGGCCTTAGTGCAGAGGAAGACTTCGAGGGTTTAGATGAAAAGCCCAAGCCTTCCGAGCCGGAGATCAGTACCCAGCATCTGGGGCTCGAAGACTAGTAGTTCTGAGCGTATTTCTGCCACTCGTCACCAGATCTGGTGATATTGTCATCTTCTATGCAATGGCCTCGCTAGTATGTTGGTCGTTTAAGGATATGATCAACATTGGAGCGCTTTTCGCATATGAATAGACGGCATTTCAATCGCCTTGGGTTCACCGCACTGACCGCAGTTGGTTTGTATCCCTTCCTCACAGGAGCTAAGACCGCCATGACTAGCGAGCAAATCAATGAGATGCAGGAAAACTGGAAGCAACTGGCTCCGACAAATCTAGAGATGGATTTGGATCTGTCTCCCGTGGAATTGAGTAAAGACGAATGGTTGGATCGTTTGTCGAAAGCAGCGTTTGACGTGCTGCGCAAAGAGGGTACTGAGCGACCACAGAGTTCCCCGCTAAACTCGGAGAAGCGTCCGGGGCTATACCTCTGCGCAGGCTGTGACTTGCCTTTATTTACCTCTGCCATGAAGTATGAAAGCGGCACTGGCTGGCCAAGTTTCTTCACGGCCATTCCCAATCATTTGGGCACCAAGAAAGATTTCAAATTGATCTGGCCTCGTACTGAATATCATTGTGTTCGTTGCAATGGTCACCAGGGTCACGTTTTTGATGACGGCCCACAACCCACAGGCCAAAGGTGGTGCAATAACGGTGTTGCACTGCGGTTTGTGCCACAGGACACCTGATATCTGGCAAATAGAATGCTGTTCTCGAACCAGACGCTGCTACGTTTC
>CAZVYE010000168.1:0-3170 GCA_964630895.1 uncultured Gammaproteobacteria bacterium | reverse complement strand
CGAGAACAGCCCTCTATTGAGCATAATGTGCCACGTTGGTTGGCACGCAGGCCGATAACATTCAATATGGTGTGAATTATTAGGGGAAGTTCTTATGTATAGATTTGTCGTTGCAGGATTAGCACTTAGTCTGGCCTTGTTTGGGACTGCTTGCACCAATCAACCAAAAAAGACCTATATAGAATCGGACGACCCCAAGGTTCAGCAATGTATTAGCCAATGCAATGTAGAGAAAGTCAGATGTAGCACAGAAGTGACGGATGCATATAAACGCTGTCAAAACAGCCGAGATTACCGCATGCGTCAATATAACTACTGCAAGCAAACTGGCCAGACCGGTTGCGTTCCACCGGGCCGCTGTCCGACGCCACGGACCAAACAGTGCAAAACAGGCTACGATCAATGCTATTGGCAATGTGGAGGCCGGATCGAGGTTGAAGACCCAGAACCAAATTGATGGGTTCTAAATGCCCCTGCAACTGATTCTGTTGTAGCCGTCAAGCGTGAACGAACGACGCGCTGTCTCCGTAACGTTGGCTTGTGGCCTTAACCACATAGCCGGACAGTTGTCAGCTGCGGATTCCTCTTAGCGACAGGAAAGACTGCGAGAAATCAGGGGGATGGTCAGGTGAGGCCGGGCATCTCTGCGCTTGCTACCAGCCCCGCAATTTAGTCTTTCAGACGAAATGCCTTTGGCAGAGCGTCCCCCATGGTCCACTCAAAAATAGCGTCAGCATCGCAAGCGGATATCACGCTTACCGAGTCTTGCAGATGCTCTGACATGACTTGTCTGCACGCGCCACAAGAAGTGTAGGTTTTTTGACCCGGCGTATAAATTGCCATAGCAACCACTTCCGTGAGTCCTTTACCCTGTGCCAGGGCACGAAATATTGCGGTGCGCTCGGCGCACATGGCTAACCCATAAGATGCGTTTTCCACATTGCAGCCTGCGATAATTTGTCCATCACCAAGCAGCATACTGGCTCCCACAGGGAAGTTGCTATATGGACAGTAGGCATTTGCGGAAGCAGATTTTGCTGCGGCAATTAATTGCTGCTGCATCGCTGGATCTAATCCCATAGATACTCCTCGTCACTGCGTTGGCCAGTTGGCCGGCCGAGCAGTATAGCCGCATCATCGACTGCTACTCAAAGCTGTCCGGATGCTTTGATACTTCTGTAGTGAGTAATCATTGCGCTGGCCAGATTTTTTGCTGTGGCGTCGACCAGGTGTGGAAACTCCGACTTGACTCGAGCATGGGCTTTATCTCGTAGTCGCAAGAAATGATCGATGGATAAATAAAGCTGCGCGTCTTCTGCTGACTCTATCGGCTTAGCAACATGCTCATCGAGTTGTGACTCTCGTAGACTGGCAATCATTACTAAATGTCTGCGGGACAAAAGTCGCGCGGCGCTAACAAGGTCGGCACTGTCCTCGTCCCGCAGGTTGGTAACGATAACGACCAAAGAGCGCCGACGCTGCCGCACCAGGATACGCTGCGCGAGTTCCAAATAGTCAGGCGGGCCAAGCCCAGGATGCAGGTCATAAAGCGAGTTGAGTACATTCGTGGCCACGTCTGTGCCCGTTTTAGGGGGCAGCCACCGTTCTGGGCCACTAAAGGTTATACATCCCACCGCATCGCCTTGTTCACGAGCAGCTTGCGTAAGTCGCACCGCGCTCATCAGGGCGGCGTCAAAGTGACTCACTCCGTTGTCTTCGGCTCGCAGGCGGCGGCTCTGGTCTACGGCAATCAGCAAAGGCTGGCCTTTCTCTACCTGAAATTCGCGCACCGTAAGACGACCGTGTCGAGCAGTTGCCTTCCAGTCAACGCGAGCTGGCGGATCGCCGTCCTCGTAGTCGCGCAGTTGATGAAACTCCGTTCCTCCGCCGCCTCGGCGCAACCGCCGCAGGCCTTCTAGTCTGCGCAAAGCGGAATCCGGTGCCAGGTTATTAAATGCTAAAGTTGAGAAGTCCGGAAGTACACGTACTGACTCCGTCATCGCGATGGTCCGTTGACGGAGCCAGAGACCAAAAGGACTGACGACTCTCAGTCGCACCGCGGTAAAAGCAAAGGGCCCACGTCGCGTTGGCGTGAGTTGATACGAAAAGGTGGCTTTACCATTACCCGGCAGCGAGATACTCGCAGGTAACCCCTGATCGCGTGAATGGCCATCAAATTGGTCGTAGAGCCAGACGGTCAAATCGCGACCAGCAGCCTGGGAGATGCGCATAGTGACGGTGGCAGGCTGATGCACGCTCAGAACCGGCGATACTTCCCGTTCAATTGAAAAATCAGGCCAGCGCCAGCCCATGGCAGCATCAAGGACGACGCCAAGCAACACCGTTACGCCAAGGATTGCGATCCAGTCTGCACGCAATCCTACGCCTGCTAACGCAAAACTGATTGCTGCCCAAATAGCAGCTAGAACGATCAGTCGCGACGCTGGAATCATTCGCGAGGCGCCTCGACCTGCTCTAGCAGAGTTTGGATTAAGTCATCGTTACGGTGACCTTCAATTTCGTATTCGGCCGTTAATCGAATTCGGTGTCTCAAGACCGCCGGAGCGGCGCGCTTTACGTCATCAGGTATTACGAAGTCGCGACCGGCAACCATCGCTGCCGCACGGGCAATTCGAATCAGCGCGATGGCGGCCCGCGGGCTGGCACCGTATGCGATACCCGGCCAGTGCCGTGTTTCACGCACAATCTTTACGGCGTAGTCAATTAAACGATCATCTACCAGCATGGTAGCCGCTTGCTGTTGCAGTCCGAGGATATCCTGGCTGGATACAACGCCTTGCACTTGCGACACATCCAAACGGTCGGAGGACTGATCGCTGGTACGTTGTTTAACCAGTGCTACCTCGCTGTCATCACTGGGATAGTCCACTACGACTTTCATCAGGAAACGATCCAGCTGCGCTTCGGGCAGCGGGTAAGTTCCTTCCAACTCAACCGGATTCTGGGTAGCCACCACCATAAAAGGTTCGCCCACCGCCCGAGTTTCGCCATCTAAAGTGACCTGATGCTCCTGCATAACTTCTAGCAGTGCGGCCTGGGTTTTGGCAGGCGCCCGATTGATTTCGTCCGCGAGCAGGATATTGGTAAACACCGGGCCACGTCTGGTACTAAATTCGCCCGTCTGCGGATTAAACACCGAGTGACCAGTG
>CAZVYE010000167.1:0-7958 GCA_964630895.1 uncultured Gammaproteobacteria bacterium | reverse complement strand
GACGCGAATGCGTAAGGAAGACAAGAACTGCGCTTACCGTCTGGCTCGTCAGACCCGCAGCAGCACGTGCAATAGCTTCGTATTCGCCAGGGCGAATCGCGAAATCGCCATTTCCATGACGACGCCGAAGGCGCCCCGCACACGGTTGGGCGGCGCAGAGCGAGAGGCACGCGGAAATCGCATTTTCGATGCCGACCCAGACTGGCGACAGGAGTCCCATGGCTGGGATAAACGTGGTGCCCGGGGCCGGAATCGAACCGGCACGGTATTTCTACCGAGGGATTTTAAGTCCCTTGCGTCTACCAATTTCGCCACCCGGGCAGCGGTTGGGGAGCATACTCGAAACTCCCCGAAATGAGAACCTTATAACGCAACCAATTGGCGATTTTCTGTCAATTGACTGAATATTCTTACATGATGCTTTTGCCAAATGCGCTGAGAATGAGCTGTACGCTGCGCTCTGCGCTGACATTTTGGTCATCCAGAAACGGGTTTAACTCAACCAGTTCCATGGATTTCATCATGCCGCTGTCGGCACAGTGTTCAAGCAGCAGATGAGCTTCTCGGAAGCCTACTCCACCAGGCACTAATGTACCTGAACCTGGCATTACGGAAGGGTCACATCCATCGACGTCGAAACTGACGTGGAAACCATGCGTATCATTGGTGACTACTTGAATGATTTCTTTGGCAACGCTGGCCATGCCGCGTTCGTCAATGTCGCGCATAGTGAATGTGTGGATACCGGATTCGCGGATGATTTTGCGCTCACCATCATCAATATCGCGGATGCCTACCAAGGCCACTTTGGTGGGATCGACCTTGCCGGTAAAACCGCCAATTCCAGCCAGGTCTGGATCACCCATACCCAACAAATGTGCCAGGGGCATGCCGTGAATATTCCCGCTGGGTGAGCTGTCCGGTGTGTTCATATCACCATGGGCATCGAACCAGATTAAGCCAAAGCGTTCATCGCGCTCACGATAGTAACCGGATACGCCAGAAACCGTGCCCATTGCGATCGAATGATCTCCGCCCAGTACTAAAGGCACCTCATCGTCTTGCATGATGGCCTTTACTCGATCAGCCAGTTCGGTGCAGACGGCTAGAATCTCAGGTTTATAGCGGGCATGGGGATTGTCTTCCGGTCTGGTTTCCATGGCTGGAACGCCAATATCTTCTTCAGACAGCACTTGCACGCCTATTCTTTTAAGCGCCTTGCCCAAGCCTGCAATTCGCAGTGCAGAAGGACCTACGTCAGTACCCCTTCGGCTGGCTCCAAGGTCCATAGCTACGCCAACAATCCGCAATTGCTTTTTAGCTTCGTTCACCAAGAAAATCTCAAGAATTGAATGCGGTGCATTATGGTTTAGTTGTCAGTCGTGATACAAGACTGCATAAGACAATTGAGGAGGATTGTTATGGATGATCATTCGGTACCAGCGATAGCGCAAAAATGGAATTGGGGTGCATTCCTGCTGACATGGATTTGGGGGCTAGGCAACCGCGTCTTCATCAGTCTGCTCATGTTCGTGCCTCTGGTAAATATCGTAGTCTGGTTTGCGCTCGGTTTAAAAGGTGGCCGCTGGGCGTGGGAGCAAGGCAACTGGAGCAGCGAGGAAGATTTTGCCAAAGCCCAAAAGGTTTGGACGATTGCCGGCATTATAGTTTGGGCTGGTGGTCTGGCGTTGACCTTTTTGATTGTGGGCTTGGTAGCTTTGCTAAGTGGCGTAATGAAGAACAACTACGCTTACACTGAGTCCTTTACCAGAGCACAGAATAATAGTGCGGTGGTGTCTACTCTGGGAACTCCGCTGGAATCTGGTTTTCCACAGGGCAATATTTCGACCACCAATGATTCGGGCACCGCCAGTATTAACTATGCGCTGACCGGGCCTGATGGGGAAGGCCGAGTATATGTGACTGCTACCCGAGAACGGGGTGAATGGCGACTAGATACGTGTGAGATCAAACTGCCGGAAACCACTGTTGATTGTTGAACCATAGATTGGAGGCAAGGAGCTGAGACATTTGTCACAAATCGACGAATGTTTTTCGCTGAAACAGTAAACCGTGGTTACAAGTCTGGCGCCATTGTATAAAGGGGTAATAAGATGTTGCGATTGATCAACCGAGGCTAAAATGTCCATGCACTTAACCCTGAGAACCCGATTACTTGGTGGATTCGGCGTCTTGTTGGTGCTTATTGCTGTAGCCGCGGCTGCGGGCATCTGGGCGGCCAGAACTGCCTCGTCAGACACGCAGAAAATATTTGAAACATCGGTTGCCAGTCGAGCGCTAACCAATCGGGCATTGGAGCAATTTGAATCTGCGCGATCAGCTTTGCTTAGATTCCTGGATACCGAGAGTTTGGACGATGCAAATCAAGCGAGAGCAAGTCTCGAATCCGTTTCTTCGAATTTAGATCAGCTGTCGGAGCTGGTAAGCGGCGATGCGGCAGATGGAGTACAAACCGCAAGAACCATGGTGGCCGAGTCGCAGGCACTGGCCGAACAAATAATCAGTTTGGTGACCGTGCTTGGTTTGACTGCAGATCAGGGTTTAGAGGGACAACTGCGATCCGCGGTACATGCGGTCGAGAACAAAATGGATGGTATGCAGGAGGCACAGCTTCGGGTCTATCTGCTGATGGCAAGACGTTATGAGAAAGATTACCTCTTGCGGGGTCTGCCACGTTATCTGAACTACATCTATGGCGCCCGAGATGATTTTATTGCATACCTGCCGCAGTCTAGTTTGAACGCGGCAACCCAGCGGGAAATGGTGGAACTCTGGGAAACCTATATTCAAGGCATCCAGGCGTTCGCGGAAAACGATCAGCAGATGCGCGCCAACATGACCCAATTCCAGGAGCTGGCAGCAGAACTGGACCTGGTGCTGCGAGAGGTAGCTCAGTGGGCCATGGCAGATACGGAAACCGGTTCAACGCAGCTGCTTGATAACATGCGCGCGAGTGAAACACTGCTGATCGTCTTGTTTATCATAGCGGTGATCACCGCGATTATTGTGGGGTGGCTGACCAGTCAATCGATTACCAGACCACTTGGCAATATTACGCAGCAAGCCAATCGCCTCGCCGAAGGCATATTGATCAAGGACGACGCAGAGCTACGCGAGGCCAATGACGAAATAAGCGCACTTGTGAATGCTTCCAGGACGCTCAATCAAAAGCTGCGCGACGTTGTTGGAGGCATCAAGCTGGCGACCGAAACCGTGAGCAACGGGTCGGAGCAGGTATCCGCAGGCAATACTGAACTCAGCGCTCGTACTCAGGAACAGGCAGCCAGCCTGGAAGAGATTGCGGCAGGTATGGAGGAAATGGTTGGTGCGGTGGATAGCAATTCTCGAAATGCTGTTGAAGCTAACGAGTTAGCCAAAGAGGCGCAGCAAAAAGCACAAAGCGGGAAGAACGTCGCCATACAGGTGCAAAGTGCCATGCAGGATATTCAGCAATCCAGCAAGAAGGTCACAGAATTTCTAGAACTAATCCAGGAAATATCTTTTAAGACAAACTTGTTGGCACTAAATGCAGCCGTTGAGGCAGCCAGAGCAGGCGAGCATGGTCGCGGTTTTGCAGTGGTGGCCTCTGAAGTTAGAGCATTGGCAAACCGAAGCTCGGAAGCGGCGGACGATATCAAATCCTTGATTCAACAAAATATCAAAAACATCAAAAGCGGTGTGGACAAAGTCAACGAATCCAACGCCGTACTGGAAGAAATCTTGAACGCGGTTGAACAGGCCGCGGATGTGGTAGGTGAAATCACCGCGGCCAGCGCTGAGCAAGCAGAAGGCATTTCAGAGATTAATCGTTCGATTACCCAAATGGACGGAATGACGCAGCAAAACGCTGCGCTGGTTGAAGAGATTGCTGCGACCAGTATGTCGATGCGGGATCAGGCCAACACGCTAGAAAATCTGGTTAGCTTTTTTCAGCTGCATCAAGAACAAGTGACTGATGCGAGAGAGCCACAAGACGGCTAACTGGGAACGCATTTTGCGTCGGTAGAAATCGAGAAAGATTAATTATTTGTCTGAATGCAACTTATGTTGTGGTCGTTTTCGCCCTACGTCATGTACGCTTCTGACTTTCCCCAATTACGTCGCTGATTATGCATTCGAGAAAGCCGCCCAATAAGAAAAGTAAGCCCGTAGCCAAAGAGCTGCTTGATGTTTCAGGGCGTCTTATGAATGAGTCGAGAGAGCGCATCTTTGCTGCCGAGAGCGCATTGAGCAGAGAAGAAGATGAGCCCGGGAAGGCTGCCCCTGCCTTAAACAAAGGTAAATCTACCAAGTAAGATCTTCTGCAAGCGCCACGCAACACAGGCGCAAACCAATCATCTGCGATTTTTACGAATAACGTTTTCCTTACGATATCTCCGCAATTTCTCCCTATTTGCTGCGAATTGGTATCTCATCCTGATCCTGCGACAAATATTCGCTTGAAGGAGAGAGATTATGAAATGGCAACTCGCAATGATCGCAGCTCTGCTGCCTGCTTTGGTTTTGGGCCAGAATGCCACCCACACCCCACCGGGGCCTGGTGACAGGCCTGAGCACCACATCAAGGGCCGCCTGGACAGAATGGCCGAAGACCTTGACCTCAGCGCCGAGCAGCAGGCCGATATTGAGCAACTGCTTCTTGCAACAGCCTCCCAACGGGAAGCGGACAAAATAGCCCACCACGACGCTTTGGAACAGGAATTAGCAAAAATCCTTTCGCCGGAACAATTTGCAAAACACCAAGTGCATGTCCAATCCCGTCATCAACACCGCCGAGATGATGTTCACCATGGGCCGCGACCAAACGGCGGCAGAAGGTGAGGGCGATGAAAATTCTAACGATTGTAGCGGCTATCCTGCTCGTGCCGGGATTCGTATTAGCGCAAGATAAAGTGCCAGCGGAGCCCGTTGGCCCTATTAGCAATCCCGACGGTTTAGAAACCTCGCCCATCCGCGGCCTTAAGTCTCGAGGTCCCATACCGCCACCTGGTCCACAACCCGGCCCACAACCCCGGCCTGACATTCAAAGCCTGGACGGCAGTGGCAATAACCTGGGTCAGCTGGAAATGGGCGCGGCGCACCAGCAGCTGCTGCGACGTTCAAGAGTCCGATATCCAGATGGAGTGGCTGCGTTGGCGGGAGCAAACCGTCCGAATCCACGTACGATCAGTAACCTGGTGCACGCACAGTCCGCGTCGATTCCAAACGATTTGGGATTCAGCGACATGCTGTGGCAATGGGGGCAGTTCCTGGACCATGATATTGATCTTACCGATGGCGTTGATCCAGCCGAGATTGCCGCAATCCCCATACCCGCAGGTGACGAATACTTCGATCCTGATGGCACTGGCACTCAGCTAATGTCGTTTAACCGTTCGGTGTTTGACCCAGAATCAGGTACGGGCCGAAGTAACCCTCGCCAACAGATTAATGAGATTACTGCCTGGATAGACGCCTCAAACGTTTATGGGTCCGATGAGGAGCGGTCTCGGGCGCTTCGGCGCATGGACGGTTCGGGACAACTGCGTACCAGTCGTGGCAATTTATTGCCATTCAATGATCAAGGCTTGCCAAACGCTGGCGGTACCGGCGACAACCTGTTTCTTGCAGGTGATGTCCGAGCCAACGAGCAAGTGGGTTTAACCGCCATGCACACTCTATTTGTACGAGAGCACAATCGTATTGCGCGAAGACTGGCAAATGCGGAGCCCCATTTAGACGGTGAACAAATTTATCAAAGAGCGCGTCGTGAGGTGATTGCCATAATGCAGGTTATAACCTACAACGAATTCTTGCCCGCCTTGCTAGGGCCAGACGCTTTGTCACCTTATGCAGGTTACGACTCAGACGTGGAAGGAGGCATTCTCAACGAATTCAGCACCGGGGCATATCGGCTTGGTCACACGATGTTGAGTCCATTCTTGTTGCGTCTGGATGCCAATGGCGCTGAATCTGAGTCTGGACACCTGTCGTTAGCAGACGCATTTTTCCGGCCTGATCGATTAATCCGCGAGGGCGGCATTGAACCCGTACTCCGTGGATTGGCCGCTCAGGAATGTCAGGCAATCGATGTCTACCTGGTTGACGAGGTTCGAAACTTTCTATTCGGACTGCCCGGACAGGGTGGGTTTGATCTGGCTACATTGAATATCCAGCGTGGCCGCGACCACGGCCTGGGATCTTACAATGATGCGCGTCGCGCGTTTGGACTCCGGCCAGTAAGGCGGTTCGACCAGATTTCCAGCAAGCCCGAAGTGCGAGAGCGATTGCAACAAGCCTATGGAAGTCCGGCTGATATGGACCTTTGGAGCGCCGGTCTTGCAGAGGACCCGGTGGAGAACGCCATTGTGGGCGAGACTTTTCACGCCATCTTGGTGGCACAGTTTGAAGCTCTGCGCGACGGCGATCGGTTTTGGTACCAGCACATCCTACCCGCGCCAGAGGCGCGCCGGATTGCTCGTACGAGGCTCGCAGATGTTATTAGAAGAAATACGCGCATCGGGTCCGAGCTACAAGATAACGCGTTTGTGATTCCTACAGTGCAGTAATCTATTTGCCCACGTAAGTATTTTGGCCAAGCTGGTGCGCCGTTGTACCAGCCTGGCGCCATTGTATTGCTTACTCGCTAGTGCGAAATAAACCGGAATCCAACGCCATACACTGACTCGATAAATGACTGTCCCGGCGCCAGATCACCGAGCTTGCGGCGAATATTCTTGACGTGCGTGTCTACGGTACGATCGCTGACTACACGGTGATCCGGGTAAATAGCGTCCATAAGCTGCTGTCTCGAGAATATCTGTCCGGGCTTTGACGCCATGTGCTTGAGTAAGGCAAATTCAACCGGTGTGAGCTTCACGGGGACACCGTGAACATTCGCTTCAAAGGTGCTGCTATTGATTTGCAGTGCCGCTGCTGAAGGCCCACTTGTCGAGTTAGGCTGCACGCGCCTGAGAATGTTTCGAATACGAGCAACGACCTCACGTGGGCTAAACGGTTTGCAAATGTAATCTTCAGCTCCCAGTTCCAATCCGATCAGTCGATCTACTTCCTCCACCCGAGCTGTGACCATGACAAACGGTATTTTGGTTTGATCACGGAGCTGTCTTGCCACACTAAGACCATCAAGACCAGGAAGCATGACATCCAATAATGCCAGAGTGGGCGGGTTCACCAATACGTAGTCCAGGACGAGGTCGCCACGGTCGAGCAGGGTGCATTCAAAACCTGCTGTTTTTTCCAGGTAGTCTTTAAGCAGCTCGGCAATTTTGGGGTCATCCTCAACGATGAGGATATGAGGTTTGTCCATGCTCAGGATGTAACCGTCGCTAATCGAGCCACGATTTTAACGCCACCCAACGTGCTTGGGCAGGCCTTGATATTGCCACCATGGGCTTTGGCAATTTGAAGGCAAATCGACAAACCTAGTCCACTTCCACCAGCGGCGCGAGAGCGCGATTTATCAGCGCGATAAAGTCGTTCAAAAATGCGCTGACATTTGTCAACCGCCAGGCCCGGTGCAGTGTCCTCAACAATCAGTAAGCCCGGAGCCTCTAGGGTCACACGAACGAGGCCACCGGCATCCGTGTATCGAATCGAATTCTCAAAGAGATTATGCAGCATTTGAGTGATGCGCCTGGAATCGAGAGAAAGCGTAAGCGGCTGCTTGGGATTGAGGAATTCAATCGATAGGTCGGCTGCGTCGAATCGCTCGCGAAATACATCGATTGACTGCTGCACAATTTTTCTTAGGTCGATCTGGGTGAACTCATAGTTCAAAGACCCCGCATCTGCCATGGACAGTTGATGTAGGTCAGCAATGAGGTTTTCTAAAAACTGGGTCTCCTGTTGCAAAGAATTCAGAGCCCCATTGTCAAATGGGCGCACGCCATCTTGTAAAGCCTCAAGCTCTCCTTTTAAGACGGCCAGCGGCGTGC
>CAZVYE010000166.1:0-8006 GCA_964630895.1 uncultured Gammaproteobacteria bacterium | reverse complement strand
ACCGCCATCTCAAAATCATTAGGTCGATCATAGTCATCAGCAATCTGCCGCGCCCGTTGTTCCAACTGATCGTACTGCTCCCGGTAGCGTGCGTTGATCTCGCTTACAATAGTTGCATCCATACTCATATTGGCTTTTTCAATGGCGAAAGTCGCATTGATATTGCCGTTGCAGTGATCTGGCGATACTGGGAATTCTTGAGCATTTGCATGTGGTGCTGAGACATACATAAAGCCCAACGCTAATCCAAAGATTGTGTGTTTCATAAGCTCCTCCACTGGTTGTGATTCCCGGCTTTTAACGGTCGCCGGAAGGGTGGGTAAAATGCCTCACCTCATGCTGGGAGTGTCACCACGGGAGAAAATATCCCACCTTAAAAAATAGAATCTGGGACGTTTGACTGGTGGACGAAAAACCATTCGACTAGACAATTTGAGATTGGCATGTCGGAAGATAGGACTTTCATTTAGGCCTTGCTCAAGGGCGCTGGCATTTAGTCACGTGAAGTGACTCAAGTGCAAAAAGTGGTTTCTTATGTTGGGAATAAGCTGTAGAACTCTTGCCGAGTTCAATACGTAAAAATTACAGAGCTCTACCTGGTAGCCCGTCTTCCATCATGCACTGGCAGCTCGAGCTGTGAACTGAGATTGTCGCCCAAATTCGAACTGTAGCCAGCTCGCCGTCCCTGGCAAACCGGATACAATCTTCCGTCTTACTATGGGAGATCCTGCAACTGTTCGTTGGCGTTTGAGATGTTATCGATCTGTCTTAATTGCTCAGCGTATTTTTGCTTGTCCTTTGGGTCCATTGAGGGCTGCATCATCGCGTTAGTGAAGACTGCTGACGAGTTTCTAAGCACTGTGCGAATATCTGCAATGCCTCTGGGGTAAGCCATCCTCGCACCTTCAATATCACCTTGCGACAATGCATGGTTGTCAAAGGGCGTATAACAATAGCTATCATTGGAAACAAACATCCATTGCGGGAATGCATACTTCATGATCGAATTGGGATCGAACTCGGTAACCAAATAGGCATGGCTTTGATCCAATTGTCGAAGATTGTGGTCTACTTTTGCTTTGGTCCAATTATTAGGCGGGCCAGCTAGCACGGTATATAAGCCTGGCCTACGCCCATTCGCATCCACAACAAACTGACCGTACTGATCTTTTGTTGGAACATATCCAAGATCATCTGACCAGCGAAACTCTGAATCACAGCCCTCGAAGGGGTGTTGATGCTCATGCTCAAACCCCAAGGCGTGTCCAAACTCATGTAGAACAACAGACTCCCAATCCGCAGGTAATTCAATATGGAATGCCGACAGGCTCAAGGACGGTTCACTGGGTTTAATTACGCTCGGGTTACTACTATCGGTACCAACTAGGCTCCAATAACCCGGCTCGTAAAAGTTAACTCTGATGTCTGCAGCAAATTGCGTGTCGTTGTCGGACCATGTCCGATATGTTCTAGTATCTTCAGAGTAGCCAAAGTCGAGGACTACATTCGCATGTTTGGCCCACTCTGAGGCAACTCTTGCAATTTTGCCGTGCAGCTCTGCGTCTCCTGGGTTGAATGCAACTTTGACTGTCTGGCTAGGCAGCCAGCGCCTCGTAAGGCTAACTACGCTGTGAAGAGTTAGCGAGCTGTCATTACCTCGAAGCAAAGCTCGTTTGAAACGGTCGCGTAGTTCAATACGCGCCTGTATCTCATCCGGATAGGCATTCATGCAGAAGTTATATTGCTCATCTGCACGGACGGAGATGCTGGTTGCTGATGCGCCAATTGCGATCAGAATAGAAGCTGTTAATGTACTTAGAGATTTCATGTTATTGACCTTCCTTTGACTGGCTCTTCGGGCGCTATTCGGCAGGCGCTATCTGACTGGTGAGAAACGATCGATCAGGGGCAGCAAACGAATAGGTGAAGCTCAAGAACACTGCCCCTTCGGTTCGCTCACCAAGTTCTAATGAAGTGAGATCTGTAGGGCTTCCGACCGTCGCACCACCAGGGAGGGCATCTACTTTGCCCCAGTGATATCCAAGGGTGAGGTACCCCTTGTCACCAAATGCGGTGGAAACGCCCCCAAAGATCGACAGGCTGTCCGACTCTGCTGACCCTAAGCCAGCGGTCAGCGCTAGAGGAATATCAGGAAACGAGCCAGGGCCAGGTAGATAAAGTCGCGGGTGAGTAATGTGCATCAAGCCAAGAAAACCCAGGTCATAGTCGTCTTCCCGAGCGGCGTCTCTGACAATGACGTTTCCGACATTCTCGCCATCGGCACTCTGGGAAATGGAATAACGCGGGCTAACAAGGTCGCTAACGTAGAAACCGCCGCTGAACGCCAATTCCCAGGTTTGGGTTTCGACTGGGATTACAAAGTTAACCGGCTTTAGCTTTCTTGCGCCCTTGGTCAGCTTGGAAAACGCTGCATCTGAGGCGTTACTTGCCGCGCTGCAGGCTTCTACCAACTGGTCAAGTGACGGCGAGCTATCGATTCCCAGCAGCATTTCCTGACCGGAATTGGCCGGCAAGCCGATAGACACTTCATAGCCGGCGAACTGATCATCTACTGATATTGTGACCGTCTTCGAATCTACTACGCAGGTTTCTTCCACGATCTGCTTAGTCACCTCAGCCATGCAACTTTGAAGCGGGTTGCCCGCCAAAGCAGCCATTGCTGAAGTACTACGATCTTTTACAGTTTCCCCAGTATCACTCAAACCATTTGCACTAAAACTGAATCGTTTTGAACATGTAGTCCCGATTTTCACTGTAAGATCATCACCGTCCCTCACTGGTAGTGTGCTGGCAATTGTTGAACCGCCACCCTGTGATAGCTTCGAGTGATCTACATTCACTGAGATTGCCAAAACAGGATTTGTCGCCAGGACCGTAGTCAACCCAAGTACTAATCTGATTTTCATTATGTATCTCCATGGTAGTTAGCCATGGATGTGCCGTGTTGCTAAGGATCCTCGCACTTTGCAACTCAATTGAACGGCCCTTGCCGGGATGAAACCAGGTTCTGGAAACTTGGATCCAACAGACAACTGCCATATTGGTACTATTACCAGCGGGTTCGAATTACGGGTGGGGCTATCAGGTCTTGGCTAAAACTAGAAATATTGGTTTGAATTTTGTTGTTGGGATCATCGCAACGCTTGCATTGCTCGCGGATGGGCATGCAAGAGAGTCCTGTTCGGCTTACCAGTTATCTGAAGACCAACGCTCGCTTAGAGTGTCGTTAGAGATGCCGGAAAGCACGGAGAAAGTAGCGGGTTATCTGGTGCTTTCCGGCGAAGACTTGAACGTTCTAGCTCACGAGCAAAGCTTCGACTTACCATTTGTCTACTTCGGCTTAGAGGTCTTTGCGTTCACGGTATCTAAGTCGGTTGTCAATCTAGAAGTTGATCGAGGTCTTGCCGGCCAACCAAGCTCGTTCATTCTTTGTTGGGAAGCACAGCGCCAAGGCCAGAAATCTAGCGCCCTGTTTAATTACCTTGAGAGATTGGCCGAGGCACATCGAATGGCAGGTTCGGTAGATCATTTGCAGGTGGCAAATGATCTAAGTTCGCTTTCTATCCAAGGACTGCAATCACCCAATGCCGACACGTTGAGATACTGGCCAAGCTATTTGCAGATGTGGCTGACTGGATGGGTCGGCGACTTCAGCTTGTCCGCTACTTATGGAAGTGCGGCTGACATTTCCAGCCTGAATCCTGGTTTAAAACTAGGACATCGACTTTATATGGCCCAAATGATAAGTGAGCAACGTCCTCCACGTGACCCCGCTAAATCGCGACAGAACTTAGACCGAGCGCTAAGCGAAATGCGTGCCATTGATGATGATCCGGTTGCCACAGCACATCCTGCTTTTCATGCCTGGGTTAAGAATTCCGTAGGACTCGTCTTCTCTCTCTTGCAAGACTATGAAATGGCGAGTAGCCATTATCTCGACGCTCGTCAAATCGCTCGCAACCTGGACTATGCCGAACTACAAAGCCTAGTCACATACAATCTGGCCGCGTTATTTGCGGAAGACCTGCCAGCAGCCGCAGCGGTGATCTTTCAGTCTATTGATGAGCAAAGCATTGAGCCTAGCTATGGAGGATTGTTCGCATACGAAACAGGGGCGGCATTGTCCAGAGCTGGAAATCTACTCGAGGCTTCGCGCTTTTTCGAGCGCGCCCTACGATTCCAGGATGGTCCCGAACACCGATTGAGAATACTCAATCAACTTGCTTGGCTGTTCGTTCGATCGGGCTTCGCAGATCGCGCGGCTATATATGCTGAGGAAGCCAACAAGATAAGTGTACAAGGCAACCCTGATTTGGTTGCCCAGAAAAACCGCGTAGCGGCGGAGCTGGCATTAGCTCGTGGAGACAGTAAGGATGCAGTAGAACTGCTTAACGCTGCGATGGCGGTGGCCGTCGCACCTGCTCAAAGGCGACAGTTGATTGGTCGTTCTATAGAACTTGCGATAGATGCGAATGATCTAGTCGGTGCCAGGAAACTACTTGACGAGCTGGAAGAACTTTCTTTGAACGATCGATCAACAGCTTCTACATTAACGCTCGCGACGTTAACTAATGAGCTCAATCATCGTCTATCGAGCCCAGCGAAAACGCAATTTCTGACCAATGCTGCTTTTGAAACAGCTCATTCCATCGAGGGAGACTACAGAGCAATAAAGTATTTAATCTCTGCGGCACGACTTAAGTTGAACCAAGGAGACAATCAAAGTTCCGCTGCACTGACAAATGAAGCGCTAAACCTGGCTGTTAACCAACTGAACAGAAACAGTTCAGCCTGGTTCGAGCCAAAGCGAAATCTTGAGCTAGAATTACTTGAGGTATTACTGAAGTCCTATTCAAAGGTAGATTCTTCGATCCTCCCTGAGGATGTTGTGACCAAGATTATTGAGCTGGGCCGCACATTTCGATCAAAGTCACAGGGCTACGAAGAAGACATCAGCCAGATGTCGAAGAAACTGGCAGCCGCGCTTCAATCCCAAGATCAAAATCCGGCTAGTGCCTTAGAGCCGATTCGACTAGCATTTCAGACTCGGAGCGATGCCAATAATGCGCCTTCTTCCTCGCTTAGCCAGCAAAGAGTATTGGAATTCGATCTAGGACTGGTAGAAACCCAAAGTACTTGGTTTGCTTTGAAGCGGAACTCCGATAGTAAGCTCCATGTTGAAGAGATTGGTGACATTGAGGCTGTCGCAAAAGAACTTAGCCATACTGCGTTGGACTACCAAACTTCCCCTGTACCCTTGAGAGTGTATTTAATGGGAGGTCTTTCCGGCGACGAACTACTCACCGCCGCTGCTTCGGCACCAATTGAATTTGTCTTACCAGGAATTCACTCAACAGTTGCAAGCAGCAAGAGCAACAACGTGCTCTTGGCCGGCGCACCCACAAAATCACAACTCAATGACTTATTTCCGCCGATACCACAATCTGAACGGGAACTTGATCTATTGGCTACCTTTTTTAGGCCAGAACAGGTGCAAGTATTGAAAGGCTCTGATTTTCAGATTCTTAACCTTTCGAAACAACTTTCAGACGTTCGAGTCGCCCACTTTGCAACGCATACATACTTCAACCCTCTACAACCTGAACTGTCTGCAATGATTATGGGCGATTCTGAGAACTTTCTTTGGTCAGCCACAGAGATTTCATCGTTACGAACCGCACCGGAACTCATAGTGCTCAGCGCGTGTGAGGGTGCTGGACAGGCCCGCCACAACAACTTGGGCAGCCAGAATTTAGCCAAGGCTTTTATGGCAGCAGGAAGCAAATACGTAGTTGCGAACACGCTGCCAGCGGGCGATCAAGCCAGCTTTGAGGTGATGCAACGGTTTTATGACAAGTGGCTTAATCAAGATCTGCACCCTGCGAGAGCGATCTATGAGGCAAAGAAGGAAGTCAGCAAGCTAAACTTCGGCGCATGGAGCGATCCATCGAAATGGGCGGGATGGAATATTTTTATAAACGTGGCTGCATCAAACCCTTAATCCAATCAATGGAGTAGGAAACGCGTGCATGTCTCCCATGAATGCTTCTATTGCACTTGCCTTTAGTAATAATCCCGACAAGCAACTGGCTCCCATTGTGGACTGTCAATGGTCCTCCACTGTCTAATGGACAAGTGCCCGCATCATTGGCCCAAACACAGAGCAAACGCTTTTGTGCCGATTCTGGGGATCGATAGTTGCATCGTAAACTTTCCACAACAGACAGGTGTGCAGACCTGAGCTTCCACTCTTCTGGAAGTGGCGCGAAAAAACCGGCAAGACCCCATCCCGAGGCGTTCAGACTGCTGTCCACCGCAGGAATAAAACCATTTTCATTTAGCGCGATTGCGCTAGCGGTAACCCGGTCCAACACCAGTTTATCTACTTGAAGCATCGCCAAGTCGGCACCGTCAGGGGCCATGTGGATTTTTTCGACTTGCGACAACAAGCCTTTTTGGTCCAACTCCCGCAAATCTGCGAGAGCATACGCAATCACCAGTTCCTTAGCAGAGAAATCTTTTACACAATGCCAAGCTGTAAGCACCCAAGTCTCGTCAACGATTGTTGCGCCACACACAAAGGCAGCCTGAAGCGATGGAGTGGGACCGCTGATCTCCGTCTCGCTAAGTATTGCTGCTTGCCACGAAATTTCTTCAATTCCTGCGTACGAACCTCCGAAGATGGAAATTTCAAGAAAATAGTCTGGCCAAACTGAAGCCGGATACGGGGCGTAATCAGCGCCCACAGCCACTTGCCGCAAGCCTTGATTCCCAGATGCTCCGATCGAACCACCTGCAACAACAAGGCACAAAAAACCTAAACAAATAGCGCGGCCAAGCATGCTTGACGGACTTGCGCTGAGAAGTTTGCAAACTACCAAATTTTCTCCAACTCCATCCTTAGTCGCATCCACGGGATCAACTCGCTTAATCACCCGAATGCGTATGTGCTGCACCAGGATGGGTCCGTTTCAAACAGGGAAAAACCCCATCAAAATCATTGGCAATATAATCGGCTAAACACTCACAATCTTCGTCTAATCGCGATCCATCTTCCTGTACAGACCGCTGCGCATAGTCCACGTCCGGGCAAAGTAGTAAGTATCCACTTCGTATGTCGGGACTATTGGGTTCATTGTCCTCGAGGTGATAAAGTATGTGGTCTGGGCCGCCCTCGTTGTTTTTGGGTTGAAAAGGGTCAGAAAAGTAGAACCAGGCCTTGTCTTTGCTCGCTGCTATGCTTTTTCCGTCAGAAAAGGCCGGTAACTGATATAAAACCGCGAGATTTACCTCCGCGTTGTTTTCAGCTGACTCTTGGCCATCGTTCATGACGACCCGCTTTACCTGTGTTTTGATGTGTGAAGAAGAAATATCTGGAAAGTCATACATGTTCGCTCGCGTAGGTCTATCATTGGTTGAAAACTTGTCCTTCCCGGTGCTGAAGTGATGGTGACTGGCTCCATCCCCATGCTCGTGGCCAGAACCCAGCACTCGCGTTATTTCCCAACTTGCATCCTTCGGGCGAGCAGAATCTGCTTGGGTCTCAGCCATTTCACCTGATGACTTTTCTTCGCACGCAGTGACTAACAAGCTTAGACTCACTGCGCAGATCACAATTGCGGTCCTACTAGTCATAAATATCCTCATTAAGATAAAATTAATTTTCACAACGCGCTTTGTGTTCTTGTTCACCGGCAAGCCCTTCCGAGAAAGTAACTACACGCTCGAAATTTGTATCAACTGGTCCTAAAAGCACCGAACCGAAACCCAGACTATCCACTCCGTTTACTTGTGTACTTAACAAGATCCCTTCGGTCCCATAAACCTGAACTTCAGCCGATTCTGCTTCACCAACATAAACCCGCAGTACATTCCATGCCCCGCAATCAATCTCTATTTCTGACCCTTCCGAAGAGCGCATGTTTTCCAGAACGGTAATGTTCACGTTGCCAAAAGTCGCTGGATCGTATACAGGTTGTTCGTTG
>CAZVYE010000165.1:0-8058 GCA_964630895.1 uncultured Gammaproteobacteria bacterium | reverse complement strand
CGCAGAAACGTCAATCGTGCCTGTACGCGACCGATATCGGCTTTCAGCTCATCACGCCGCAAACGCAGTGCGGTGTCATCTATATTGGCCACCACATCGCCTTTGGCGACCCGCGTTCCGATCTCTGCAACCGAACCCAATGTTCCGGCCACCTCCGCGGAAAGCGAAGCGTCGTCGCGGCTGATCACGGTGCCGGGGACTTCGACTGCGGGGACCATCATCCGCTCTGTTGCAGTAGCCACGCGAACCTGCGCAGCCTGTGGTCCACCCGGCTGAGCTACAGCAGCAAGTGGCAGTAATAAAAATAATATCCAGATATTCTTCATTTTATGCTCCAGCACCGGCCGATTGTGCCGACGCCTGCGTAGATTCTTTGTCCTCTCCCATGCGCAACAGGCTGGGGAGAAGAATTAACGTAAACAGTGTACTGACCAGCATGCCGCCAACGATGACGGTAGCGAGGCCTCGATATAGTTCTGTGCCGCTTCCGGGCACTAACATCAGCGGTAACATGCCAAATATGCTGGTCATGGTACTCATCAAAATAGGTCTTAAACGCAAACGAACCGCACTTTGTACCGCATCGTGTCGATTCAGGCCTTCGCGTTCACCGTCACGAGCGCGGTAAACCAACAGGATCGCGTTGTTCACCACCAGGCCAAGCAGAATCACAAATCCAATCATGGTCAATAAGTCCATCGTCTGACCACTGATCAGGTCAAGGACTCGCAGCGCAACCAATCCGCCTACGGTAGCCATGGGGATTGTCAGCAGTACCAGCAGGCTGTCTTTGAACGATCTAAATAGCGCGCTGATAAGCAGATACAGGATGACTACAGCTAATAAGAAGCTGCCGGTAATTGCGGTCAGCGCCTGATCCAAAGCTTCTGCTGTTCCACGCAACGACACTGATCCATCTGGGGGCAACAGGGCTTGAATGCCAGGAACAACTTCAGTGTCGATGAGCTCAATTGCATCTTCCAACGCCATTTCTGCAGGCGGTGTGACTTGCAGCGTCAAAGTCCTGCGACGATCAATCCGCCGGATCTGTGTGGGCCCTGCTGTACGCTCCATTCTTGCCAGTTCACTTAGCGCCACAACGTCGCCTCTGGCGGTAGCCACAGGCATGCTGGCCAGCGCTTCGGGACTGTCCCACTGTTCGGCTCGCATGATGACGTTCAGTCGGCGATCGCCATCAAAGTATTCGCCAACAAACGATCCGTCGCCCAGCGCCCGGACGATAGTGGCCATGCGGCTGCGATTCCAGCCTACTTCAGCAATCGCTCGATCATCAGGAATGAGTCTGATTTCTGGCTCGGCCAGCTCCAGTCCTGGAAGTGGCTGCACTCTCGCCTGGGGCAGCTTCTCCCGCAGCAACGCAAACCCGGCACCGCCTGCTTCCAGCAATGCCTCAAAATTGGCCGCCTGAAGATCAACTGCAATCTGACGTCCACCACGTGCGCCGCCAAAGATAGGTGCGCGACCTGCAAATCCAAACGTATCAGGAAAACCCGTCACAATTTCGCTATTGAGCACACGCAGCATCTCGTCGACTTCGTCATCGTTCACCGCGCGACCACCAAAAAATCCGCGGCTGCCAAACAAGCCCAGGAAGTAGTTTTCGATCTGAGGCTGCTTTTCGCCCGTCAGATATGGACCAAGCCGCTCATTGATCACATCGGTGATTTCCTCGCGACCGGTTTCCACGCCTAGCCCCGGAGGCGGCTGCAAGAATCCAAATACAAAATTCCGTTTACCTTCTGGCAGGTAATCCGCTGGTGGAATCACAAGAAACCCGACGACTAGAGGAATAACGGTAAGTCCAAAAATCCACCCCAGCCGACGGCTTCGGGTGTCGGTAAGCTTCATAATCTTGTTGCTTACGTTGTCCCACCAGTGATGGTGTAGGTCTTTGAGTTCTGCGTCACCCAACCATTGTCTCGCCGCCGTTGGCAACACGGTTACCGCCACCAATAGCGAGGCAACCACCGCAACGCTGATGGTCACAGCCAAATCGCCAAAAAGCTGCCCGGCTTCGTCTTCCAGGAACACCACCGGCATAAAAATGGCCACAGTGGTTACGGTAGAGGCGAGTAATGCGCCCCAAACCTGCATAGTGCCTCGCTCAGAAGATTCCTGCGGCGAGCGGCCCATCTCGCGTTGCCGCACGATGTTTTCAAGCGTCACGATGGCCGCATCCAATACCATACCCGTTGCGAAAGCCAAACCCGCCAAAGAGATAATATTGAGCGTCCGCCCAACGCTATCCAGGACGATGAACGCAACGGCCATACACAGCGGGATGGCCAGGGCGACCATCAACGTCGCGCGGAATTTACGCAAAAACCACCACAACACTCCAATGGCCAGCATGATGCCTAAAGCCAGATTGGAGAAAACCATCTCGACGGACTGATTGATATATTCGGTTTGGTCGGATACCTGAGTAATGTTTAGTCCGCGCGGTTCAAGTTGCTCTTTGCGCAGCTCTTCGATGGTGGTTTTGACCTCTGCCATGACATCCAGAACATTGACACCAGGCTCCGCCGAAACATTGATGGCAATGGACGGGCCGCCGTTTTGGCTGAGCGAGCCGCCGGAGTCTTGCAGAACCAGATTAATATCGGCAATGTCTCGCAGCTTGACGGGACGCCCTTCCCGCCACGCCAGGACTAACTCTCCCAAACTTTCGATCTCGTACTTCCCGGCAAACCGCACCGTGTACTGGCGTCGCCCCACTTCAGTCGAGCCTGCAGAGACATCCGAGTTGGCACCCAACTCTGCGGCAATGCTGGTCAGATCAATGCCGATGTTGGCCGCTTTATAGGGATCGAATGAGATCCGAACCTCATAACCACGCCCACCGAACGCGCCGGATTGGGACACACCAGAAATCCTCTCTAAGCGTGTCCGAATCACTTCATCTACAAAGTCCTGGTATTCCACAATGGGACGGGTGTTTTCTGGCTTGGTTCGTAGCGCAAACCATGCGATGGCTTCCCCGCGGCGATCTCCACCCAGGTTAATGACAGGCTCGTTCGCATCCACCGGATATCTCGGCACCTGATTCAGGCGGTTCATCACCTCAATCAGCGCACGATTCATGTCCATGCCGACTTCGTACTCCAGCGAAATACTCGCCGAGCCCTGGGACGCAGTAGAAGTCATCTGCTCAACGCCTGGTAGACCCCGAAGCACGTCTTCCTGCGGCTCAAGGATTTCCGACTCCACTTCGTTGGGTGCAGCGGCTCGCCATCCGGTGTTGATCGATATGATGGGGCGCTGGACTTCCGGTGCCATTTGAATCGGCAGCCGCAAGAAGCTCAAAGCCCCGAAGATAGCCACTAGCAAACAGCCCACCACTACTGCGACGGGATTACCTAAGGAAAGACGAGTGAGTGTCATATTTTGATGTTTCGCATAAAAAATTTGCCCCTTGGGGGGTCAACCGCGCAGAATGCCGCACTGGCAAACATTCAATAGTACCAAAAGTAATGTGGACGCCACTCATGCAAATTGTGAACTTTTTGCTACACTGCGCGACCTAGCTTTGGAACCAATGGTCGGCGACGCTACCAGTTGTCGCCCCTAGCTCTAGCCCGAGGAATTCATAATGAGTATAGACACAAAAAGAGGCTGCGTTCTTTCACGTAGCCTGATTGCCATGGCGGTGGCCAGCACCCTGGTACTGGCCGGTTGCAACAACGAAGAAGCGGTTGCGCCAGTAGCCACTGCCAATGCGGAAAATCACGAATCCAGCAACGCGGCTCCGACCGCGGCAGACGCGCAAGCCTTCCTGGATCGCGCAGAAAGCGAGTTGCGCGAGCTGTATCTGGAATCCGCACAAACCGCGTGGGTACAGGCGAACTTTATTACCGTTGATACCCAGGCAATAAGCGCCCGAGCCAACGAAAAGCTCACCGCGGCCGGAGTCCGCCTGGCAAACGAGGCGGCCAAGTTCAATGATGTGGAAGACCTCAGCTACGACCAGCGTCGCATGCTGGATATGCTCAAATTAAACCTGGTTCTACCCGCCCCACAGGATGCGGCAAAAACCAAAGAGCTATCTACAATTACGTCCAGCCTGGAAGCCAAGTATGGCTCTGGCGAATATTGCCGCGAAGACGGCGAGTGCCTGTCGCTGACCGAAATGAATCGCACCATCGCTGAGTCCCGCGATCCGGCCCTGCTGGAAGAGCTTTGGACCGGCTGGCGCACGGTTTCGCCTGCGATGCGCGAAGACTATGTGCGCATGGTAGAAATCGCCAATGAAGGTGCACGTGATCTGGGCTATGCAGATCTTGGCACCATGTGGCGTTCCAAGTACGACATGCCAGCCGATGATTTTGCCACCGAAATGGATCGGTTATGGGGACAAGTTGAGCCGCTGTACGATGCGCTGCATTGCCATGTGCGTGCCAGCCTGGCCGACCAGTATGGCGAAGATGTTGTCGCCTTGGACCAGCCCATCCCTGCCCATTTGCTGGGTAACATGTGGGCCCAGCAGTGGGGCAACATTTATGAACTGGCGGCACCGGAAGAGGCCGACATCGGCTACGACCTGACCAAGAACATCGAAGCCAGCGGCATGTCTGAAATTGACATGGTTAAAGGCGCTGAGAACTTCTTTATCTCCTTAGGCTTTGAGCCACTGCCGGAGACCTTCTGGGAGCGCTCGTTGTTTACCAAACCGGAAGATCGCGATGTGGTGTGTCACGCCAGCGCCTGGAATCTTAATAACGAAGATGACCTGCGCATCAAGATGTGCATCCAGAAGACCGCTGAAGAGTTTTCTGTAATTCACCACGAGCTGGGCCACAACTTCTACCAGCGCGCGTACAACGATCTGCCCATCCTGTATCAAGAGAGTGCCAACGACGGTTTCCACGAAGCCATCGGCGACACCATTGCATTGTCAGTCACGCCTGACTATCTCAAGCAGATTGATCTGATCGAAGAAGTGCCAGATGCATCCAAGGACATTGGTCTGTTGCTCAACATGGCTATGGATAAAGTTGCGTTTCTACCGTTTGGCTTGCTGGTCGATAAGTGGCGCTGGCAGGTATTCAACGGCGAAACCAAGCCAGCAGACTACAACAAAGGCTGGTGGGATCTGCGTACCAAGTATCAGGGCATTGCACCTCCGGGCGAGCGCACCGAAGATCACTTCGATCCGGGTGCCAAGTACCACATTCCAGGCAATACGCCCTACTCCCGCTACTTCCTGGCCCACATCCTGCAGTTCCAGTTCCACAAAGCACTGTGTGATGCGGCTGGCTACGAAGGTCCGCTCCATCGCTGCTCCATCTACAACAGCAAAGAAGCTGGTGAGATGCTGAACGAGATGTTGGAAATGGGTGCTTCCAAGCCATGGCCGGAAGCGCTGGCAGTGGTTACCGGCAAAGAAGCAATGGATGCATCTGCAATCCTGGACTACTTTGCGCCGCTGCAAGTCTGGCTGGATGAGCAGAACAAAAATCGTCAGTGTGGTTGGTAAATGTAAGGGGGCTTTGTGCCCCCTTTCTTAATCCCCCGAATAGGTTTTTTCCGCGTAATTGCGGATTGAATTGTCACTAGACGTGACTTGTTTTTCCGCGAAATCGCGGTTGATTTTGTCACTAGCGTGACGGCCTACCGGGGTTCCGTCCCCGTACGACGGGAAGAAGGGGCTTCCGGCAAAGCCCCCTCTTCACTCCCCCTGCCAGCCCGGAAACGGCTTGCTTCCATAATTTACAGGTATTTCCAGGAGCCTACGCAACTTGGTCAATCGCAAGCGATTGATCTGCAAACAGTGCGTGGCTTGAAACCTGGAAATGCCTGTAAATTACGGCGCCGTTAGACGGCCTATTTTCTAAACCCGCCCGCCACCCTGCACCAAAGCCACCCTCAGTAAATTGCTAAGAGACACTACTCTGCACAGTACGAGTCGTATGTTACCGGAAACAGTTGTGATATAGTTACCGGTAACATTTTCTGATTTGTTACCGGTAACTATATGTCGCATTCAGTAAAAGAAAGAGTCTCTCGATATCGCGCGGAAATGGCGAAAGCCGGTATGAAGCGTGTCGAGGTTTTTGTCCCCGAGGACAAGGTATCCCTGTTGAGAGCATATGCGGCGGATTTGCGAAGCACTTCCGATTCTCCCGAGGAACAAAAAGTACGTAGTTTGATCGCGAAGGCTTATGAGAAATTTCATGCCCAATGCCTGGACAATATCAGTGTTGACGCAAAGTCAGCGAAGATGACTGACGCAGTTATTGTCGCAACTGCCCTGATGGAGCGGGGCAATGCGGAAGCTTACAAGCTTGGGCGCGAGATCATGAGTTTGGCGCGATAATGCCACTTACAGCTATCCAAAAGCGCGTGTGCGCCGTGCTTGCAAAGTTACGGAGCGAGAGCGCCTACGTTGGGGGTGGAGCTGCCCTAAATCGAAATTGGCCAAGATTGTCAGAGGATTTAGACGTATTTCTGGAGCGTCGAAGTAAGTTGATTCCAACCGTCGAATCTGAAATTGACGCTCTAATGCTGGCAAGCTATGAAATTGAGCGCACAGTCACTCAAGAAGGCTACACTGCCGAAATTGTTGTCACGGATGGTTCTTCCCAAACTAGAATCCAGTGGTTTCTAGACGCCGATTCCACCAAGAGATTCTTTCCGATTCAACCCGACAGAGAACTGGGGCATAGACTTCATGACGCCGATAACGCAGTTAATAAGGTGCTATGCGCTAGTCAGAGAACTAACGCTCCGCGCGATTTAGTAGACTTGTATTCGATAGCTGAGAATTACTGCGAGTTGGGCCCGCTCGTTTGGGCTGTAGTCGCCAAAGACAGTTCGAAGAATCCACAAATCGTTCTCCGCGAAATTAAGCGTAATCTTTACGGCTATACTGCTGATGAGATCGCCACAGTTGCTACAGATGGCGACCCATACGAATGGAGCACATTGAGAAACAGCCTGGATCAACATATCCAAAGAGCAAGTGAATTCATAGCAGCTGCGCCCCTCGAACAGCTCGGGAAATTAGCAGTATTCGAATCGACCATACCAGCCTCTCTGAACCAGTTAGATCTCGCAACGTGGAAGCAAATCGTAGACTTTGATGATCTTCATCAAAGCGCCCCATAAACATGCCGTTTCCTGCGTAGCCTACCCAGCTTGTTGAAAACTTGCTGTGGGCAGGAACCCAGGTCGGAAGTAGCTGTTGGTTTGGACGCATCAAGTTACTTTGCTGTCTTACCACAAGCACTCGCTAAAGCTCTCCGAATTGCCTCTGCTCCGCTACCTTCAGCGAACTCCCCTGAATCCGCTTGCCGAATGGCTGAAGCAATTTTCTTCGAGATTTCCTGGCCGGAATTCGCAAAAGAGCTTTGAGTTTCACTACCTGCACGACCTAGTGACTTACTTAGCTCAGTGGCTCCGTTAGAACTTTGGTTAACTCGATCTACCTTGCTTTTTGACACAATGCATCTCCAATCAACTATCGGTAGCGCCATCTTACTCCTATCAGGTTCGTAACTACGCCATAGTGTTAATAGCGAATCACCCTGCTACCCTACCCCAACGCAAACATTCTGAGGACATCCCATGCCTGGTCGAATTCTGTTTGGTCTCTTGATTGCTGTTGGCTATTTAGGTTCAGCGCAGTCTGAACAACCTAGCTCTATTGGCCTAGCTGAGAAGTTTGCTGACCTGGCTTTGGAGTGTGTGCATCAGGAGTATCCCAACAAGATTGCGCATGTGTTGAACTCGGACGAAGACGTTGGGCCGCCGCGTGAACTGACGCCTGCGTTTTACGGTTGCTTTGACTGGCACTCTGCGGTGCATGGGCATTGGTTGTTGGTGCGATTGGCGCGCTTGTATCCGGATACCGAAGTTTCAGAAAAAGCGCTGGCGGCTGTCAGTAAGAACATCAACAAAGCCAACATGGAGCAAGAGCTTCGCTATTATCAAGGCGAGGGACGTGCCAGCTTTGAACGGCCCTATGGTCTAGCCTGGTTGCTGCAGCTCACTGCTGAGCTGCGCGAATCGGATAGTGAAGAAGCCAGGCAAATGCTG
>CAZVYE010000164.1:0-8080 GCA_964630895.1 uncultured Gammaproteobacteria bacterium | reverse complement strand
CCTGTATCGGCTCAGAGAGGGTTTGAGCGCTTTAGATTCCGACGCACGATATATTTTGTATTGTGACTCCGGTACGCGCAGCAAGGCAGGCGCATTCTTAATGTGCGAAAGGGGTTATGACGCGTTTTATCTGGAAGATGGAATTTCTGCCTTTCTGCAAAAATAGATGGAAGTAGCCCTTTAGTTTGTGCCAGCGCTGCACATTTATTTGGCGTGTTAAAAAAAATATAAAATTTTAGGTTGACTCGACATGGGGCCATTGGGATAATGCGCGCCCTCGAATTGGGTGCCTTCGTAAAAAGCACCTCAAGGCACGCGAAGCGTGTTGTTAAAACGGTTTGAGTATTTTGCGCCCGTAGCTCAGTTGGATAGAGTGTCTGGCTACGAACCAGAAGGTCGGAGGTTCGAATCCTTCCGGGCGCGCCAAATTCAAAGCCGACGCTTCTTGTGTCGGCTTTTTTGTTTATCGGACCCTACTGGTCCAGATAGACAGATTACGCGTATAATGCGCGGCTTGATCAATGGTGGACGTAGCTCAGTTGGTAGAGCACCGGATTGTGGCTCCGGCGGTCGAGGGTTCAATCCCCTTCGTCCACCCCAAATTCATGGGCACGGTCGTCTTAGGCGATCGTGCCTTTTTGGCTGTCTGGGATTTGCGACTGTTTGGCAAATTCAGGCTGAAGGCGAATGAATTGTTTTGCTTACCAAGTGAGCAATTCGGTAAAACCGCTGCTAGGCGGTTAAGCGCCACAGGTTAAATGCGAAAGTGGCGGAATTGGTAGACGCGCTGGATTTAGGTTCCAGTGGGGCAACCCGTGAGAGTTCGAGTCTCTCCTTTCGCACCATATTAATGAGTCTGTGCTGACGATGAGACAGCGCGGATCATGGAGGCAAGATGCAGGTTTCAGTAGAAAACACGAGTAAGCTGGGTCGTAAGGTTACGGTTCAAGTTCCCTCTGATGTTGTTAACCAGAAAGTTGGCGACCGGATGCGTGACCTGAGTCAAAAGGTTCGCATGAAGGGGTTTCGACCGGGCAAAGTGCCAGTGAAAATTATTGAGCAGCGCTACGGCAAGCAGGTCAGAGAAGAGATCGTTGGCGAGTTAGTTAACGAGAAACTGCGCGAAGCGATTGTTGAAAACGACCTTCGACCAGTTAGCGTGCCTCCTGTAGACATCGATGACTCCAAAGACGACGAGACGATAGAGTTTTCTGCCAGCTTTGATGTTTTCCCAGAAGTCGAAAACCTCAACGTTGAAAAAATCGAAATCGAAAAGATGGTTGCGGAAGTAACCGACAAAGACGTTGATAACATGATTGAGACGCTGCGTGAGCAACGTCGATCTTGGGAGACCGTCGAACGCGCTGCTAAAGAAGAAGACCTGGCCTTTTTCCAATATTCCCTGGAGACCGAAGACGGTCGCATTCCAGCAGAAGATGCTGAGCGCGCAGGGGTTGTGATTGGAACCGGTATTTTCGATGAGGGTTTTGAAAAGCAACTGGTTGGCAATAAGGCCGGTGACGAATTTGAGTTTGACATCACTTTCGGCGATGACACGCGCAACAAGGAGCTGGCCGGTAAGTCGGGTAAAGCTTCGGTAAAACTCGAAAAAATCCAAGAAAGCGTTCTACCTGAGGTAGACGAAGAATTTGCGAAGGCATTCGGCGTCGAAGAAGGTGGGATGGAGCAATTCCGCGACGAAGTTCGATCTAATATGGCCAGAGAGCTCAAGCAGGTTCTTAGCCGGGCATTCCGCGCAGCAACGCTGGAGCAGTTGGTTGCTACGCATTCGGACTTGGAAATTCCTGCGGCCATGCTAGAAAACGAAATGACCGTTTTACACAATCAGGCACGTGAGAACGCCAGCCGGCAAGGCGAAGATGTGGAAGCGGTTGCGGAAAAAGAATCTTTCCGTGAGCAGGCTGAGCGCCGAGTGCGAGCCGCTTTGTTGGTTAGCGAAGTAGCGCGCCACGCAGAATTGAAAGTGGACGGCGGACGCGTTCGCGATTTGGTAAATGAAATCGCTTCTACCTACGAGTCGCCGGAGCAGATTGTGCAGCTTTACTACTCAAATGAAGAGCTGATGGCTAACGTGCAGAACATTGTTCTGGAAGAGCAAGCAGCGGAATGGGTGGCTGAACAGGCGAAAGTGGTTGAGGTAGAGAAGAACTTCAAAGAAGTGATGACGCCCGCCAGCTAAATGTTGCACCAATCCATATACTGAGAAAAGCGGCCATCAGGCCGCTTTTTTCGTTCTGGGGCAGGTAAATGTCGCTGACATTGTGCCCATCATTGCCGTCATTCCAGAAATTTATGAGTCACTATTGAAAAGTTCAGCTGTAACGCGCATCTTTGGAGCTGGAAAGATTAATCTTATACGAATGCGGAGATCTGCATGTCAGACGTAAAAAACCTCAATTTGGTGCCAATGGTTGTCGAACAAACCGCGCGAGGCGAGCGCTCTTTCGATATATTTTCGCGCCTATTAAAAGAGCGCGTCGTTTTTATCGTTGGTCCAATTGAAGATCAAATGGCCAACCTGGTCGTAGCGCAGTTGCTATTCTTAGAGTCAGAAAACCCTGAGAAGGACATTAATATTTACATCAACAGTCCCGGTGGCGTGGTCACCGCTGGCATGGCCATCTACGACACTATGCAGTTTTTGCAGCCGGATGTAAGCACGATATGCGTTGGTCAGGCTGCCAGCATGGGTGCCTTGTTGCTGGCATCTGGCGCTGCGGGTAAACGCTATTGCCTGCCGCACTCACGCGTCATGATTCATCAGCCTCTAGGTGGTTATCAGGGCCAAGCGAGTGATATTGATATTCACGCCAAAGAGATTCTAAAAACGCGTGAGCAGTTGAACCAGATTCTTGCCAACCATACCGGCCAGGATATAGAAAAAATCCGTAAGGATACGGACCGCGATCATTTTCTAGGCAGCGAAGCTGCGAAGAAGTATGGTCTGGTCGACCAGATTTTGACCAAGCGAGAAGTAGTTAAGATTAAGGACTGACCCGGTCTTCACAATTCTGCACCGCGCGTCGGAGTATGCGCGGGTTGGGCGGTTTTGGGATCGTAAACCGGTGTGGCAGGTATGCAGGTAGCACAATAGCTATGCTATTCTCAAGGCGTCTGGCGATGGTGCACGCGGGCAACAGCGGCATCGTGTCGGTACGCGAAAGGTAATTTAAGGGCAAGACGGACTCGATGAGTAACGAAAAACAGAAAAAATCTGGCGACAACGGCAAGATACTTTATTGCTCGTTTTGTGGGAAAAGCCAGCATGAGGTGCGTAAATTAATTGCTGGTCCAAGTGTATTCATTTGCGATGAATGCGTAGAGCTATGCAATGACATCATCCGCGAAGAGCTCGAAGAGAAGTCTGCTGCGGCGCGCAGCAAGCTACCAAAGCCGCAGGAAATCTATGACATATTAAATGAGTACGTCATTGGTCAGCAGCGGGCGAAGAAAGTCTTGGCAGTTGCAGTTTATAACCACTACAAGCGGTTGGAAGTTGGCTATAAACAAGATGATGTAGAGCTTTCCAAGAGTAATATTCTGCTGATTGGTCCTACCGGTTCTGGTAAAACATTGCTGGCCGAAACTCTGGCTCGATTGCTGAATGTGCCATTTACCATCGCAGATGCGACTACCTTGACTGAAGCCGGTTATGTAGGCGAAGACGTAGAGAACATCATTCAAAAGTTGCTGCAAAAATGCGACTACGATGTAGATAAAGCCCAAACCGGCATTGTGTATATTGACGAAATCGACAAGGTTTCCAGAAAGGCTGAAAATCCTTCAATTACGCGAGATGTTTCTGGCGAGGGCGTGCAGCAGGCACTTTTGAAATTGATTGAAGGTACCGTTGCGTCAGTGCCGCCGCAGGGCGGTCGCAAGCATCCGCAGCAAGAATTCCTGCAGGTCGACACGAAGAATATCCTGTTTATCTGTGGCGGCGCGTTTGCCGGGCTGGAAAAAGTCATTCAGGCACGGTCAACCAAATCAGGCATAGGGTTTTCTGCAGAAGTCCATTCAATGGATGATGACGAGAATCTGGTCCGCCTGCTGCAAGACGTTGAGCCAGAGGATTTGGTCAAGTTTGGCCTTATTCCCGAGTTTGTAGGGCGACTACCGGTAGTAGCCACCTTGCAGGAGCTCGACGAAGACGCACTTGTGCAGATTTTGGTTGAGCCAAAAAATGCCATTACCAAGCAGTACCGCAAAATGTTCGAGATGGAAGGCGTGGAGCTGGAGTTTCGTGATGATGCGCTGCGAGCCGTGGCAGGAAAGGCAATGAAGCGCAAGACCGGCGCGCGCGGTTTGCGTACCATCCTAGAGAACGTCTTGCTGGATACCATGTACGATCTGCCGTCTATGGAGAACGTAAGCAAAGTCGTCATTGACGAAGCGGTGATCAGCGGCGACTCGGATCCTTATTTGATGTACGAAAACAATCAAAAAGTCGCCTCAGATTCATCTTCTTAACGAATTCTAGATTTATAGCGGCGCTCATTCCTGAGCGCCGTTTCATGCACCCGATATCCCGCCCATCCTGTATTCAGCACAGTCGCGCGCAAAAGCCGCCGTATTGGTGTATGTTGTGTTGAAAGGCTGCCTGATTAGCCCAATATCTAAACCAACGATTTAGGCTTGTTACGCTGCAATACCTGCATTCCATTTAGCAAGCCATATACGATTTTGACTATCAGGCAACGTGTTGCGCGTACGCGCGCTAGTGTCCTGTCGGAAAAGGAAGATTAGATGGGCGAAATGGATCGCACCGAAACGACCCTGGAAAACGTGCCACAGCGCGTTTCTGTCTTGCCGCTGCGTGATGTGGTGGTATATCCGCATATGGTGATTCCGCTATTTGTTGGGCGTGAGCGCTCGATCGAAGCGTTGGATTTTGCCATGGAGGATGACAAAAAGATCATGCTGGTGGCGCAGAAGAACGCCGAAGTAGATGATCCAGGTCCTGAAGACGTATTCGAGGTGGGTACCTTATCCACCGTTTTGCAGATGCTTAAGTTGCCTGACGGTACAATAAAAGTTCTGGTGGAAGGCGCATCTCGTGCCCGAATTACGCATTTGGAAGAAGAGGGCGGTCACTATCTGGCTGATATTGTCCCTATTGATGAAGACACCAGCACAGATGAAGCCGACCTGGATGCCATTGCGCGTTCTTTAATGTCGCTGTTTGAGCAATACGTAAAACTCAACCGCAAAGTTCCACCAGAGCTCTTGGCTACCTTGTCAGGGATCGATGATCCCGGACGCATGGCGGATACGGTAGCTGCTCATTTAGCGATCAAAATTGAAGAAAAGCAGAAGATTCTCGAAACCGACTCCATCAAAGGCCGTTTGGAAGCGCTTATGGCGATTCTTGAGGGCGAAATTGACATGCTGCAGGTGGAAAAGCGTATTCGCGGCCGCGTCAAAAACCAGATGGAAAAGAGCCAGCGCGAGTACTACCTCAATGAGCAAATGAAAGCCATCCAGAAAGAGCTGGGTGAGCTGGACGATGTGCCAAATGATCTTGAGGATTTGCAAAAGCGCGTAGACGAAGCCGGCATGCCAAAAGAGGCGCAGGAGAAGGCACAGTCTGAGCTGAACAAGCTGAAGATGATGTCGCCCATGTCTGCTGAGGCCACGGTGGTGCGTAACTACATCGATACCCTGTTGGCATTTCCCTGGAAGAAGCGATCCAAGATTCGTAAGAGTTTGAAAAAGGCCGAAGATATTCTTGAAGAAGATCATTACGGTTTGGATCGCGTGAAAGAACGCATTGTTGAGTATCTTGCGGTACAGCAGCGAGTGCGCAAGCTCAAAGGTCCTATCCTTTGTTTGGTTGGTCCACCTGGAGTAGGTAAAACATCGCTGGGCCGTTCCATTGCCAGAGCCACGAACAGAAAGTTTGTGCGCATGTCGCTTGGCGGTGTTCGCGACGAAGCGGAAATTCGTGGCCATAGACGCACATACATTGGGTCCATGCCTGGTCGCATTGTACAAAACATGACCAAGGCCACCACCAAGAATCCGCTGTTTATGCTGGATGAGTTGGACAAAATGACAATGGATTTCCGCGGAGATCCGTCGTCCGCACTGCTGGAAGTGTTAGACCCTGAGCAGAACAACAGCTTCAACGACCACTATCTGGAAGTTGATTTGGATTTGTCAGAAGTAATGTTTGTCGCTACGGCGAACTCGCTGAACATTCCTGGTCCCTTGCTTGATCGCATGGAAGTTATTCGTATTCCTGGATATACGGAAGACGAGAAAACTGCCATTGCATCGCGCTACTTGGTGCCGAAACAGCGAAAAGCAGCTGGTTTGAAAGAGGACGAGCTGGTAATCGAAGAGGAAATTCTTCGAGAGATCATTCGCCACTACACCCGCGAGTCCGGGGTGCGTAGTCTGGAACGAGAGATCGCCAAGATTTGCCGAAAAGTAGTGAAAGAACTGCTGACCTCGGAAGGAGAAGTAGACAGTATTACCGTAGAAGTCGACAACCTGGATAAATATCTTGGTGTGAAGCGGCACCGCTATGGCCTGGCTGAAGAAAATGACGAGATTGGTTTGGTTACCGGTCTTGCATGGACCGAGGTGGGCGGAGAACTGCTGAGTATCGAAGGCACCATTGTGCCCGGCAAAGGCAAGCTGATGCATACGGGTCAGTTGGGCGATGTGATGAAGGAATCCATCCATGCCGCAATGACAGTGGTTCGCAATCGCGCGCACTTGTTAGGATTAGAAGACGATTTCCATCAAAAGGTGGACGTCCATGTACACGTGCCAGAAGGTGCTACGCCCAAAGACGGGCCTAGTGCCGGTATCGGAATGTGCACAGCGCTTGTTTCTGCGCTTACCGAAATACCAGTGCGAGCAGATGTAGCCATGACCGGTGAAATTACTTTGCGTGGTCGGGTCTTGCCGATTGGCGGACTGAAGGAAAAGTTATTGGCTGCGCATCGTGGAGGAATCAAGACGGTGTTGATTCCGGATGAAAACGAAAAAGATCTGGCGGACATCCCAGATAACATCAAGGAAAAGCTGGAAATCATACCAGTGAAGTGGATTGATCAGGTCCTGGAATTAGCGCTTGTAGACAAGCCTACGCCACGTCCAGATGGTGGCAAGGTGCCGGTGCCCGCGGAGGGCAGAAAGGACTCTGGTGATCTCAGGGCGCATTGAGAGCCGCTAGATAAGTGATAAGGCCAGTCTGAGGCGTTACATGGTTTCAGGCTGGCATTTTAATGTGCTGCATAATGTAAGCCTGTTGCGCAGCTTCCGGATGTTCTAAAGCAAATTCCGAGTTCACGTTACACATGGGGCGTGGCAAATTTATCCACTTGTGGCGTAAAGAATTAATGTGGGTTAAGTCCCACAGGCCATAAATGGTGGGGCGCTCCGGAAATTGAGCCAAAAAAGTGGTGGCTAAAAAGTGAGCAATTTTGTGTTTTATTTGTTCATTTATTAGCCGGTTTAGCAATTAATTGAACAATTTCGCGAAAACATGCGGCTACACGGTTGCGGAAGCAATATGCCCCTGGTATAAAGCGTCCTTCCGCTGGCCTACGTCTGCTGGATGTCCTGCAGGGAACAAGGCGATGCAGCCAAGTTTATCGCTGGTTTTTGCGAAGGGGTTGCGACGGGTCACGACCGACAGGGGTCTATGCAGCCCCGATAAATGCACCTTAATGGTGCGAGCGTTTAAAGGATTGAGGACGAATACAAATGAATAAAACTGATTTGGTTACGGCAATTGCCGACGACACTGGCATGAATAAATCAGATGCTGGTAAAGCTCTCGAAGCTACTATCGATGCGGTTACCAAAGCGCTTAAAGGTGGTGACTCTGTAGCTCTGGTTGGCTTCGGCACTTTCTCTGTTAAAGAGCGAGCAGCTCGCACTGGCCGCAATCCGCGTACCGGCGAAACCATTAATATCAAAGCTTCAAAAATTCCTTCATTTAAGGCTGGTAAAGCTCTAAAAGATGCCGTAAACTAGCGCGCCTTTCCAGGGTGCTTAGCTCAGCTGGGAGAGCATCGCCCTTACAAGGCGAGGGTCGCAGGTT
>CAZVYE010000163.1:0-8135 GCA_964630895.1 uncultured Gammaproteobacteria bacterium | reverse complement strand
CGCAACGTTGATGGGCGTGGTGAAAGAGCCGGATTTATACAAGTGCGGCGTTGGTTACGTAGGCGTCTACGATCTGCCACTGATGCACAAAAAAGGCGATATTCCTGAGACTGTCGATGGCAGAGCCTACCTGGAGCGCGCAGTTGGCACCAACGAAGAAGATATGATTGCTCGGTCACCTGCTTATCATGTAGACAAGATCAAAGCGGACCTGTTTTTAGTGCACGGTAAGAAAGACATACGCGCGCATTATGCACACTACGAAGTCCTGTCGGACAAGCTTGAAGAGGCTGGCATTCAATATAAATCTATGGTCAAGCCAAAAGAGGCACACGGTTTCTACGATGTTGATAACCGCGAAGAGCTGTATACCGAGATGTGGGAGTTCTTTGATAAGCACATTGGCATTTCCGCACAAAATCGCCAAGCGGCAAACTAAGTTCAGCTATTAGGTTGACTGGTACTATGGTCGCGCGCCTGCTCTGGCGCGCGACTACTTCAGAAGAAGCGCTTCCCTTAGATTCAATTCCCTTTTTCCCCCAGTCCAGGGGTGTGAGTATCTTGGATTACGTTTGTTAACCCAGCTGCCCTAGCTTTTTGGCGCTGCAGTATCCCTTCGGCTAACAGTTCTGGCGTTGCGCCTGGCGTAAATGGAGTACAAGACCAGGAGCTGTATCCCTAAACCTTCGTTTTCACTTGATTACAAATTCTTGTCTGTAAATGGTTGCAGCCCATGCTGAATAATGATTCAATGTATTAACGCATTAGTACATTATCTCATGAAGAATCACTCAGAAGACGAAAAGCAAGCAATCAAAAACGCCAGGGCAGAGCTCTGCAAAGCGCTCCTTTTGATGAAGACCCCTGCGGAAATGGAAAATCTGCTCGCCGATCTCTGCACGCCGGCTGAGCTTGAAGCGCTCGTGGACAGGTGGCGGGTTGTACCACTGCTAAAACGTGGCATTGCTTACCGCAGTATTAACGAAATTACCGGCGTCAGTGTCACCACCGTCGGCCGTATTGCTCGCTTCTTGGATTACGGCAACGGTGGCTACAAGCTGGCGTATGAGCGGTTGTATGAAGCCTCAGGCGGTGAGGGTGGCTAGGCCCATTGCTACTAAACAATTGCGACACACCCTAAGAGATTCCCTGATGGTGTGCGCAGATCAAAGCTAAGACATTAGGCAAACGATTAATGAATGACATTTCAAAAGAGACCGCAGCTATGCCCGGAAACGTATCGCAGCAGGTGCAATCCAGTTCCAGGCTGAAGATTGCCACTCAGAAGTCTGGCCGGCTGGCGGACAAATCTCGGGCGTTGTTGGAGCGTTGTGGTATTAAATTCTCAACCAGCAAAGATCGACTGTTCTGTTTCGGTGAAAACATGCCTGTTGATTTGCTGCTGGTGCGTGACGATGACATACCTGGGCTCTTGCTCGATGGCGTATGTGATCTGGGAATCGTAGGGCAGAACGTAGTACGCGAGGCCCTAGGTGAACGCCGGCGCATCGACGGTGCCGCAGAGCTGGAAGAGATTACCCCGTTGGATTTCGGCGGCTGTCGGCTGTCTTTTGCGGTACCAGAAACGGTGGAATACGCAGGCGTTGATTCTCTGGCTGGCAAACGTATTGCCACCAGCTACCCAGAAATAACCCGAGAATACTTGGCCGATAAAGGTGTTCAAGCGACTATTGTTAAGTTGTCTGGTTCCGTAGAGATTGCTCCAAGTCTGGGTACGGCGGATGCGATTTCAGATCTCGTGTCAACTGGGTCAACTCTGCGTGCCAATCACCTGGTTGAAGTGGAAATTATGATGCGCTCTACGGCTGCGTTGTATGCGTCCGGGCGGGCCTGTGATGCTGAGAAGACCGAAATACTGGACAAGCTGCTAAAGCGCATTCAGGGCGTTCTACAGGTACGTGAAAGCAAGTACGTTATGTTACATGCGCCACGAGCGGCACTGGCCGAAATAAAGCAGCTGTTGCCGGGCGCAGAATCTCCAACCGTCCTGCCATTGGAAGGCGAGACCGAGCGCGTCGCCATTCATGCGGTCTGTCGGGAAACTGTTTTTTGGGAGCATCTGGAGGAACTCAAAGCCGCAGGTGCCAGCGCAGTGTTGGTGCTACCGGTGGAGAAAATGCTGGCATGAAGACGGTAGTTGCCAGCGAAATTTCTGCTGACGCGCTGCGTGAGGTATTGGAACGGCCCGCCGTGTCTGGGCGGGCGGATTTGCAAGCATCGGTGCAGCGAATCATACAGCAGGTCCGTGCCGATGGTGACTCATCCTTGCGAGCGCTGACGCGACGCTATGACGGTGCTCAGCTGAGCCGCTTGCAATTTGATCGGTCTGATATGCAGTCCGCCTTCGAAGCGCTGCCAGGGCCGCTCCGAGCAGCGTTACAACGGGCAGCGGATAACATACGAAATTTTCATCAGCCAGGTGTCCCCAGGGGATATCAGCTAGAAACCATCCCAGGGGTTCGATGCGAGAAAGTCTGGCGCGCCCTTGATCCTGTGGGACTTTATATACCGGCTGGTACAGCGCCACTTCCTTCAACGGTATTGATGCTGGGCATACCGGCTCAACTGGCTGGTTGTGAGAACATTATTGCCTGTTGTCCTCCCACTTTGGATGGCGAATGCAATCCAGGGGTCTTGGCGGCGGGCTATATCGCAGGCGTAACGTTGTTTGTCCCGGTAGGGGGCGCTCAAGCGGTTGCAGCCATGGCATATGGGACAGAGAGTGTGCCCGAGTGCAAGAAAATTTTCGGGCCGGGCAATGCTTTTGTTACAGAAGCAAAGCAACAGGTCTCCTTGGACCCACGCGGCGCAGCCATCGATATGCCGGCTGGACCTTCCGAGGTGATGGTGCTGGCCGATGGGCAAGCCAACGCAGCCTTCGTTGCGTCAGATTTGTTGTCGCAGGCTGAGCACGGCAAAGATAGTCAAAGCGTGCTGATTTGTTCTGATCAGGGACTCGCGAGTGCGGTGGTAGATCAGATCGATAAGCAAATGCGCGAACTGAACCGACCGGAATTCTTACAGGAATCCCTGGCAAACAGCGTGATTGTTGTTGTGGACAACCGAGATGCCTTAGTGGAACTGGCGGAGCTATACGCACCAGAACATTTGATTCTGCAGGTGCAGCAGCCGGAACAACTGCTGCCGAAAATTTCCAGCGCAGGATCGGTTTTCGTCGGCCCCTATTCGCCAGAGTCGGTAGGTGATTACTGCAGCGGTACCAACCACGTGTTGCCAACTTACGGTTATGCCAGTGCTTACAGCGGCGTGTCGGTCTTGAGCTTCATGCGATCCATGTCGGTACAGACGTTGTCTCAAGATGGCCTGACCGCGCTGGCCCCAACAGTGCTGGAACTCGCCGCAGCTGAAGGGTTGGATGCGCATGCACAAGCGGTTTCGATTCGCATGGAGACGCAATCATGAGTGCGGTTGAACTCTTGCGCAGCAATATTCGCCAAATGCGACCTTATGAGTCTGCCAGGCGGCAGGCCACTAGCGGGACTGTCTGGCTCAACGCCAACGAGAACCCGGCAACTCCAATGATCACGGATGCTGCATACAACCGATATCCGCAACCACAGCCCGCACTGCTGGTATCCCGCATGGCCCGAATTTACGGTGTAAAGGACGACCAGGTTCTGATAACACGCGGGTCAGACGAAGGAATTGACCTGCTGGTGCGTGCATTCTGTGAGGCGCGGCAGCATGCCATTTTGGAAATGGCGCCGTGTTTTGGGATGTATCGAATCGCCGCCCAAATCCAGGGCGCTCGGATTGACCAGTTGATTCTTGATCCTGACATTAACTTTGCCTGGCAGGTCGATGATGTACTCGATGCCGTGGCAGACGATACAAGGATCGTATTTGTTTGTTCCCCAAACAACCCGACGGGCAACAGCGTGCGACCAGAAACCATTATTCAATTGGCACACTCGCTACGCGGCAAGGCAATTGTAGTGGTTGATGAGGCCTATATAGAGTTTGCGAGTGCGAAGTCCGTAAGCGGCTTGGCAGGGAGCATCGAAAACTTGGTTGTGCTACGGACGCTTTCAAAAGCTTACGGTCTGGCCGGATTGCGCTGCGGTGCCTTATTGGCTAGCCCAGAACTGATTGAATCGCTGCGCGCTGTCATTGCGCCCTATCCGCTGGCAAGCCCGGTAGCAAAAGTCGCTATCGATGCTTTGCATCCTGACAAGCGACAACTGTTGTATCGGTCGGTGGAACAAATTGTAGAGCAGCGAGAGCGCCTGTTCGAATTGATGTCGGCATCGTTAGCTTTCGACAAAGTCTGGCCCAGCGACGCAAATTTCGTTTTGGGTCGCTCGGACGCCTCGGAATCTGTTTACCAATTGTTAGTTAACCAGGGAGTTATTGTGCGCAAACTGTCAGGCCCAGGTCTGCCAGAGGGCTGCCTGCGTGTCACAGCAGGTTCTGAAGCGGAAATGGACGCGCTGGCCGCTGCGCTGGACGCATGGGAGGAATCCAATGGCTAAGCGCAAAATTGCTTTCCTAGACAGAGATGGGACCTTAATTATCGAGCCGGACGATTTTCAAATCGACTCGTTGGAGAAACTGGAGCTGGTTCCGGGAGTGATTCCCGCGTTGCTCAAGCTGCAGGCCCATGGCTACGAATTGGTCATTGTCAGTAATCAGGACGGACTGGGAACGGATGCATATCCAACCCAAGACTTTGAGATACCACAGCAGAAAATGTTGAGTCTGTTTTCCTCGCAGGGAATCGAGTTTGCGGCTATCCACGTTGACCCGCACTTTCCCGAAGCAAACGCGTTTACCCGTAAGCCCGAGATTGGCATGGTGCTGGACTACCTTAAGTCTGGCGATCTGGATCTAGAACGCAGCGTCGTTGTTGGTGATCGAGAAACCGATCTGCAGTTGGCGGAAAACATGGGAATTCGCGGTTTTCGAGTCGGTTCAGACGGCGAACCCTGGAATGAGGTGGCCAGCCAGATTATTGGCATTGAGCGCACTGCCAGGGTGGCGCGTACCACCAAAGAAACGGCCATCAACGTGACCGTGAATTTGGATCGCTCAGGACCGGTACAAGCGCAAACGGGCATTGGTTTTTTTGACCATATGCTGGAACAAATTGGTCATCACGCTCAAATTGCGTTGAACATAGAATGTTCGGGTGATTTGCATATAGATGATCACCACACCGTCGAAGATGTTGCCCTTTCACTGGGTCAGGCGCTGCGCCAAGCCATCGGCGACAAGATTGGCATTGGACGCTATGGGTTTGCGCTACCCATGGACGAGACCCGCGCAGAGGCGCTCATTGATTTGAGCGGCAGACCGGTACTGCGATTCCAGGCTAATTTTGCACAATCACAGGTAGGTGCATTGAATGTTCAAATGATTGAACACTTCTTTAAGTCTCTCAGTGACGCCCTGGCTGCTGCGATTCATATCACGGCCGACGGAGAGAACGACCATCACATTGCCGAAGGATGTTTTAAGGCCTTTGCACGCGCCTTCGGTATGGCGGTGCGACGGGTCGGCTTGGAAGATGATCAATTGGCGCTGCCGTCCAGCAAAGGATTGCTTTAATGGCTAGCGATGTACTGATTATTGCTGCCGGTGGGTCCAATCTCAATTCAGTGCGATTTGCTCTGGAGCGACTGGGTGCAAGCTGTTCGGTAAGCGGAGACCCGGATGACATTGGCCAGGCCAGTCGTGTGATCCTGCCTGGTGTTGGTGCCGCTGCCGCGGGTATGCGCGCGCTGCGAGAAAGAGGCTGTATGGAGGCGGTGCGGGAGTTTGAAGGACCGCTGTTGGGCGTTTGTCTTGGTATGCAGCTGATGACGGAATGGTCGGCTGAACAGGATACCGCCTGTTTAGGTTTGTTTAGTCATAAAACCCTGGGTTTGAAAGACTGCGACTCCAATCTAAGGGTTCCGCATATGGGATGGAACCGCGTGAATTGGGAGCAGGAGCATCCCATCCTGGCAGGCGCAGAGCAGGGTAGTTTCGCTTACTTTGTGCACAGCTATTACGTAGAAATTGGTAATGACACCCTGGCAACCACGGACTACGGCAAGCCGCTGTCTGCCATGCTTGCACGCGACAATCGCGTGGCATGCCAGTTTCACCCGGAACGATCTGCCCGGTTCGGCTCCACGATTCTTAAAAACTTTATGGCGATGCCTACATGACGATTATTCCAGCGATAGACTTAATTAACGGTAAAGTTGTGCGGCTTGAACAGGGTGACTTCAATCGCCAAACAAACTTTGATGAGAACGCTACAGATTTGGCCATGCGCTACCAGGATGCAGGCGCTGTATGTTTGCACATTGTGGATTTGGACGGAGCAAAGCGCGGTGAGCCGGCACAAACAAACTTCATTCGGGACATTGCAAGCCGCACTTCGATGCAAGTACAGGTTGGTGGTGGGGTTCGCTCTGCACAGCACGTAGAAACGCTGCTGGAGGCAGGTGTGGAACGTGTAGTCGTGGGGAGTATCGCAGCAAAATCACCAGAACTTTTTTCCCAATGGGTGGAACAGTTTGGCCCTGAGCGATTTGTTGTATCGCCGGACTGTAAGCTGGTCGATGGGCGGTATACCGTAATGAGTCACGGTTGGCAGGAAAATGCATCGCTGGAACTGACAGACCTGTTACAGCGGGTATCTGACTGGAAAGTTCGCGACGTGCTGATTACGGATATCGCGCAGGACGGCATGATGCAAGGACCAAACTTTAGCCTGTACGAAATGGTTCTGGATAAGTTTAACCACCTCAGAGTACAAGCTTCAGGCGGCATCGATGGCCTGTCTTCATTACAAAGATTGGCGAGCCTGGGCGTTGATGGCGCCATTCTGGGTAAGTCGCTACTAACCGGCGCATTCGAGATCAAAGAGGCACTGGCATGCTCAGCAAACGCATAATTCCCTGCCTGGATGTTCGCGATGGCCAAGTGGTTAAAGGTGTCAACTTCAAAAACCATCGTGTGATGGGTGAGATAACCCAACTGGCCCAGCGCTACCGGGATGAGGGCGCGGACGAGTTGGTTTTCTATGATATTACGGCAAGTGTTGAAGACCGATCTGTGGACCTGGAATGGGTGGAGCAGGTCGCTCGTATCATTGATATCCCATTTTGCGTTGCCGGGGGAATAGGCAGTGTGGAGCAGGCACGAGCAGTGCTCAACCGGGGTGCGGATAAGGTGTCCATCAACACTCCCGCATTAATGCGTCCTGCGCTGATTACAGAATTGGCAGAAGAGTTTGGTGTTCAATGCGTGGTAGTTGGTGTGGATTCCTGGCGTTCTGAAGACGCCCAATGGCGCGTCAAATCTCATACCGGCGATCCGAACGCTACTCGCGATACCGGTCGTGCGACCATGGAGTGGATTGAAGAAGTACAAGACCGCGGCGCTGGCGAAATCGTCCTGAATTGTATGAGTGCTGACGGCACGAAGAATGGTTATGACTTGCCGCAATTAACGGCTGCGAGGGAGGTTTGTCGGGTTCCGTTGATTGCATCTGGCGGCGCTGGCTCGGCCGCACATTTTTCGGATGTTTTTAAAAATGCAGACGTCGATGGCGCACTGGCGGCTAGCGTTTTCCACAGCGGCGACATTCCTATCCCTGAGCTTAAAGCGCAGTTGGTTGAGGCCGGATTTATCATGAGGACAATACAGTGAGTGATTCAATTGATATAGAGGGCATCGACTGGGACAAAGGTGCTGGATTGGTTCCTGCTATTGTTCAAGACTGCAGAACTGGTGGTGTGCTCATGCTGGGATATATGAACCAGGCAGCGTTAGCTCAGACCATGCAAACCAGCAAAGTAACATTCTACAGCAGATCGCAGCAGAAACTCTGGACGAAGGGGGAAACGTCGGGCAATTTTTTGCAGTTGGATCGGCTTTTTGTCGACTGCGATAGCGACACCATTCTGGTCACCGCAACCCCGGCTGGACCGACTTGTCATAAAGGAACTTACTCCTGTTTTTTCGACAATAATCCTGTGACGCTGAGCTTCTTGGGCACATTACAAAATGTCGTTGCAGAGCGCGCCAATAACAAGCAATCAGGCAGCTACACCGCAAAGCTCCTTAACGCCGGACCGAAGCGGATAGGGCAGAAAATC
>CAZVYE010000162.1:0-8259 GCA_964630895.1 uncultured Gammaproteobacteria bacterium | reverse complement strand
TGGGTAGACCTGCAGATTTATATCTGGAAGGATCGGATCAGCACCGCGGCTGGTTCCAATCGTCCCTGTTAAGTTCGGTGGCGATGCATGGGGAAGCGCCGTATCGACACGTGTTGACCCACGGATTTACGGTGGATGCGGACGGTCGCAAGATGTCTAAGTCATTGGGTAATGTTGTGGCGCCGCAGAAAGTCATCAACGAACTGGGCGCAGACGTATTGCGTCTTTGGGTTGCAGCCGCGGATTATCGCTATGAGATGACCGTCTCCGACGAAATCCTAAAGCGTGTGTCCGACTCTTACCGGCGCATCCGCAATACCGCCCGTTATCTGTTAGGCAACTTAACCGGTTTTGACCCGGCTACGGACTTGATTCCAGCGGAGGACTGTTTGCCACTGGACCGCTGGGCCATGGATCGTGCCGCACAGGTGCAAGAGCAGGTGGTAGGTGCTTATGACAACTATCAGTATCACCAGATTTACCAGCGCGTACATCAGTTTTGCTCGGTAGAAATGGGCTCGTTCTACTTAGACGTTATTAAAGATCGCTTGTATACCATGCAGGCTGACAGTCCCGCGCGACGTTCTGCGCAGACGGCTCTATACCACATCGTGGAAGCGATGAGCCGCTGGCTGGCACCGTTGATCACATTTACCGCAGAAGAAATTTGGACGTTGATCCCTGGTGAGCGTGAAGAGAGCATTCTGCTTGCTCAATGGTATGAGGGTCTACCAACGCTTCCAGACAACGAGAAATTTGGTCGCGAGTTTTGGGCCGAAGTTATGGAAGTCAGGGAGCAAGTGAGTCGCGAGTTGGAGGTGCTCAGGAAGAATGGTGACATTGGTTCGTCACTGGCGGCAAAAGTAACGGTATATGCAGACGAAGCGCTGTACTCGAGGCTGCAGCCAATCGCCAACGAACTGCGCTTTATTTTGATTACCTCAGAAGCAGAATTGGAACCTGCATCCGAGGCTCCAGGCGACGCGCATGTGCACGGTCTAAGCCATGGCGAAATCCAGATTTCGGTGCATCCATCGAAAGAGGATAAATGCGTTCGATGCTGGCACCAGCGCGCCGACGTCGGCATGATTGAAGCGCATTCCGAGCTTTGTGGTCGCTGCGTGGTCAACGTGGTTGGCCAGGGCGAAACACGGCACTTTGCATGAAGCAACTTCACTTAAAAAGCAGCGTTTGGCTGCTTTTGGCCGCTCTGGTGATTGTGTTGGATCAGTGGACCAAGTGGATCGCAACGACCAACTTGGTTTATGCACGCCCCGTGGAAGTGTTTCCGGGGCTGAACTGGACGCTGCTACACAACACCGGAGCGGCGTTTAGCTTTTTAAGTGATGCCGGTGGTTGGCAGCATTGGCTGTTTATTGGTCTTGCCATTGCAATATCACTTGCCCTGACCATTTGGATGTTTGCGATCCCGAAGAATATCTGGATGCGGCAATTGCCCCTGGCGCTGATCATTGGCGGTGCCGTAGGCAACGTCATTGATCGCATTCGCCTGGGTTATGTAGTGGATTTTATCGACGTGTACGTCGGCAGCTCCCACTGGCCCGCGTTCAATATAGCCGACTCAGCCATTTGCGTCGGTGCGGTGGGTTTTATCGTGCTGGGTTATATTCAAGATAAGCGGGACGAACGAGAGACGCAGGCGGCTTAGGATCGCTGAAGCGTAATTCCTTCGTCGGCGCTACCCTCTTGGTCATTCCAGACCTGGAGTTAACTAACATGTTCTGGTTGCCGAAAACCGCAGATTTGCCAATACTCCCGCGTCCTCTTGATGCCGATGTAGCTCAGGTGGAAGAGCAGCGCATTCGTAATGCGTGGGTCGGGGATTCGAGCCGAGTTTGCTCTCAAGCAAACGAGACAACGCGCAGAGCTGGCGCGAGCGGCCCTCTTGAGGGGCGACAGTAGCCCCAAGCTACTGGAGTAATCCCTCCGTGTTTGCACCAGGCTGAGTTAGAATCTTCTACCAGCTTCAATTACATTCTGGTTGCCCAAAACCGCAGTTTTGCCTATACTCCCGCGTCCTCTTCGTGCCGATGTAGCTCAGGTGGTAGAGCAACGCATTCGTAATGCGTGGGTCGGGGGTTCGAATCCCTCCATCGGCACCAATCTAAGACTCGTCACTAAGCCCCACCCAATCACTTAGGTTTGTTTCCAATTCGAAATGGAGGGTGAGAAGCCCCGAGGGTTCGAGCCGAGTATGTTCTCAGGCAAACGAGACAACGCGCAGCGCCTCAGGCGCGAGCGGCCCCCTTGAGGGGCGACAGTAGCCATAAGCTACTGGAGTACAAAACTGTCTGGAACAGTTTTGAACTTGCAAGGAGCACTAGCGACGCAGCAGGGCCCAATGGGCGCGAGCCATGGAAGGCGGAGCGTAATCCCTCCATCGGCACCAATCTTCAGTCTGCTTCCCTGCATCGAAAACTCTGACTGCACGTGTGACGGCTTTCAGTGCCAAAAAGATGTTAGACGCAGTCGCTAAAACAGCTCAATTGAGCCGCTAGCATCTGGTTCTTCGGTCACTTTCCCTTCTTCAACCAGTTCGGCATATGCACACACTTGGTTGCGCCCAGACTGTTTGGCAAAGTACAGCGCCTTGTCGGCCAGATCGAATATTCTTAAGGGGTAGTCTGTTTCGTGGATTTGAGCGTAGCCGATGCTTACGGTGACGCTTAGGCCCTGGGGAAATCTCCGCTGGGAAATAGTGTGGCAGAATTCTTCGAGCTTTGTCTTTGCCTGCTCCTTAGAAACTTTCGTCAGAACGATGACAAATTCTTCTCCACCTATTCGAAAGAGTAAGTCGCCATCAGCAAAGAAGTTTTGCATTTGCTGCGCTAGCAACAGCAGGATTTCGTCACCATAAACATGGCCATAGCTGTCGTTGATTTGTTTGAAATGATCCACGTCCAGTATGGCGAGCCAAGCAGAACTTTCCTGAATATCGGAATTAGTCGTGCTGATCGCTATGCGCTGACTTTTCAACAGTCGCACCAGCTTGTCTTCGAATGTGCGTCTGTTGAGAAGGCCGGTAAGTTTGTCATGCTCAGCGCTGTGCAAAATATTCATGTAGTTGCCGTAGATACGCGCAAAGCCGGTAATTAACCCGTTATATTTGGACAGACTGGCCGGACCCTGTAGCACTAAGAGCCTACGTGTTTTGTCATCACGTGCCACTGGAACCAAGCACTGTGTCTGTTCATCACTGCGCTGGCTGAGCACAATATCGCCAGACTGTATGACCGATTGGTATTCCGGTGTGGCAGATATGCGGCGAGGTCCTTCGCACCAGTGCACAGGCTCGCGATCATTGTTTTCTGCCTCAAGGTTGACGATGACCTCCAGTTCATCGCATCCATCCAAAATGCCGAACAGCCAGATGTGGTCAATAGGCATGAGTTCTAGCATTGTGGCAACAAAGGCCAGCTCTAGAGAATCCAGATCGCGATGCCGAGTGATTTCGACTACGGAATCTAAAATCTTATGATCCATTCGTCGCCTTTGCCTTAAAAGGAGTCTTGATTGTGAGCATTAGAAGCAGACGGTGCAACATCAAGACTTTAAAGCTTGTGTCAATTTGTCATGATTGTTTCTGGGGTTGTTGACCTCTTTGCTCACGGGGTGGCTTGCTAACGCGATATTCGATTCGCCATCAATCAAAGACTGGCGCTGATCTGAGGAGGGGTCAAGCCATGCATCGAACTGATCGGGGTTTAGCATCACGGGCATCCGGTGGTGCAGGGACTGCATAAACGAGTCGGCAGGCTTGGTGATGATGCTGTATGAATCTATTACTTCGTCATCTGGGCTGCGCCAGCGTTCCCATATGCCTCCTAGCGCAAGCAGTGGTCCGTCGTTTGGGTAGATAGCATACGGCTGTTTTCCGTCTCCTTCGCGCTTCCATTCATAAAATCCACTTGCAGGGATCAAGCAAGGTTGTTTGCCAAACGCATATCGGAATGCTGGTTTTTCCGCTACGGTTTCGCCGCGGGCATTAATAAGTTTATTGCCTATAGATTTATCTTTGGCCCAGCGTGGAATAAGCCCCCACTTTGCGTGAGCTATCTCCCGGTCACCGTCTTTATCGAACCGAATGATTGGCATCAACTGGGTCGGGGCTGCGTTGTATGTCATGCCAAAATCTACTTTTGACACGATGGAAAAGAAATCTGCCAGTTCTTCCGGGAGAGTCGCTAAATAATATCTACCACACATGCTTTAATGTCCTGCTTGTTTCTAGGCTGATGCCAGCACTCCAATCTACTGCCAGAAGCGCACTCAATTCGACCGTTTGTCTAATATTTTCTAGTCGTTACATAATTTTACCTTCCATTCCTGGAGATATGTTGAATGGCCTATATCATTAGCCCTGGAAAATACTAACCGTGACGATCGTCTCTTTTTGTCGCAGTTTTGAGAAGAAATCTGGCGGTTTCTTGGCGCAACCAGACCGCACCAAAGGGTACTTAGCAGATACAATGACTACGAATTTCGCAAGAATACTATTGACCTTGCTCCTCACGGGCGCTATGGCGTCGGTAAGCGCGCAAACTCCTGCTTGCGCTGGATTATCTGGAGTATTGGAAGCCTGGTGTGTGTTTGACAATAACTCTGGCAACACGGGTCAGGACTTCTACTTCGATGCTTATCAAATCGACGGTGCTGCCGTTCGGGACTATGAGTCCAGTGCCGATCCCACCGCCAATACAGCGCCGAATGGTTCTGCAGACATTTCTTCAGGTTGTCTTATTGGTTCCGGTAATTGCTCCACTGCCAATTGTAATCCACAGGTTGCAGGATCTACGGTTACTTGTGGTCCCTTGCCTTCTGTTTTTTGGGGTTTTTGGGATGGTGACACGGAATATGATGGGAACCCTGCGGGGACTACCTGGCAAGATGATTACTTTTGGTTTCGCATGCGGGTAAATTCGGATGCTTCCAATGATGATAACAAGACCACTGATGAGGGCTTGGACCAGGTCCACTTCAACGTACTGATTGATGTAGATGAAGGTGGCACCATTGGTCTCGACGGTATTAAGGAATACTGGATTGACCTGGATGGAAATCACAACGGTGGCAGCAAAGAAGATATCATCAATGTGTTCTATGACAACGGGCCGGTACAGCAACTTACGGCGGGTTTAACGGTTACCACGATTCAATTTGATGGCTGTGCTTTGCTCACAGCATCGGGTACTCCCTGTTTTGATAGTCATAGCCGCGTTGTAGATCCACCAGAGGCCGACGGAGAGAGTTGGGTAGAATGGATGATTCCCATTACTGCACTTACCGACGGTACCAATCAGGTGGTCTATCCGGATACCCCTATTCGATTTTTTTACTCTACTTCGAACTCGGCCACTGACCCGCTGCAAAAGGATTTCTCCGGGCGCTGTGTCGAACAGGGCAATCTGTTTGGACCCTGTGATTTTGGTAGCACAACGCCGGTAACTCTTGAGCATGTGTCCGTAAAAACGACCGGTGATTTTACGGAAATATCCTGGGATAGCTCATTTGAAGCAAATCACGCGGGGTATCGCGTAATGGTTTGGAGAGACAATCAATGGTCTCCAGTTTCAAAGGTCTTGCGCTCGGATTCGACTGCGATGCTGGAGTCGCGTTCGTATAGTGTAAAAATCCCGGCTCAAGCTGGTGATATGTTCGCATTACAAGAGATTGCGGTGGATGGAGAGAAGCGTATCCATGGCCCTTATCAGCAAGGTGCAACTGTAGATATGGGCGCAGGCCCGATCCTGGTGCCGGTTGCAGAACTGTTCGAGGCTAGAAGGGCAGCAAAATATGGTAAACCGCTCGAAGGCGTGACCAGCCTAATGGCGTTCGCGGACAAAGCCGGTGTTCAGCGAGTGACTTTTGACGAAATGGCAGCGGCCGGACTCGCGGTTGCAGGCGAGAAGGCGTTTCATTTGGCGCTTACTCACCGCGGCGAGCCCGTTCCCGTATATGTACACAACGCAGGCAAGCGGTTGCAATCTGGTGACTACATAGAATGGATCGCTGAACCCCAAACGAACCTATATTCCAGTGAGATGGGATTTGAGATATCTATTTCGCCAGCCGATGCGCGCTCCATTCGCACTGCCCAAAGCACAAGCGAAATAGTCTCAGGCAATCTTTCGGAATTTACCCGTACGGATCACATCGAAAACCAGAATCAATACACTTTCAGCGCGCCTGCGGATGATCCCTGGTTTGATGCAAGCCTGCTTGCGTGGGGTGGGCCAGAATCTGTTGTGAAGCATTTTGCAACCAGCGATGGCGCAGCCCGAAGTGGAGTTAGCCTTAGTCTAGAGCTTTGGGGTATCACGGATTGGGCAGGTTTCCCAGACCATCACGTGCAGGTAAAACTGAATGGCGAGATGGTAGCGGACGAGTGGTTTGATGGTCTGAATGTCAAAACCGTCACGCTGAACGATGTTTCTTTAATTGCCGGGAATAACACCATTGAGCTGATCGCGCCGGGGGATACCGGTTTTGATTACGACCTGATGTATCTAGACGGCATGAGCCTTTCTTATGCTGACCAAATGCTGGTGCGAGGCGGCCAGATTCAATTTGAAAATGGCAGCGATCCCGTTGTGATCGGCGGGTTTGGGTCGGAGGATCCAGTGCTATATACGCGCCATTTAGATGACTGGGTGCGACTACCCGCATCTCAGGTATTAAGATCTGACAGTTTTTACACCGGCGTGTTTAGCTATCGCGACTTTGGTCAGTCTTATGCAACCTCTAGCTCCGGAGCGTACAGCCCCAGGTTGGAGCCAGTAAGAGGTGAGCCAACGTTGCCTTCCTCGGTGACTCAATACTTGATCGTTTCGCCTTGGAAGTACCAGCGTCAAGCGGAACGGATGGCTGCCCTTAAAGGCCGTGATGGATTGAACGCGCAGATTGCGTATGTCAATGATATTTACCGAACCTACGGAGACGGCACCGCAAATCCAGAGTTTATTCAGGCGTTTATTAAAGATCTTGCGGCTAATAATCGCCTTAAGTATGTGCTTTTGTTGGGTACGGATACCTACGACTATCATGGGTATTTGGGAAGCGAAAGCCAGTCCGATGTGCCGACCCTGTACCGGGTTACGGATCGCTATGTTCGATTTGCACCGTCAGATTCGAGTTTCGGCGACTTAAACGATGATGGTGTACCAGAACTGGCTGTGGGTCGACTACCAGCGAGAGATAGCTATGAGCTCGATGCCATCATCACGAAGATTGCTGCATGGGAACCAAAAACACAGTTTGATAGCGGTTTTGTAACTGACGAACACGATGGTAGCTTGCGGTTTGGTGTTTTGGCTCAAGCGTGGGCCGATATGGCGTCTGCATATGGCAGTGCTGAGACAACGGATCTAAACGAGACCGATCTGGAGCTTGCGCGTCAAAGCACCGTAGGCATGTTTACCGACAAGGACCTGATTACCTACTTTGGACATTCTGGTCCAACGAAGTGGTCCTTTAGCAGCTTACTCAATGTTGCTGACGTAAATGCACTGGACAACTCACAGTTTCCAGTTGTAAATCAACTAGGGTGTTGGAATACCTATTTTGTTGAGCCCAATTACCAGACCTTGGGAACTCAGCTGATCAACAACCGAAGCGGGGGTGCCTCGCTGGTGATGGGCCCTGCAACCCTAACCGACGCAGGCAATGAAGCAAGATTCCAGTCTTTGCTCATGCCCTTGATGTTAACGCCCGGTGTTTCAATTGGAGAAGCAGTGGTCATTGCAAAGAACGCTTTGAGCACGGAAATGCCATGGGCAGAAGATATTCAATTGAGTTTTACAATCCTTGGTGATCCAGCACAAAAAATGCTGCGATAACAGATTCTCAAAGTCACTGTAAATTTCGCCGGCCTTAGAGCCGGCGTTTTTTTTGGCACGGCACTTGCTTAACTATTTATCAACATATGATAAGAAAGGAAAGTGAGATGGAAACGCCAAAATACGACATGATGAAAGATGAAAAGGAGTTCAGTAAACGCAAAGCGTCGATGGGGCCAGAGTACGAAGATGTTCCCAGAGAGCAGCCGTCCCAGCAGAAAACCGGCGGGCAAGGCTATGAATTTCCTGAATATTATAATTGGACTAACGAAGAGCTAAGGAAAGCCGCTGAAAAACTGGAACTGCCCGAGGCCGCAACAGCAGGGCTGGCCCAGTTGATTGAAATTTTGACAAGTAATCGTAAAAAGTAATCGTTTTTTGCTGAGCAAAATTCAGATTAAGC
>CAZVYE010000161.1:0-8264 GCA_964630895.1 uncultured Gammaproteobacteria bacterium | reverse complement strand
GGCACAGGGGCGGAACAGGTTCCGGTCATTCTGATCCATGGCTATTTAGACCAAGAAGTACAAGACAAGTTTTTTAGCCGCATCCAAGAGGAAGGTGCCGATGTCACCAGGGACTCTAGATATGGGCGCGACTACTACATTCTTGCCAACGATGAAGACGATCACCACGGGCCATTCGGCGACGATTTCTACTTTGCCTTCGGTGACCATGGACAGACCCTGCTGACCCCGGATGACGCTTCCCTGGACAGCTTTCTGGCCAACGGCGCCCTGTGGAACGTTGAACGTCCGGCAGGTTTGGTTGTGCTACAAGCCGCCAGCCCGCTTATGCAAGGGGGTCTGAAAGCAAATGGTCAGAAGCTTGGGCATGGGCCGTGGGAATCTGAATTCTTCAAGAACCTGGAGCAAATCGCGCTGGTAATTGGAGAGAACGGCAACGCCTTTGACATTACCGCTCAGGCCATAGCCGTATCGCCGGAGACCGCGTTGGCAATGCAGAATATTGTGCAAGGACTCATTAGCCTGCAGGCCATGTCGCAAGACAACCCAGAGGCTACTGCTTTATTGCAAAACCTGCAGGTAAGTACGACTGCGAACACGACAACGTTTAATCTGCTTATCGAAGCAGAAACGCTGATGTCTATCCTGGACTGACAATCAGACTGGCAGCTCAGTGGATCAAACGCAGGAAATGGACTTAGTACGTCGAGCCCAAGCGGGTTCGACGTCTGCGTTTGGCGAACTCAGCCAACACTTTATCCAACCGCTGATGCGCTTTTTTCTACTGCGCGGCCTGCTCCATCATGAGGCTGAAGACACGGTGCAAGATACGCTGCTCAATGCGTTCAAGTACATCCAGAGTTTTCGCCAAGAGTATCGATTCTCTACCTGGCTATTCGCTATCGCGCAGCGCAACTTCCCGTCACACAGAGACTTTAGTGCAGAAGACCTGCCTGAGCCCACACAAGGTGCGGATGGTGTCTGGCAGGCACAACTCCGCCGCAATATTTGGTGGCAAGCCCGACAAGCCCTGAATGAGCAACAGTTCACGGCCCTTTGGCTACACTATGGAGAAGGCTTTACCGGCAAAGAAATTGCGCGCATTATGGAAAAAACCAACGTCTGGGTAAAAGTCTCGCTGCACCGATCGCGCCAACAATTGCGCAAAACCCTGGAAGACTGGCATCCCGAGGAATTACAACATGACCAAGCAGTCTCTTGAATCACAGCTAAGAAAACAGGGTGCATTGCTCACAGCAGAAGTTGACGAGCAATTCTCCCAGAAGCTTCATTCTCGGCTTGCTCAAACCGCCGTTGACGAGCAACAGTCAAAGGACCTGCGCCTAAACTGGTGGCAGCCTCTGCTGGGTGCGACAGCAATCATTGCGCTGGCAGCGGGCCTGATGCAGTTGCGTGGTCCAGACCAGCCTGATGCAGTCACCGCCAGCATGGAACCCACATTGAGTTTGGCTACCACGAAAGCGCCTTCGTTAATTGACCTGCAGGTAGCCGACCAAGAACAGTTGCTCAATACCGAATGGGCCAAGATTCGTCGTGATGTGCAGCGTGTAGCCAGTGTACTAGATAGAGTAAAAGCCACTTCGAATCAGCGGCAGAGCGGATAAGCAGGGTCCGCGCTTACATCGCTCGGGAAAGGTGCCATCCTTGGCATCCGGCAGACCATACGGTCCACCAGCTCCTATTCTTCCAACGTGGAAATCTTCGCTGACCCTATTGCGCCACTCCGGCGCTGAGCCAAGTTGCTTCATCGGCGCTGGCCAGAACGGTCTTGTAATCACCTGGCGCAACCGATACAGCCGCCACTACTCCAGCCGCCTGAAGCACGCCATCTTGCATAGTCCAAGCAAACGAGCTGCTATCGGTGTTTAGTCTCGCAAGCTCGCCCTGAACCGCCGCTGACTGCCGGATGACCGATTGCACATCAGCGTCACTGTCACTAACGGTCCAGCTCAGGTTTAGGGGTTTAGTGTGCATTTCATTTTCCCAACGAAATGGCAAAGCGATACCCTCGTTGTTAGCGATAGCCGCAATTCTGTCGCGGGCTTTCAAGCGGGATCTTGCGATGGTCGTCAACGATTCACGCAGTGCGACTTCCAGGTCGTCCTGCGCAGAAAACTCGATAAACTCGGCCAGCGCAGATACCCGGGGCATATTCAGATACTGACCAATGGCTTTGAGCAGCTCTGGATCTCGACCCAGCCCGCAACCATAAACACGCAGCTGCGCAGAACCATCGGCAGAATAACTGGCAGGGTTGGTCAACTCCCTCTTCAGTGCTGCTAAAGATGCCTTGGGACCACCGGCATACACAGGAATGTCTAATCCGGTTTGGGGCGAACCGTGGGCAACCAGGTTAACCAAGGCGTAGCTGCCAGGCTGGCTTGCCAAAAATTCTTTCACTGCACGCAAACTGTGCAAGTCTTCGACAATTTGGTCCGTCATAAACCCTGGGTGTTCTCGGAAGATCTGCCGGGCGTTGACGAGAGTGTCGTCCAGCACAAAGGTAATGGACTTGTCCTGGCTAACTTCCGATACCGGATCCGAAGAATCTTCGAGCCGGTCGCTGGCCATTGCAGTCGCGTTGGCACTAGCCAGTGCTGGCCCAAGCACTACTGGAGCTGTGTTGAAAACTGTTTCTACGGTCATCCTGCTCAAGATCTTGGTGCCTGTGCGGGCCTCCCCACGCAGCCGGTCGCCATCTTCTTGATCAGCGAAAGCACCAGGGATACTTATGGTCAACGTAGCAGCCAGTGCTAACGCGAAACTCGTTGTGATGGATAGTTTGTGCATGATGCGCTCCTTGTGTTGATTGTTGCGGCACTCATGCTGCAAGCCTGCAAAACGTTAAGCTATTGAAATTTATTGGTTTTAATCTGGTTATTTTGTGGATTTTTTCTGACCGCCTTGCGCTTCATCCGTTAACGGGTCACCGCGTGCGCCATAACGAGCGAATCAATCACCACGCCTCTCAGAATCTTCAGACCCACCTCTGGACGCGCCGGGTCCAGGGGTATCAACTCGGCCCAAACGACTTGTTTGTTGCGAGCATCCACGACACTCACCTGGATTACCAGGTCCTTACCCACCTGCCTCAGCGTCCCATCAACCAGATAACTAACCGCCAACTCCTGCCGTAAGTCCGAAACGCTAATTGGGCGCGCGCCAGCTGCAAGTACAGAACGCCTGGCAATCACACGTAGATCGTCTGGCCCGTGACGATGTGTATGGTGAATCAAGTCGTCCAGTATTAACGCCTGGAGTTCGCTGTGTTCTCGCGCTGCGCCCAGCAACTCAAACGGCATCACTGCTACCGCAGGTGATTGAGTCTGCACACGCGTGAGCTGGAACCAGACTACCGCGCCTACCAGAATCGCTATGACTGGGGCCGCTATCCAAGACCAATAAGCCCGCTTGGGATAGGTAGCAGCGTTTGGAGTGGAGGGGATCTCACCACAGGGTGGCTTGGTATCATCATGCAGTGCCAGGCGAAACCCTTTCTTTGGAACAGTATGCAGGTAAGTCGGGCGAGCCGCGGTTTCTCCCAGTGCTACGCGGATCTGTTTTATACAGCTCGCAATACCGGTCTCGAAGTCAACGATGACGCCACTTGGCCACAGCTCTTCCATAATTTCTTTGCGGCTGACCACGTCCGGCGCGCGATCCAACAGCAGATTGAGCAGTGTGGATGTTTGCGGCCGCAAGCGGGTGGTGGTTTCTCCATTGCTGACCGCGCCGGTATTCGGATCGAAGGTCCAGTCACCCAAGCGCCTGGAGTTCATGATTCTGATGTCCCGATAAAGTCGACGATCTGTTCGATCCGCTCAGCGCGATCGGCATCTGACTCCTGATCCGTATCCACCAGCCACTGCTTGGAGCGAGTGCCACACCGCGCAAAAAACGCTGTCTCGGAGCGCTCGAAACGACACCCGGCCTCGCCAGTCAAATTTGCGCGTATCTTCGGCTGCAGATGTAACAAGCCAGCCAGTTCGCTACTGTTCAAGCCTGCACAAGACGGACAATCAAGCTGCTCAGGCGCATTGATCGTGGCGTCCAGCCAGGGCCGCAATGCCTCCAGCTTCTGAGGCTGATATTCCGGCCTGGATAGCCAGTAAACACCTTTGGACTGGCTTACGATTTCACCCGGTGCCAGCGCAATCAGTTCATGCTTGCTACCGGTAACCTGGCTGAGCCTACGAGTTTCTGCCGCCAAAGCGTTGTCAATGTAGATCCGGGCATGGGTGTTCGGGTTTTCCAGCGCCAGTACGCGTTCGGTGTGGGGCACCAATCGCACCACCGGAGGCTGGTCCGTTTCCCAGCGCATGAGCTCATGCGTATCCTGCGCCGCATAACGATACACCGATGATCCCTGTTGTCCGCTCTTGGCGGCGCTCCAATAGATGGCGTTGTTCCGACTCTCCATGCCCAACAGCAAGCCATGACGAGTGACCGTCCCAGAAACTTGCCTGCGCGACACTGACCACTCGGTGCCTGGCTCAACCAGTCGCAAACCACCGTGCTTTACTGAAACGACCAGCTTTTCTTCCACCCAGCGCTGGGGACAGAGCGTTTGCGGCACCGGTTTCGCGATCACACCCGGCCAGCGTTTTTGCTCCAGATCACTCCAGGAGTTCAGTAAATAGGGCAGATCTTCGTTAACAAAATCGTGAATTGAGATGTTTGCGCGTCCGCTACTGCGCACACCTTTTTTGTCGTCCATATGCATCTCATGGACGCGCCGACTAATTCGAGGATTGATAACGTAGAAAGCGCCGTCACGGTCACAGCCTGATTCCGGAGTGAAGACAGCCTGGATTGTGTCGGGTGAACGCCAGTCTGCGATAAAACTGCCTCGCCGGGGCACTGCAAGTACGCCGTAGAAGCGACTGCGCGCAATATCCAGTTCCGCCAGTATGGTGGTAGAACCCACTGTGTAGGCAACCAAAGCGGATGCACCCGTTGGCGCAAGTGCCACGACGCGATTAGGGTTGGAAACTATTTGTTCAAGCGAGGACTCTGCGTAAGACGTCGTCCCTGCGAACAATATGCATAGAAAAAGTAGTTGCTTGATACGGCCCATATTTACAGGACCGCCAATCCGCACATTGCGTTGTACTGGGCGTTAAAATACTCAACGCTTGCGCGCGGTCACTTCGATCTCTATGCGGATTCGCGGATCAATGAGCTTGGCGCTTAGCATGGTCGCGGCCGGCCGAATATCTTCCAGGTACTTGCGCAATATGGGCCAACAGGGCTCAAAGTCGTCTGGATCGGGCAGAATGTAGGTGACGCGGACTATATCCGCCAGCGATGCACCGGCCCCTTCCAAGGCTGCGGAGATATTGCGAAAGCATTGATCTGCTTGCGCCACAACGTCCTCAGCGATGGTCATGGATTTATAGTCAAAGCCAGTGGTTCCCGCGACGAATACCCAGCTGCCATCCACTACGGCACGTGAATATGCGGCTTTGGCCTCAAATGCAGATCCAGAGTCAATCTTCCTGCGTGGCATAATTTTTCCTATGCAATGACCTGTAAATTGGCATACGCCAAGACCAGTATCTTTGGCCCAGCTTCGTCAAAGTTTACGTGAATACGAGTGTGTTCCCCATGCCCTTCTGCGTCAGTAACCACGCCTTCGCCATAGGTTTTATGCATTACGCGAGAGCCTAAATCCAAACCAGAATCTTGCTGAACATCCGCATGACCTGCGTCAGAAGGAGCACTTTGGCCGGTGACCGAAGTCGCGCTTACGCTGGGCCGGATGTGGTTCAGTAAATCTTTTGGAATTTCCCGCAAAAATCGAGATGGCCGATTGTACGACTCCCGTCCATGCATGCGCCGGGATTCCGCAAAGCTCAAAATAAGTCGCTCGCGTGCACGGGTGATACCCACGTAGCAAAGACGCCGCTCTTCTTCCAGACGGCCATCTTCTTCAACCGCTTTCTGATGAGGGAACATGCCTTGCTCCAGCCCCACCATAAATACCAACGGAAACTCCAGACCCTTGGCAGAGTGCAGCGACATGAGCTGAACGCACGATTCCCAGTCTTCGGCCTGGCCTTCGCCTGCCTCTAATGCCGCATGACTTAGAAAACTGTCCAACTCACTCAAGCCCGCCTCTTCGTCATCGGCTGGTCGCGCAAAGGATTGGGCTGCGTTGACCAATTCCGCCAGGTTCTCTCGTCGCGCCTCAGCTTTATCTGCCGGTTCCTTGTCGTACTGCGTCTCTAATTTGCTACGCTCCAGGGCGCTATCCAACAACTCATGCAACTCCACGGTAGCGGATTCTTCTTTGAGCTGTTCGATCAGCGCGATGAAGTTTCTTAAGGCACCGGCCGCCCGCGGCGAAAGCTGATTATCAGCGAGCATTTGGTGGGTCGCCCGCCACATAGTGGAGTCATACGACTGCGCTGCCGCCCTAATCTTGTCGATGGTTTTATCGCCGATCCCTCTTGCAGGTACGTTCACGATGCGCTCAAAAGCAGGGTCGTCATCGTGGTTCGCAATCAGTCGCAAGTAGGCCAGCGCATCACGAATTTCAGCGCGTTCGAAAAAGCGTAAGCCCCCGTAAACCCTATACGGAATGCGCCTGGACATGAGGTTTTCTTCAAACAATCGCGACATCGCGTTTGAGCGATACAAGACCGCTACTTCTTGTGCGCTGCCTCCTTGATCGATCCAGTCTTCAATACGGTCGACCACGTAACGCGCTTCATCCTGTTCGTTATAGGCGGCATAAAGATCGATATCCTGGCCACTGCCAGCTTCAGTCCACAGTTTTTTACCCAGACGGTCGCTGTTGTGAGAGATGATCGCATTTGCAGCGTTCAAAATGGTCCCGGTGGATCGATAGTTTTGTTCCAGGCGAACAATATTCACAGCAGGAAAATCACGGGTGAACTGCTGCACGTTTTCCACCTTTGCGCCACGCCAGCCATAAATGGATTGATCATCGTCACCCACGACGAATACGCTGCCAGTGTCGCCAGCAAGCACGCGAATCCACGCGTACTGGATAGCGTTGGTATCCTGAAACTCGTCCACCAAAATATGCCGGAAACGCTCTTGGTAATGCGCCAGCAGCTCGGCGTCCTTTAACCACAGCTCGTGAGAGCGCAGTAGGAGCTCGGCAAAATCCACCAGGCCAGCCCGCTCGCACTGATGCTCGTATTCGGCATAAATTTCTTGCCATTTGCGGGCCATGGGGTCGTCGCCAGGATCAATGGCGCTGGCTCGTTGACCTTCGTCCTTGCAGTGGTTGATAAACCATTGCGCGTTACGCGGCGGCCAGCGGGAATCGTCCAGGCCCATTTCTTTTATTATGCGTTTAACCAAGCGCAGCTGATCATCGGAATCGATGATCCGAAACGACTCGGGTAGTCCGGCTTCTTTGTAGTGCATCCGCAACAATCGATGTGCCAGACCATGGAACGTACCGACCCACATACCGCGGCCGGGGAATCCCAGCAGTGATTCGGCACGGCCCCGCATCTCGCTTGCAGCCTTGTTGGTAAAGGTAACTGCTAAGACGCTATGGGGCGACGCGCCCATGACTTCTACCAGCCATGCAATGCGATGCACCAGCACTCTGGTCTTACCTGAGCCTGCACCAGCAAGGACCAATTGATGCCCCTTCTCAGCGGTGACCGCCTCACGCTGGGCTTCGTTTAATTCTTCCAGAATATGAGAAACATCCATGGGCGGGATTGTAGCGGGTTTTACCGGTCAGCCCTATGGCCCGAGGTCCCTAGTATGGCTCTAAATACGGCGTGCAGACGTGGCGAATACGGCGGAATACGAAAGAAGGATCGCTCTCATCAGGAACTTCTCCGATGTAAGGTGTTTGCTCAAGCGCCATCAGTTGATGCATCAGAAACATATCGTAGAGCCATAGTGCATAAACAACGACAGCAAACGCGTAGAAGCCAATCTGCCACCAGTTTTTTCGAGGACGCAGCAATTGTAGAGCGAGGGCCAGTTGGCACCAAATGAGAATCAAGCATACGCTCGTCGTGTACAGCAGAAACGGGTTGAAGTAGGAGGTATCTTGCGGGCGCCAAAGGTCACTCGCACATCCCGCGTGCACGCCCACTGTAAAGAACAGCAACCCCTGAAACGTGAAAAATAGAATGGGACCAATCGTGGCTATTAACGCTCGCAGCCCGGCGGTTGATGAGGTCGATTTTGAGCAGCCAAATATAGCTCGCCTGGAGTTTCTAATGCGCTTCCTGAAGAGAGCCTCC
>CAZVYE010000160.1:0-8269 GCA_964630895.1 uncultured Gammaproteobacteria bacterium | reverse complement strand
GCTCAGACAAGTCGTTCAAGGGGTGTATAAAGACGCCCCAAACAAGCCCGTTGGCTACTGCGTAGCGTGCGTCTAAGGCAGAGTCAAAGTTGGCCTGCAGCATGCGAGCCATCAGGGTCTCATCCAGTGCAGATACTTCTACAATAGGGGTCATGATGCGCATGCGATCTGCCTCTGCGTCAGCAACCACCAACACTTGTCTCGTATTGATTTCGAATGACCAGACGTTATCACTGGGTTGCTCGGCATCTTCGTCGATTCGAGCAACCAAAGCGCCGAGCTGCGCTAGATTCATACCTGGCTCAGACTGCGCATCTACCGGAGATGCTGTCGTTATCACCGCCGCCAGCAGCCAGGAGATCACTTGGAAGAATCCAGCTGAAATGCCTGGGAGGCGTCGCCCCAGATTTCATCCAGGCGGTCGTCTCGGCCACATGAAAATCGATAGTATTTGTAGCGTGATGGATTCTTTCGATAGTAATCCTGGTGATAGTCTTCTGCGGCATAGAACGCATCCAGCGGCTCTATTTCCGTGTAGATTTCGCCTTCAAATCGACCACTTTTTTGAATTGCCTGTAGCGAAGCACGGGCGAGCTGCTCCTGTTCTTCATTGTGGAAAAAAATAGCCGTGCGATATTGTGTTCCCTTGTCACAGAATTGGCGATCTTTGACCAGCGGATCGATATTCAGCCAGAAGACCTGTAACAGCGCCTCATAATCAATTTTGTCTGGATCGTATTCAACCTGGACCACTTCAGTGTGACCCGTGCGTCCCGTAGTGACCTCGCGATAGCTTGGGTTTTTCACAGATCCACCCGCATATCCGGAAGTAGTAGAGATAACACCTTCTAATTTGTCGTAGGGAGGTTCCATGCACCAAAAACAGCCTCCCGCAAAAGTGGCTTTCGCATATTCACTTTCGGCGAAAGCGTTGGTGCTGATTTGTATGAGACTTAAGAATATGGCTGTAGAAATCGCCAATTTTGTTATGATTTTCACTCTATTCCTCCGTGCAATATAGCTATATAGACCGAACTTAGATCATTTGATCACAACCTGCATCAATTTGGGGGGAACGTGTGGTTAGATCGTCAGACGAACGGAACAGGTGAAAAAATTAAAGTAGCAGGAATGACAAAAGCGGTAATTTTATTCGGGCTGATATGCTCGTTCGGGCAGGTTTGCGCGGTGCAGCTAGCTACTGATGGCACCGGCGAAGTGCTTCTGTTTCCCATGTTTCTTACTGGCGACTCCGTACAAACTGTGGTTGAGGTGCGCAATCAGTCACAGACAACAGCCAAGGCTGTGCGAGTGGTATTTAAAGAGCCTGTAAACGGGCGCCCCGTTCAGTCTGTCAATGTTTACCTGCGACCGCGAGACAGCTGGGCCATTGCCGTACATGATCCTCAAAATCGTAGTCTTGAAGACGCTGTTGCCACCATTGCCCGCTGGAACGATCAAAGTTGTACAGTGCCTGCACTGGCGTCTATTCCTGACAGCGGGCTTGTGTTCTTTGAGGATTTGCTAACCGAAGATCTCTCTGGATTGACCATCCCGAATCGTCTCAATAGCGGTTTTATTGAAGTCTATGAGCTAGGTACGGTTGATTCTGAGTTTGCCAATGATTGCGATGCAATCACAGCTGCCTGGGAAACTGGAGGCATCTGGGATACCGATGCGCTAACTTCGATAGGGACACCCAGTGGGGATCTCAGCGGTTACGCGTCGGTCATTGATGTTCAGAAGGGACTGGCTTACCAATTTGAACCGATTATGCTGGATGACTTCCGAGACCGCCCCCTGCATACGCACCCGCGAGATCCACGCTCTCCTAGCCTGGCTGACGTGCGGCCAGCGGAAAGTCGCATTATTCAGTCATTGGAGTTTGGCAACCGAACGGTACAAGTGGAGCGTATCTCCAATTGGTCGCAGGTACCTGTTCACGCAGTAGACGCGCTGCTCATGACCGCAAGTCTGCGGGGCGATTTTTCCACCAGCAGGCAAGCCAGTGCGTTTGCATCGGGCGTGCTGTTCACACCGACGCGCGCCTACCACACGGATGTTCAAGACTATTACCAGTTGGCCGCTAGTCGAGTGGCTGAACCATTTAAGGAAACTCTGCCGCCTGCAGACGGAAACCTGGTTGAGAATCAAGTGAGCGTGGAAACAGTAAACCGGGAGGCCCAGATCCTGGATTTATTGCCGCCGACCAATTCCCAAAACTGCGACCAGATCAACGGGAGTCTGGTGTTTCTGACGCTCACGGGTATTTTGGGTTTTGACTTTGTCTGTGAGTTCTCAGAAGCCCAATTTGAGATTAAGACTGGATTCTCGGAAGGGGAAGTGGCGATTCACTTTGATGGTCGAATTGTTTCTGACGAGGGTCATGTGTTTGCTGGTTGGCCGGTTTATGGTGCGATGCTGCAAATTTTGCAGAACACATCGGTACCCTTGCCAAATGGTCAGACCGCCATTGGCAGCTACAGCTGGGCGCGTCCTATGCTTTCTGAGAGGCGAGTAACCGACGGTGGCTGAGAAGACGCCACCTCCCTGGCAGCGCAGGCAGTCATATTTGGCAGCTAGAACGCGCCGTTTGTTCTGGTTCTTCTTGCTGGCAGCAGGCCTGCAAATCGCAATAATCTTGATGTTGGATATTGCCGGCCCGGTGCCTTTGGAAATCAACGGTCGCACCATCGCGCTGAGTTTTTGGCGATCCCCAACTGAAACGGGTCAATCAGAGCAGGCGACGGTTAATACCAATCCCAAACTCACTAGCCAGCGCCCAGTACCTGCAGAGATCACCGAAAATCGTCCAGATCCGCAAGTTGAGCAGTTTGCGTCGGCGGCTAAACGCAAACCAGTGGAAAAGCCCACCAGGGATCAGCCGGTGTTGCGTTCTAAGGCACTGTCCAAGCATGAAGCTTCTGATAGGAGCGTGTCATCTGATGGCGTTGCAGAGCAACAGCCGCAAACAGAGAGCAAACCAAAACCAGACGAAGCGCTTGCCAGCGCTGGTCAGTTTGACACTGAGGCGGATCAAATCCAGGTGCGTGAACGAATACACTATGATCTGCTGGCGTGGATAGAGCGACATAAGCGGTATCCGCTGGCGGCAAGGCGGGCTGGGGAGCAGGGCAGCGTGTTAGTGCGGTTTACCATTGATCGAGAAGGTCATCTGTTGCATCAAGACGTGTTGCTGAGTTCCGGATCGGCCTATCTGGATGCTGCGGCAATCAAACTCTTGCAAGAAGCTGCACCATATCCAGGCCTACCAGATTCTCTGCTCGCAGATCGCCTGGAAGTGAGTCTCCCCATCGAATATCGAATGCATGACGACATTTCGGACAAAGGACGCACTCTGTGAGTCAACAAGATGAGGGTTCCCTGGAATCGCTGTTTGTCGAATCTCGTGATGAGTTGGTGGGTTTTTTGACTGGATTGGTGGGTGCGGACCGCGCCCAGGACGTGATTCAAGAAGCCTATTTTCGACTGCGTCGGGTGGAATCGCCGGAAGCTCTGCGCAACCCCAAGGCCTATCTGTTTCGGATTGCGTCAAACCTTGCGCATGACGAACTACGCAAAGCGAAGCGGCATGCGGAACTTAATATGGAATACGTGCAGTCCTTCCAGTACGAGCAAGACGCTTCCACGTCCCAATGGGCTGAAGACGATGAGCAGCTCGCGCTGGTGGCGCAGGCCATTGCAACGCTACCGGCCAAATGCAAGATGGTGTTTGAAGCTCGCAGATTGCATGGACAAAGCTATCGGGCCATAGCAGATGAGCAGGGGATTTCTGAGAAGACTGTGGAGAATCATGTTGGGCGGGCGCTCAATCTGATTCGTGCGTTTATCAGCGAGCGCACGCAATGATTATTTTGGGGGACAACCGGCCATCGGTCGTCATCCTGATAGAGACACAAAGTTTATGGACCAAGAACCGATGACAACCGCCGTGACAGACCAGGCACAAGATCCAGTTGCTGGGCAGGCCGTGGCGTGGATTGCGCGAGTTGCGCAGACCGAACCACCCAACTGGCAAGACCCGGAGTTGCAAGCGTGGCTGGCCGAAAGTGCGTCCCACCGCGAGGCATTTGCGAAGGCTTGTGGCGATTGGTTTGCAGCGCAGTGTGCGCCAGAACAAACGCAGACTACCGATTCGTCTCAATTGGATCGGCATGCATCGGTTGGACACTTCAGGAATCGAAGTTGGCCAACCCAGGTATTTGGTTTTGCCGCAACGTTGGCGGTGGTTGCCGGCTTGATGACATATGTTTTCGGCTGGTCATTGGCGAACCTTTGGTACACCCACTCAGGCACACCAGGCCAGATTGTTTGGGTAAATTTGTCTGATGGCAGCGAAGTTGGTCTTTCCGGAGATGCGCGATTGAATTTTGTGCAAGAGAACGGTCAACGCAAAGCCTATTTGGCCGCGGGGCGCGCGTTTTTTGATGTGGCGCATGATCCCAGCCAGCCTTTTTCAGTCCAATTTGGTAGTGGGCAACTGGCAGTGTTAGGTACCCGTTTTACCGTTCGTGAAACGGCAGAGACCTGGCAGGTCGCGCTATTGGATGGAAGCGTTGCACTGGAGTCCTCTGCGGAGAATCGAGTGATCATGGTTCCCGGTGACAGGTACGCAGTGGGTGATACCTTGGAGAAGCTGGAAAATCCTAATGCTCGACCAATTGACGATTGGCAAACAGGTGGGTTATTGCTGGAAAATCAATCCTTTGAGGCTACTGTTGCAAGGCTGCAAGCATTGAGCGGCAGGACTATTTTTGTGCGCGGTAACCCAACTAGCAAGACGGTTACCGTACAGCTGGATTTAAGTTCGCTGGACAATGGAATTCGCAGCGTAGCCAGTCAAGCAGGTCTAAACGCCCGGAAAGTAGGTAACATATTCATCTTATCCTCATAGTTTGATCCTACGCGAAGGCCATTGTGAAAATTGATACGGCTTCCAGGCTGATTATTGGCGCAATTTTGCTAGGTGTCGCTGTAGCATCAGCGGCGCAGGTTGTGCTGCGCGACGCCCTGGAATCTTTGCAGGCTGAATTGGGCCTCAACATCGTGGTTGAGCCAGATATTTCGCTGGATTTGGTTTTGGCAAAGGATGTTTATACGCTTGACGAGCTTCAGGCCGAACTTCAATCGCTCGGGTTCAAACTAACGCCCCTGGCCACCGGTGATCTCCAGCTTGTACGACAGTCCACCAAACAAGTTGAACTAAGCAGCCTAAAAATCGAGGCGGCAACCATCACTTCAAGTAATCAGGCTTGGGATAGTCAGACGGGTAGTCGTTACGCACTCGATGGGGCCACGGCTACTGCGCTAGGTTTGACAGATCTGGACCAGGTATTCCTGAACGTCGCCAACGTTTTTGGTGGCCGAGATGAGTTCTATATCCGCGGTATTTCGCCCCGGGTCGGGCTTAGCAATATCGCCAACTCCAACGTTCTTCTGGATGGGCTGCCCGTGGCAACTGAGCTCCTGCGACAGTACCCCGCGATATTGAGCCCGGTTAGTCCTACACTGGTGGATCGCGGACCCATAGGTGGCCGTCTGCGAGGTCCTTTCTCCGCTACTGGTGGCGCGGTGTCCATACGGTCCGTTGCACCGACATTTGCCGACGAGGGATGGGTTTCCGCAAGTATTGAAGAAGACGGTGGCTGGCAGGCAAGTACCACTTTACAGGGTGTTTCCGAGTCTTCTGAGCTGGGCTTTGGGCTGAGTTTGTCCAGTCATCGCCAACCAGGTCGAGAGGTTGCGTATCGTGATCGAGTTCGAGACGTTGGCCGGTCGGATAGTGAGGTACTGCAGCTGGCGGGATCTTGGCGCCCACAGGCGTGGCCAGATTTGATTGCCACTATGCGTATGGCAGCGGGTACCCATGATGGTGGTGTGCAGGAGCTGGTTGTTAGTGAGTCAGCTGTCAATCCGTTGGAGCCCACGGCCTTTAAAGCAGTCCCACCATTCAATAGCCAAAGAGGCAAGTGGTATCAGTGGAGCATGGAGGGCGCGATTCAGCTAGCGGATCATCATCTGCTGGATATGAAGCTTGCCATGCGTGACGCGAACAACAGCGTCAATCCAACTGGGCGCATCCCCAACCAGCTTTTTCCAACATTTACCGTCGTGGACGACTATGATGATGAATTGGTGCAATCCGAGTTGGGCTGGCTGGGCACATTCAGCAACCAGTTTCGACTTTACGCAAGCCTGGCAGTCGGTGCGAGCAAGGTAGAGCAGCGCCAGTCACGGGATGATTTCCTGTTTTTCCAAGACAGCGAGCTGGACCGTACTACGCTGGCGTTTGGCGGTTACTGGGAGCCGGTTTCGCGCTTGGGGCTGGAGGCATCGGTTCGCATTGATCATGATGATGTGGCAAGAGACTGCCGGGCACAGGCCGATGAATCAGCTCTGGGTGAAGGTGATTTCGCGGTTGGCGAAAGCAACCCTTCGGACTGTGTGGAAGTTCTGGGTTTATTGGCAGTGCTGCCGGCGGACAAACCGCTGGATCGATTTGAGACTTCCTACACGGAGATTTCTCCTACTATAGCTGCATCGTACACTTGGTCGCAGCATTGGCGGTCTAGCATCCGTGGGCAACGTAGCTACAACACCGCAGGTGCCATCGCGGCCCTCGATTTATCACTCAACCCTCGTTGGGCACCATTCGAACCAGAGATCATAGAAAGCTGGGAGCTGGATGTTGTCGGGACGCAAGTCGGGGCGGGGCTTGATATCGGCGCCACCATTTTCTACGCCACTCAGCGCAATGTCTGGTCGCCGATTACCGACGGCGCAGATTTTCCTGTAATTGGCATTGCGAATAACGGGCGGTCCACTAACCGCGGCGGAGAAATCGAGCTGGACTGGCAGTTCTTACCAGATCATCAGGTACAAGCCAGTATTGGTTATTTGCATACGCGTTTTGAAGACTTTGTGCCCTTTGGGCAGGATGTCGACCCGGTCTCGGTTCGAGGGAATCGATTTGCAGGAGCCCCTCGCTGGTCTGGGTCAATGCATTTCAATGGCAAACTGTGTGACAGATGGCGCTATCACATAGGCGCCGCTTATTACGATACAGCTTTCGCGACCGCCAACAACGACCCGCTAACCACCATCCGATCTGCCACCGTTCTCGCTGGGGGGATCGGCTATGCCTGGCACCAGCACGAAATCTGGCTCCGACTAAATAACGCAACCGATGAGTTGTATCTGGAAGGCGTTCCGCGACGCATTCGCCGGGCTTCTCTCACAGAATATGAGCTTGGTGATCCGCGTCGATTTAGTCTGCAATGGCGTTGGCACTTCTAGATCTCGGGTACCCAGCATTCCATTTGGGGGGACGCAACCTTCAACTCGTCTACTTCATGAGCAAACCAATTGCAGAGAGCGGTTTGCGTTAGGAGGCTTTAATCGGCCTTGCAGAGGCATCCATCGCATCTGCACTTGGAATCCCAACGCAAACGATGACGTTTACTCTGCGCAACGATGGGGTCTATGGATGGCCCCTGTTAAGGAGTAGATCATGCGTACAGTAGTGCTAGCGAGCTTGTTGATATTCGCTGTGAGTGCAGGGGAACTTTGCGCGCAAAGTGTGGATGGGAACCCTCGGTTAAGTAACGGATTCACCCAGTCAGAGGACGCATTCTTCCGTGCCGGATTTTGGTGGGACGAAAGCGATGCTGGGTGGGGTATCGATATTCACAGTGCCGGCGACAAATTGGTCGTCACCTGGGCCACTTACGACAACGACGGCCTCCCCATTTGGTATATCGGCCAGGGGACCAAGCAAGACGGAGTTTGGGTGCTGCCCCTGACCGAGTATGAGTGGGACGGTGAAAGCGTGGATTCCGGGACGCAAGTCGGAGAGGTGAAACTGACATTTCAAAGTGGCTATGCCGCGACCATGGACTGGCGTCTTGATGGACGCGAAGGGTCTCATCAAATCGCGCCCATGATTCTGGATGAGACGCCTATAACAGCCGACTTTACCGGATTTTGGTACGACCGGGATGAGCCGGGTTTCGGCGTCAGCGTAGTGACCCAGTCTGATCTAACCATGAGCATTGCCTACATCTATGACGACCACGGAACCGCGCGCTGGGTCTGGGCGGACAACGTTCTGAACGCTGATGCAGTGGTGGATGGCGCGACCCTGGATGCGTATATGTTTACTGGGGCGTGTCCGGGCTGTGAGCCAACCGACGTTGAAGCCTTTGCTGCGGGAAATATCTATTTGAATTTCTTTTCTGAAACCTTGGGG
>CAZVYE010000159.1:0-8275 GCA_964630895.1 uncultured Gammaproteobacteria bacterium | reverse complement strand
GCAGACGAGAACCCCGAACAGCTGATTGAAGAGCTAAATCTGAAAGAAGCTCAGACTCCCAGTAGAGAGTACGCTACTTGGCAGCAGCCGCGCCAGATAGGCGTTTTTGTTCCCGGCAGCATGAGCGAACGCCGCGCCGAGATTTTGGCCGCGGCCAGCGAAGCGGCGCCTGGCGCAAATGTTTTCCCATTTGACGGTGGCAGTATGGATACGGTCAGTGAGGCGGACGTGCTGTTGGCTTTTTGTTCGCCCCGCATGCTTGAGGCGGCACCAAAGTTACGCTGGATGCATAGTTATTCGGTAGGGGTAGACCGGTGTATGCTGTCAGAAGATATTGATAAATATGAGTTTGTTCTCACTAATAATCAGCGTCTCTCTGGTCCAGACATTGCCGAGCACACTTTAGGATTGATGTTTGCACTTACTCGTAATTTGGATCACTACAGCCGCGCGCAGGAAAAAAAGCATTGGGACCGAGATGCAGATCAAGCGATAAACATCAACGGTAAAACCCTGCTTATTTTAGGCCTGGGTGGCATTGGCACGGAAATCGCCTGGCGCGCCGACGCACTAGGAATGAATGTGCTGGCTACGCGAAACTCGTCTCGTGAGGGACCAGATTTTGTGAGCTATGTTGGCTTATCAGACGAAATGTATGAGCTTGCGGCAAAGTCGGATGTGATTGTAAACGCGTTGCCGCTCACGGCTGGAACGCAAAATTTAATTGACGCTCGTTTCTTTGCAAGTGCCAAGCCTGGTGCTCTTTACATTAACGTGGGGCGCGGCGGTACGACTAATACTGATGCGCTGGTTTCTGCTCTTGAGTCTGGCCAACTGGGTGGTGCGGGTCTCGATGTTACCGCGCCTGAACCACTACCGGCTTCTCATCAGCTGTGGACTATGGAAAACGTCGTAATTACACCGCACGTGGCCGCTTACACCGACGAATCGTTTGAACGCACGTTGGCCATTGCCTTGGAAAATCTGGGCAGATACTACCGCGGCGAGGCATTACTTAACGTGGTTGATTTCGAGAAGGGTTATTAGCGTTTTGGGCTGTCTAGCGGAGCCAGAGCATGCAGCTCTGGCTCGATGGGTTTGATTTTCAAGTTGGTTACTTTGCTCGTCACATGCCTTTCATTAGGTTGCCTAACGCAAGGACAACAAAGGCCGCTGTGAGTATCCAAAACGCATTGGCGGTCACAAACTGAATCACCACAAATGTAGACACTACGGCGAGTATTGCCAGAATAGCAGCAATAATGAACACGGTCTGATTTGGTGCACTTAGCCTCATTTCCCTTACCCTCATTAGTTGTCGAGTTTGCATCGTAGCAGACAATCATGCACATATCGTATGCATTCACTTGTGTCGCAACTGTTACCATTTGATGGGATAACGCTGCCATCGGCACAACTAGCAAAAGTCGCCAGAGCCCTGAGAGTTCGCGGGACCCTAAACTTCTCATTTATAGAATGAACGCATAACCGGTATTCAACACATATGATTTTTTCATGCGCTATTTTGTGGTTCGCTATCGCAGCAGCAAACGTTAATGATTCGGAGCCAGGGCAAACGCTCTCGCTGCCGGATGGGAGTGTCTATGCCGGTCCGCTGGTAGACGGACGTCTGCATGGAAAGGGTCAACTCCGTAAGGCCAATGGAGACCTGTATACCGGTGACTTTCGAGATGGTGTTATGGATGGTAAAGGAATAATAGAGTATGCATCCGGCGCGGAGTTTCAGGGCGTTATGGAGAATGGCGCGGCTCACGGCGAGGGTCGATTGGTTAAGGCAGACGGGACCGTTTACATTGGCGAGTTTACTCACGGAGAGCCCCACGGAACCGGCACGTTTGAGTTTGCTGACGGTGGCCAGTACTCCGGGTTGGTTGCGCATGGCGCACCGCATGGTGAAGGCAAGCTCGCCTATGCGGACGGTGCCACATATGTGGGAGAGCTGGCATTTGGGGCGCCACAGGGTGAAGGTACGATGGAGCTTGCCAGGGGAGGCGAGTTTTCTGGAGCGTTTCTTCGTGGGGCAATTATTAGTGGCAGTTGGAAAGACGGGGCCGGAAGTATCTATCAGGGCACTTTTGAAAATTGGCAGTTTGATGGCGAGGGAGAGTACAAAACTGCTAGTGGCGACCGCTACATTGGCCAGTTTGAAGATGGAATCATTCAGGGAGCTGGAGAGCATTTTAGAGAGGATGGAACGCACTACGTCGGTGAGTTCTACGGATTTATGTACCACGGCGAGGGCACGTTGACTTGGTCCGACGGCACGGTCCAGAAGGGTACCTTTGCATATGACGATTTCGTCGAGGAAAAGTCCTGGTTGGCAGGAGCCATGGACATGGTTGGTGGCTTATTTGGGGCGGCCGTACCAGACCACAGTCCGGCGGAGTTATTGGGTGAAGGTGCGCTCTATACGCAATCGAAGTTGCTGGATGATGCGCTGAAAAGCTTGCAGCCGCAGACACCTGGAGAGGTGGATGTGTACGCTGTGATACTTGGCGGCGACGGCACTCAGGAAGTGTTTTACCGAGAAACCAGCTATGCCGCGGAATTGTTTGCCAATGAAATGAAAATTGGGGCGCGGGTCGTAGCACTTGCCAACACCCGGATGGAGTTCGCAACTCAGCCGATGGCTACCAGGACCAGTCTCAAGCGTTCGCTAAAGGCTGTGGACGAGCTGATGGATCCGGCTGAAGATATTTTATTTGTCTATCTATCCAGCCATGGAACCCGGGCAGGTGAGTTCTCAATCAAATCGACTGGGCTGAAGCTGCCTGACCTGACCGCTGTAGAACTAAAGCAAATGTTAGACGGAGTCTCGGTACAGAACCGCGTGGTCGTGGTATCCGCCTGTTACTCAGGTACGTTTGTGCCCTATCTGCAAGACGAATCGACAGTGGTCGTGACTGCGGCTCGTGCGGATCGTACTTCATTTGGATGTGCTGATGAGAACGACTTTACCTATTTCGGCAGGGCGCTATTTGAAGATAATCTGGCACAGGCTGACAGCCTAAAGGCAGCTTTTGACACGGCCGTGGAACGGGTTACCAAGTGGGAGTCGGAGCTTGGCCTTGAGGAGCATTCTGAACCGATGTTTGTCGACGCGCCCAGCGTAAGTAGGCGGTTCGATGCGTGGCTACAACGGCGCCACTGAACAAAACATGGCAGCCGTATTCAGTCCAAAGATCAGGCATGCGGCCCAATTGCTCCGCTTTGCGATTTACCTGCGAGTTAGTCGCTCTGCAATGCCTTAATTGGATCGAGCTCCGCTGCCCGTCTTGCCGGATAATATCCAAACACCACTCCGGTAATGAGACAAATGCTCACTGCCAGTAAGATTGCGCTGGGTGCCCAGGCTACAGGCCAGTCAGCAAACTGTTGGATGATGCTGGCCAGGACTACGCCAAACACAATTCCCAGCAACGCACCGGCCGCAGAAACGGTAAAGCTTTCCACCAGAAACTGCCATTGGATATCCGCCTTGCGAGCTCCCAGTGCCCGCAGCAGTCCAATTTCGCCGGTGCGCTCCAAGACGGTCGCAAGCATGATATTCATGATGCCAATGCCGCCAACCAGAAGAGATATACCGGCTACGCAGGCCATTACGATGGTAAAAATTCGCTGAGTTTCTTTTTGTTGTGCCAACAGTGCAGCCGGAATAACCAGTTCAAAATCGTCAGTCTCGTTGTGGCGGCGTTCCAGTAGATGACTCAGGGCGCTGGCGGCAGATTGAGGCGAGACACCTTGCGATAACTGCACGCGAAACGCATCAAGCTCGTCCTCCAGCGGATCAAACTTTAATCGCTTCTTAGCGGTCTTGAGTGGGACAAAAATCTGGTTACGCTCATTGCCCAGCTTAACGCCTTGGAATTCGTCGGCACCAAGCGACTTATCTGCCAGGATCCCGACCACTTCCAGCCATAGATGGTTGATCTTGATTGCCTTGCCTACGGCGTCTCCCGATGGAAATAGTTCCTGTGCAGCCTGCGCCCCAAGCACAGCGACTTGGGCAAATTCATTATTGTCCTCAGCAGTAAACATACGCCCCGAAGACGGTGAAAAATTGCTGAGCGAAAACATACTTGGCGTGACTGCTACTACCGCAGCGTCGCTTTTTCCTTCAAGAGAAAACAGGCTATAGGTTTTTACTCGCTTCTCGGCGCCATCGTCGTCGATGAAGGGCAAAGTTTCTCGCACCGAACGCAGGTCTGCCATAGACAGGCCCAACGAATCTTCTCTAAGCTCTTTAAGCGTCTCAGGATCAAACTCGCGTGCACGTACTTCAATATTGCGCAGCCCCATGGAATCGATCATGCGCATGGCCTCGCGCTCTGCGCCTTCGCCGATGCTGAGCATTGCGATGACCGCGCCTACGCCGAATACCATGCCCAATAATGTCAGGGCCGTGCGCAGCTTATGCGCCGCCATTTCCTGTAGCGCTTGAATAAAACTTGCAGAAAGTTGCATTAGCCGGCTCCGGAGTCCGATGCGTGGGCTTCGGGGGGCTTTACCAAAGCTATTTTATCCCCGGGTTGAACGCCATTCAGCAGTTCAGAACGGGATTGGCCACGTAAGCCAAGTTCCACTGGCTTCTGGATGAATGTGTCACCATCCTGGATGTAGACCCAGGTGAGACCGTTGTCCTGATAAATTGCCTGATTGGGCACGGCGATTACGCCCTGTTTTCGAACGACGTAAATCTTAGCTTCCGCCCACATCCCTGGACGGATCCAGTTCGGGTCTGCTTCGTTCAAGAGCACGTCTACGGTGAAGTATTTGACCGGATTTTCCCGCTGTCTTGGTTGCGCGCTTTGGCTGACACTTAACACCTTGCCGGCAATCTGCCGGTCTGGATGCGCATCAAGCGTAACCTGGACTTCTAAGTCTGTGGTCAATCCCACGCCAGCCATCTCAGGTACGTAAAGCCTAGCTTTCATTTGTTTCAGATCCGGCAGTTTGGCAAGTTTCGTTCCGGGAAAGAGTGTTTGGCCGACGCTGGGCTCTTGGCCCCACCAGTTCTTTTCGTAGAGAAACATACCGTCATGGGGCGCAACGATTTCCAGTGATGACATTCCCGCCTGGCTTCGATTAAGTTTTGCCTGCTGGGCATTCATTTGAGTATCCAACACTTCCTTCTCGGCGCTGGTTTTGGTCTCGTAGTGTTCACGCATGCGCCCCAAATAGTCTTCTTCAAACTCCAGGAATTCCTGGTTGCGTGCTGCATCAATCATCTCGAGGCGAGAATAAAGCATGTCATTTTCGACGTTAAACCGCTGTGCCATGTCCACTTCAAAATCCACGACATCCGAACGGTTGGATAATTCGAAGGTGGAAAAATCCAGCTGTCGTTCGGTATCGATCATGCCCAGCTGCAATTTGGCTAACTCGGCTTCTGCGTCGCTGGCTTGAATCTGGTAGTCGGAGGCGTCAAATCGGGCAACGACCTGGCCTTTCGACACGGGTGCGTTGGCGGGATGAATCCAGGCTAGCGTTTGGGGCCCACCGGCAGACGCCGGCACCGTGATGGGTGTTGAATCTACCGCTGCCAGTTCGCCCTCTGCATGGATCACCACTTCAAACGAAGTGGGCTCTGCTGCAAGCAGTGGTAACTGATATTCCTCTTTTTGGCAGCCCACCAGAAAACTGGCAGCCATTATGCAAATGATTGCGCGCATTAGCTGCTTCCTTTCCCAAGAATTTCTGCCGTGATACGCATTCCAGGACGCATCAGTTTAGGGTCTGCGGACTCAATGGTTGCCGTTGCGTCCACCACCATTGCGGGTTGATCGGCAGAACGCGTGCGTACGACTTTACCAACCTCCGTGACTATTCCTTCAAATTGACGGTCAGGCACAGCGTCCAGTCTAAACTTTACGGCCTGGCCCGGAGCAACCTGCGACAAATCTCGCTCAGGAATCTCCAGCTCCACAACCAGCGCATTCAGGTCGGCAACTTCCATGATACGTCTGCCGCCCCAAACGGAATCACCCACATCGAATTTGTTGCCATTCCAATGCGATTTGTGGATGACGACGCCCTGGCGACTGGCAGAAAATTCCATTCTGGAGATGTTGGTCTGAAGCTGTTCTATCTCGTCTCGCAGCCGCTTAATCTCACTTTCCAGAATCTTCTGTTCATTGGCCAGTACGGCTTTCTGGCCCTCCAGGTCCAGACGGCTTCGCTGCACGCTCAACTCCGCTAACTTGGCGTTGAGCTGATGTTTTTGGTAGTCCTTTCGAGCGATCAGTTCTGCTGGGAGAGCGGCCTTTTGCTGTGCCTTTTTCTCTTCGGCGAGATTTTCTTCCTGGGTCAGCTGTAACTCTTCAATCTGTTCCGTATTGAGAACTTTTAGTCGATTTAGCTCGCTTTCTTTGCTGGCCAACTGGGCCTTTTTCTCAATCAGATTGTCCTGAATTTCCTTGGTGTCAAATTTCAGTACAGGCATTCCCGGAAAGGCTTTTTGACCGTCCGGCGCCATGTAGGCAATGGTGTAGCGCCAAATATTGGGAAGCTGTGGCGGCGAAATGGCGTCAGACTGGGCAGCAGCGATCTCACCGCTTACCTTGATGGATGCCGGAGCTTCCAACGTTCTGGACTTCTCTTCTATGGGTTCTTCACTAACGCATCCCAATAGCATTCCAACAATACAAATGGATATTGCGTGCTTGCTCATGACTCTTGTACCCGCACTAACGCGCTCATCCCCGGCAACAAATTCGCTGGAGGGCTGTTCAGACTGACCTCTACCCGGTAGTACAGCGCATCACCCCACTGGGGCATAGCGCTTCCAGCTTGGTCTACAGCCATGATCTCTCCATTGAGAGAGATGCCTGGAAGCGCATCAAAATGCACGACAACGCCGGATTCCAAATCTGCCTTGGGTAAATCCACGGCATTGAGCCATGCAACTACGATGAGTTTGTCTAAATCGGAAATCGATGCTATTTCCAAGCCTGACTGGGCTTGGTCGCCCGCTTGAAACTTATTGCCGGTCCAAGGATGCGAACCGTGTAACACAACACCTGATTGCGCAGCGGTGATTTCCAAATCTTCCTTCAAGTTTGTCCACCGGTCTAAACGGGCCTGCTTTCGGTCCAAATCCAATCGGGACTCCTTGGCCTTTTCTACCACTCGCTGCCGGGCGATGGCCAACTTTTTCTCAGCTTCTGCAAGGTCGTCTTCCGCCTCAACCAAAGCTAGCTGATTTTCCGAGTAATCGAGCTCGCCGATTACGTTTGCGGGCACGGCAGCCTCAATCTTTGCCAGCTCAAATCGTATTTTGGCCTGCTCGTGATCTGTTTCGGCGAGGTCTAAATCCAGCGCTAGCTGAGCTGTGTTCTTGTCTGCTTGTGCTTGCGCGCTAATTAAGGCCTCTTCTTCGGCCCGAAATTGGCTGTCCGCCTGGGTACCATCAAAGCGAGCAACTACGTCGCCAATCTGAACCTGCGTGCCTTCGTCAGCCAGGTAGGTGATTTGCTGCTGATTTGTGTTGGTTAGTGGCGTAATAATACGTTGAGTTTTAGCCGACTCGATGCGGCCGGTAACCAATAATTCGGATTGCGCGGAGGTGGCACTGGCGAGGAACACTATGGCTATTGTGAGTTGCCTGATCATCAGTGCACTACCTTTCCATCCAGCATCTCGATGCCACGTCCCGCATGCTGCGCAATTTCGGGCTCGTGGGTCACCATCACAATGGTCTGTCCATTGTGATTGAGCTCCTGCAACAAACTCAGAATGGTTTCCGAGGTGGTGCTATCCAAATTTCCGGTAGGTTCGTCTGCCAGCAATACAGCGGGCTGGTTAATCAGCGCCCTGGCGATGGCGACACGTTGCCTCTGTCCTCCAGAAAGTTGGTTTGGTCTGTGATGCATGCGATCCGCCAAACCTACCCGCTCTAGTAATTGTTTCGCCCTGGCTTCTCCGTCGGCGGTCGTGTGGGGTCTTTCATAGCGTAGCGGCAGCATTACATTGCCCAGCGCCGAAAGCTTGGGCAAGAGGTGAAAGCTTTGAAAAATAAATCCGATGTGCTTACCGCGAACGTCGGACAGGGCATCGTCGTCCAATGTTGCTACGTCATCGCCAGCTAACACGTACCTGCCTTTGCTCGGCTTGTCCATGCAACCCAATACGTTTAGCAGCGTCGATTTTCCGGAACCAGATCGACCGGTAATGGCTACAAACTCTCCGGACTTCACTTCTATATCGACACCGTCTAACGCGCGCACTTCCTGGTTACCGCTCTGGTAAATCTTAC